>NZ_JCAJZW010000021.1:0-139404 GCF_059510455.1 Streptomyces sp. NTD91
CACGCAGAGCACGCCCCCGGCCAGCCCGAGCACGTCGACGACACCGGACCCCAGCACTGCCCCGTGCCACGGCAAGAAGAAGCGGTGTGTCAGCCCGGGGCCGACGGACACCTCCAGCACCACCCCAGGCACCACCACCGGGGGCACAGGCAGCGGCGGGCTGCTCGGTGGCACCACGGGCGGTGGTACCACCGGTGGTGCCACTTCGCCCGCACCCACGACCAGCCCCCCGGCCCCGGCCGACTTCCGCGGAGGTACGGCCGACTGATCTGCCCGGCGGGCAGGCGGAGGGGATCCGGCAGGCGTCGCGGTGGCCCGACGCCTGCCTGCCCAGCCATCGGACCACAGTACGGGCGGCGCTTTCGACGTCCGGCCGATTGTCGTTGTCGCTGGTGCTGGTTGTGCGGGAGTCGGCTCCCTCGCGGGTGCGCAGCCCGGGTTCTGGCTCGGTCGGCGCTGTGGGCGAGCGCTCCGCCTGAGACAGCCGAAGGGGCGGCGGTATCGCATGGGGCGGGCTGAGGCCCTGTTCGCGCGGTACGGGCCCCGGCGGGCGGTCGTGTCGGGGCGGTTCGTGCCGGTGATACGTACGTTGGTGCATCCGGCTGCCGGACTGCTGGGCATGCCGACGGCCTCCTTCGTTCTGTGGCAGGCCGTGGCCGGACTCGCCTGGTCGCAGTCGCTGGTGCTGGCGGGATACGCCCTTGGGGAAAGTGGGCGGCACGGAACGGCTTATCTCGCTCCTGCCGTTGCCGCAGTTGTCGGGGTCGGCGTTCTGTCGGCCGCTGTCCAGTGGATTCGCGCTCGCCGGACCGGCCGCCATCCGGTCGAGTCGGATTCAGTGGTGTGGGAGGCGGGCGTGCCGTCCTCCTCCCCTCCGTCAGACCCTCGACGGGTGAGGTGCCGGTGACCGGCTCGCCCGCGCCTGCCCGTGGGCGGGTTCGGATACGTCGCGGGCTCGCCGTCGCGCTCCTGGTGCTGGTCCCGGCCGGATGTCTCGCGATCTCCGCCGATCAGAGCCACAACGTGGCTGCCGCTCACAAGTTGCGCGAAGAGCGAGCCGGGCTCTTCCACGGCATGCCCTCCGCCGTCCAGCGTGCCGTCTACCAGGTGCCGGTCCCGGCCGGAGCGGGCGGCGTCGCCTTCTTCGAGTCCAACGCCTGGGACAAGGACAAGCTGTATGTACAGTTCACCACCACGTCGGTCGGGTTGGCCGACTTCCTGAGGCGGCTCGGCGCCGATCCCGCCCGTCTGCGAGCCGGCCACGTCACGGTGACGGTCCCCGCCCGGCAGGCCGGACGTGTTCGCTGGAGCTTCCCGGAGGATCATCGCTGGGCAGGTGTGACGCTGGCCGCGCGCGGCCTGCAACCGGCTCACGAGATCACGGTGAACCTGGACCATCCGCACCGGCCCACCGTGTTCGTGATCTCCGTGATCCGCTTCGTCCATCGCCGCAGAACAGCGTCACATCCCGCCGCCCGCCCCGCGTGCTGACGGGACAGTCGGCCTCGCGCGAACCGTGTCGGCACCAAGTCCGAGCTTGAGGAGCATGTGGCCCGCGACCTCTGAACGTAGAGCTTCTACAACATGTAGTAGATTGACTCGGTAGCCATCCTCGCGTCACTGCGATGTCATCAGCATGCCATCGCGGGGGCGGGGGCGGCACATCAGGCGGGTCCGAACCGCGTCGCCTCCTGCTCGCCCCCGCACTCGGACGGCGTGCTCATACGGAAGGACGTCTCGTCATGACCGCGGCCGCCACCGCGCAGCTGGCCTTCGACGGGTCCGGCATCGACGGCTCGTTGTTCACCTCCGTCACCGACTTCGCCCGCGACACGAAGTGGCTCAACACCCCGCTGGAGGTGTGGACCAACCTGGGGCTGGGAGTCTTCGCGGTGCTCATGCTCATGGGCTGGTGGTCCGCGCGCCGCCGCGGTACGCAGACGATGACCGTCGCTCTGGCCGCGCCGGTCGCCGTCGTGACCGCCTTCGCCGTGGCCGAGGTGGTCAAGAAGATCGTCGGCGAGGTGCGGCCCTGCCGGTCGATGCCTCATGCCTACTTCGTCGATGCCTGCCCGGCACCCTCGGACTACGCCTTCCCGAGCGGGCACAGCACCGTGGCCGCCGCGACGGTGGCCGCCCTGTTCCTGCTGGACCGTCGCCTAAGCGCGATCGCGGCGGTCTTCGGCGTGGTGGAGGGCTTCACCCGGGTCTACGTCGGCGCTCACTACCCCCACGACGTCCTCGGTTCCGTGCTCCTCGCGCTGCCCGTCGCCTACTTCACCAGCCTGGCCCTGCGCCGCTGGGCCAGGCCGCTGGTCACGGACCTGAGCCGAGGCGCGCTGCGTCCGCTGCTGACGGCCGAACCCGCAGCCGCAACGCAGGCCGCCCGTTAGTTGTGCCGTGCCGGGTGGACGCCGCGACGGCCGTCCCCGCACCAGGTGAACTTGCCGGCCACGGTCCAGTCCTTCGCCGACACGTCACCCCGGCTCAGTGGTGCCGAAGCCGCCGCCAGGCCCAGGGGATGCCCCAGCTCGGGACACTGCCGGTCGTAACCGTTGATCACCGCTCAGCCACCGACCCACGCCGCGGTCATCACGCGTCCCGCGACCTGGCCCGGGCGCGCACCCGGCGTCGGCAGGCCGCCGGCAACGGCCGTCCAGAGCCGCCACTGGACGAGGCCGAAGCACAGCCAGGCTTCGCTGGCTGTCAACCCCCTCTCGGCGACGGCCGAACCCTGCCCCTCCGACGGCGTATCAAAAGTGAGCCACTTGTGGGCCTGGCGCCGCAACGGCCGCCGCCACATCCGCGCTGCTCAGCCGTAGGGCGGTGGCACCGTTGGTGGCGAGCACGGGGTCGGAGTCCTCCTCGGCGAGGCCGCGGCGCAGCACGTCCCGCAGGGCGTGATCGTCGTCAACGACCAGGAGCTTCGGGCGCGTGGTCATCCGTCGACTCCGCGGGAGCGCGGGCTGTCCCCGCGACGAATGATTCGGGAAGCCATCGGGCGACTGCCCACAGGCACAGCCCCAGCCAGCCGGTGGCGAACAACCAGCCGCCGATGACGTCGGTGAACCAATGCACGCCCAGGTAGATCCGGGTCAGTCCGACCGACACGGCCCAGCAGCCGGTGGCGAGCCGGAGGGCCGTCGCTCCGCGCGGGGCACGGAGGCTGACGACCGCTACCAGAAGCCCGGCAGTCATGGCCGACGTGGTGCT
Organism: Streptomyces sp. NTD91; assembly: GCF_059510455.1. NCBI lineage: Bacteria > Bacillati > Actinomycetota > Actinomycetes > Kitasatosporales > Streptomycetaceae > Streptomyces > Streptomyces sp. NTD91. Next base: position 3,214 of record NZ_JCAJZW010000021.1, read on the forward strand.
GTGGCCCGAGGGAAAGGCGAAGCCTGTGGCGTGCGTGGCCCACTCCGTCCGCGGCGGGCGTGCACGGTGTACCAGTTCCATCACGCCGAACCGCAGCATCTGCCCCAGAGCCAGAAAGGCAACGCACAGCGCCACGGCCCGCAGTCGTTGCCGGGCCGTGCGGCCCGCAACCAGGCCGGCCACCAGGGCAAGGACGTACGGGATGACGCCGGTTCCGGTGGCGGTCACCCCGCGAGCCACGGCTGGCGCCGCGTGGGGGCGGTGCCGCACCGACCAGGAAAGGAACCGGTCGTCAAGCCCGAGTGGGCCGGTATGGCCGACGACGAGTGCGGCCAGAGCGGCGAACAGGATCACCCCGCCCAGGCCGGCGGCCGCGGCACGCCGAGAGAGGTCGCGGCGGCTCATACGGTGGGAGCGAGGCGGCCCAGGGGCGTGCCGGTGAGCCGTCGTGACCGGTCCTTGGAGCGGGGTTGCGGCACGGGGGTCGGCGCCGACGCGACGAGCCCGGCGGGGCTCGCGACGGAGACCGCTGCGGCCTGGGTTGTCGACTTGCCCTCGGACACCGCCACCCTCACACCAGGAGCTTCGGTGGCCGATCCCGTACAGAGAAGGATCACCGCTGCCCTTCCTTCGGCTTGGCGGACCGGCGGCCGCGCAGAAACTCCAGGAGAAGCGGGGTCAGCGACACGACGACGATCAGCGCGACCATCGGCAGCAGGTAGTGGTCGACGTTGGGGATCGAGGAGCCCAGCGCGTACCCGGCCAGGATGATTCCCATCGACCAGACCAACCCGCCGACCACCTGCCACAGGGTGAACGTCCGCGTGGGGACCTCCAGTGCGCCCGCGATCGGGTTGAGGACCGTGCGCACCACCGGGATGAACCGGGCCAGTACGACCGCCTTCGCGTGCCCGTATCGCTCCAGCAGTTCCTCGGCCCGCTTGACTCCCTCGTGCAACCGCGGCGAGCGGCTGCGGGAAATCAGAGCCCCGCCGGCCTTGCGGCCGATCATGAATCCGCACTGCGCCCCGGCCAGTGCGCCGACGGCCGCCACGGCCAGCAGTGGTGCGAGGGACAGCTTCACGGGCCGGTCCGCCGCTCCGGTGCACAGCAGGCCGGCGGTGAACAACAGGGAATCGCCGGGGAGGAAGAATCCGACCAGCAGTCCCGTCTCGGCGAACAGCACCACGCCGACGCCCAGCACGCCGAAGGCGGCCAGTAGCGACTGGGCGTCGAGCACGTTCACGGCGAGCTGGGTCGTGAAGTGCAGCGGTGGGGTCATGCGGACCAGGCCCTTCTCTGGGAGCGTGCGGGCGTCCGGAGCGGACGGCAGCGATTGACTACAGCGAAGTGGACCGTCTACGGAACTGTGGACGATGCGGGCGTGAGGGGTGTTCCCGTCGGCGCGCTTCCGGCTGGCCGCCACCCGTGGTCGCGCAGCGGGCCGACCGAGTAGCCCCGATCCTCGCACGTGTCGAGGATCCGGGGGAGCGCGCCGAGGGCGGAGCGCCAGGCTCCGGGTGCGGAGGTGCAGTCGGAGTCGTGGAGGAGGATGGTGCCGCCGCCGGCCAGATCAGCCGTGACGGTGCGGTGTACGGACTCCGGGGTGGCGCGTGCCGTCCAGTCCTCTCCCCAGCAGGTCCACAGCACAGGGGCGAGCCCGAGCCGGCGGGCGGCGACATGGGCGGCGGTGGACATGACGCCGTACGGGGGCCGGAAGAGCCTGGGCTGCCGTCCGGTGAGGTCGGCGACGAGATCGCGCGCCCGGGCGAAGTCGTCCAAGGTGGCGCGCGGGCCGCGCAGGAGCAGGGGGCGGTGCGCCCAGCCGTGGATGCCGATCTCGTGGCCCGCTGCCGCGATCTCTCCGACCAGGCCGGGGAAGCGTCGCGCCTCGCTGCCGAGCAGGAAGAACGTGGCCTGCACCCGGCGGTCGGCGAGCAGCCGCAGGAAGTGCGGGGTGGACAGGGGATCGGGCCCGTCGTCGAAGGTCAGGGCGACGTGGTCGGGGCGGCCCTGGCCCGACAGGCGGGGCATGAGGCGGTTGCGCAGCGGGCCGAAGGTGGAGATCACGGGGGCGGCGTGGACGGCGGCGAGCGCGGGCAGGGCCGCGATGGCTGCCGAGCGCAGTGTCCGGGTGGCGTTCACGAGTGGTGACTCCCGTGCGGGTGGTGTCCCGTGAAGCTGCTCAGATCAAGGCCCCGCCCGATGGTGTGCATGAGGCCCGGACCGCCGTACGTCGTTGCCATTCCCGTGCCGACGGCGCAGGCCCATACAGCGGACGCGACCGCGGTGGTGGCGGCGAGCCGGCGCGTGGCGCGCCGCCGTCGCCGCGGCGGGGACTTCTGGTTCCCGTCCTGGACGCCCGTTCGGTGTACGCGTGCTATCTCGGCGGCCGGACCGCCCTGCGGGTTCCGGGCGAACAGGGCGAGGCCGGTCGCGCGCTGTTGCTGCCCGAGCGGGCCGTCGATCAGGTCGGACAGCACCGTTTTGAGATCGGCCGGGTCACGGATCCACACGGCCGCGCCCGCCTCGTCCAGGGCGGCCGCGTTGGTCAGCCCGTGCCCCGGTATGCAGCGGTAGCTGGCGACGGGAAGGCCCGTGGCGAACGCCTCCAGGGAGGTCAGCCCGCCGGCGTTCTGCACGAGGACGTCCGCCGCGTGCATCAGGCCGGGCATGTTGTCGACCCAGCCGAAGGCGTACTCGATCCCGTCCGTCCGCAGCTGCTCGGCCAGGGCTTCGTTCCGGCCGCACACGACCACCGGGACGGCGGCGCCGCAGTCGCGCAGTTCCAGGGCCACCTGACGGACCGGGCCGACCCCCCAGGACCCCGCGACCAGAAGGGCGAGCGGAACTCGCTCCGGCAGCCCGAACGTCTTCCGCGCGCGTGCGCGCTGTTCCACGTCGCAGGGCCGGAACCGGGGATCGGTGACCGGGCCGCACACCCGCACGTCCCCGGCCCCTGCGGCCCGCGCCTGGCCGGCGGGTATGGCATGGGCCGCCAGATGGACGTCGACGCCGTTCGCCACCCAGAGCGGATGCACCGAGAAATCGGTCAGATACGTCAGGACAGGAACACCCAGACGTCCCTTCAGGCGCAGATTGCCCAGCACCCGGCTCGCCCCCGGATAGGTGGAGACGACCGCTCCCGTTCCCGGAGGGAGGGCACGCAGTACCCGGGCCTCGGCCGTGCGGAGCAGTGCTCGAGCGAGCGGGCCACCGCCGCCGGCGCGCTCGGTGGTCGAGTAGATCCTCTGGTAGGCCCACGGGGCCCGGACGAGCATCCGGTGGTACCCCTCCTGCACGGCACGGCCCAGGTGAACCGGCAGCAGATCCAGCAGATCGAACCGGTCCACCGTGAAGCCGTCCGCCGCAAGCCGTCGGGTGAGTTCGGCGGCCGCGCCGTCGTGACCGGCTCCGACGCTCGCGGAGACGACCACGATCCGCCCCGCGTGGGGCGTCCTGGCTCGCTGCTGCGGAATCAAGCCCGCGTGGGCGAGTTCGGACGCCGTGCTTCCGGCGTGGGGCATGGGCTTTCCTCCGCACATGAAGGGAGCGACGGAACTCTACGAGATGTAGTAGTCCGAGGTTTGAATTCCGGAGCATACCTCCTACAAGTAGTAGTTGGCCGCCGGGTAGCCTGTAGCGACGCGGACGAAGGAAGGCGGACGGTGGAGGACCAGAGGCACGAGCAGACACGAGGACTGACCGGCAGGCGGGCGCGCGGTGAGCTGGAAGGTGATGTTCTGGCCGCTCTCTGGGCGGCCGAGGGACCTCTGACCGCCCGCCAGGTGCGGGAGCGACTGCCGGACGACTTGGCCTACACGACCGTGTTGACCATCCTGACCCGGCTTCATGAGAAGGGCATGCTCGTGCGGCACCGCGAGGGCCGCGGATATGCCTACGAGCCGGCCCGCGACGAGGCGTCCCACACCGCCCATCACATGCACTCGTTGCTCGAGGGGGGTTCCGACCGCGAGGCGGTGCTGGCCCGCTTCGTTTCGGAGCTTTCGGCGCATGACGAGCACCTGCTGTACCAGCTGCTGTCAGGGCACGACGAAACACCCGCTGAGGGTGAGCGCTCCCGCGGGAAGCGGTGAGCCGAATGCTGGTCAGCGTCTACGTCCCGTTCATCGTCACGGTCGTGCTCGCCGTGCTGGGACCGCGGCTCGCGCGCCGTCTGCCCCCGCGTCCCGCCGCCTGGGCCCTGGCCTGTGCAGCGCTCGTGACGGCCATCGGCTGGGCGGGGGCACTCGCCCTGCTGGCCTTCACCGGCGTGGCTCAGGTTCCTGAGGTCGCCGCCGAGGGCCAGTGGTCCGTTGCCGCGCTGCGCGCCGAGGACCCGGTGCACCGCATCGTCGCGGCCGTGAGCGCCCTGGTGCTGGTCGTCGGCGTCGCCTCGCTGGTCGTCGCTTCCGTACGGCAGGTCCGTCACCTCGTGCGGGCACGGCGGGAATGCGCCCACCTTCCGGGGCACACGGAGCTGGCGGTGGTGGACGACGACGCCCCGCTGGCCTTCGCGCTGCCCGGCGCGCCGGGACGCATCGTGGTCTCCCGGGGAATGCTGCGCTGTCTCGGCGACGGCGAGCGCGAGGCCCTGCTCGCGCACGAGCGGGCGCATCTACGCGGCCGTCACCACCTCTTCCAGAGCGTGTGGCGGCTCACGGCGGCCTTGAACCCGCTGCTTCGGCCGTTGACCGTCGCCGGCGGCTTCCTCCTGGAGCGCTGGGCCGACGAGGAGGCCGCCGAGCGTGTCGGTGACCGCAAGATCGTCGCCCAAGCCGTCGGGCGCGCGGCCCTGGCCTCGGCCGGGGCGCCGCATCCCCTCGTCATGGCCGTGACCGGCGGTGTGGTGCCCCAGCGGGTGCGGGCCCTGCTGGCCCCGCCTCCCGCGCGCCGGAGTCTGCCCTTCGTGGCGGGCGGGCTGCTGCTGGCCCTGTGCTGCGCCAGCCTCGTCAACGCCGCTTCCGACAGCGACCACATGGTGGACAGCGCGCACTGGGCGCACTGCGCGGTGCACGTCGGCACCGCAGTCGCGCCGCCGAAGCACCAGCACACGCCCGGTTCCTGTTGTGCCGGTCACGAGCGTCGGGAGGGCAGAGAGCACCGGCCGTAACGCGTACGAGTCCCGTGCTCACTCGGTCGCCGACAGGGAGTCGTCGCCGTCACTTGGCCTGACCGGAAGCAGCAGGGTGAACGTGGAGAACTGGTTCGGCTCCGCCAAGACCCTAGACGTCACCATGGCCGGACTGCGACGCCGCCTGACCCAGGCCGCCGACGCGCTCACCCGTCCGTGCCGCCTGCCCCGGATCACCACCCTGCGGGGACACGGCTACCGGCTGGAAGGGCCCGCGGGAGCAAGCAGACCGATCGACGGCAGCCGAGGCGGCAGTTCGCGTTCAGTGGGAGGAGCCGGCCCTCTGCTGGCCGGAGCGGTGCAGCTGTTCGTCCTCATCGCGCTCATGGCCGTACAGGCCGTTGCGGTGGCGGTGACCCTCGAACTCGTCGCCCGGCACCGCCTGTATCGCCCGGGGCCGGACGTCGACACCGGTTCTTCGCGCAAGGCCAGAAGGTTTCTCGAGGTACCGGGACCGAGCCGTGCTCCTGAGCCGTACTACGGCGCAGCGGGCTGTGTCTCCCGATTGGGGGAGCGCGCCCGGCCCCGCACAGAGCCGGCACACCGCGGGCCCCCTGCTCCTCTTCCACGGTCGGCTTGTGCCGGGAGCCGGTGACGGCGGGGCTGGAACCGTGCTCACGCTGCGGGAAGCAGCCATGCCGCGGCGCGGCACGGAGACGACTCCGGCCGCCGCTCCCGCAGCGCCCGCGCGTCGACGACGATGCGGCCCGCTGTATGCCGGCGTCGGTGTAGCGGTCGGCGTCGGCCTGGCCCTGAACGCCCGCCGCCGGGGCTGAGTGAACACGGCTGACGGTTGAAGCCGGTTCGCGCCGCTCGGCGCGAACCGGCTTCAAGGGCAGGCCCGTCAAGGCCGGCGACTGCTCTCCTTGCCTTGTCGCCGAGGTTTGCAGCGCGCCGACGGCGACAGCGATCCCGGCGTAGATCCGATCTGTCAACGCATGTCTGTGAGGAGGGTGTTGAGTTCGGCCTCCTGCCGGGCCGGCGACATCGGCGGGTTCGGGTGGTCGATGCCGAAGGTCTTCAGGACCTGGTCCATCTGGGCGTCGATGAACGTCCAGCCGGTGTTGTCCAGCGGCTGCAACGAGGCCTGGTCCGCATCCCAGAGATCACGCAGCGACTGGGCGGCGGAGTGGGCCCCGGTCGCGTTCCCCGACCGTGCGTCCTTGAGCGAGGTCGAGGCGAGTGCCTTCAGAGCGTCGACCTTCGCGGGCGGGAACTTCTTCACTGCCTGGCCGGGGGGGAGGTGAACTGTGGAGGTGGCGTCGGTCTCCGGCGCAGGGCCGACGTGCGGCTGGCTGTGCGCCCAGACCAGCAGGCCCCCGGTGGCGACGGCGAGGAGGCCGAAGCCCGCCAGAGCGATGCGCTCCCTGTGCGGGTTGGCGGTGGCCTGCGGGGTGTGCGTGGCCTCGTAGGTCTCGGTCACGTCGGAGCGCGTCACCGTCAGGTAGATGACAGTCGCCAGGATCAGGCCGAGGAAGATCAGGCTGGTGGTGAAGGTACCCAGCGCGAGGCCGGTCGGCTCGCCCGGCTGAGCGACCTTCGGGGAGGCGAGCCAGTCGCCGATGTTGGCACCGAGGGGGCGGGTCAGGATGTAGGCGAGCCAGAAGGACAGCACCGGGTTCGCGCCGAACTTCCACAGCAGTGTGATCGCCGCGATGAGGCCGAGCGGCAGCAGGACCGAGACTCCCGGGCTCCAGCCGGTGAGCTCGAGGGTCCAGTCGCCGGTCGCGGTGCCGAGCGCGAAGGTGACGAGAACGGCGAGCCAGTAGAACGACTCACGCGGCAGCGTCGTGACCGAGTGGATCGAGAGGGTGCGCTCGCGCAGCCACCACACGCCGAAGACCACGGCAAGCAGGACCGAGAACACGGCGGAGCTGATCCACAGCGGTACGTTGAGGTGGTCGGTGAGGATGTCGGTGTACAGCGTGCCCGTGACACTGACAACGACCACGGTCAGCCAGTACGGGAACGGGACATACCTCTTCAGGCGCAGCTGGACGCCCAGAACCATCACGAACACCGCGGTGAAGATCCAGGCCGTGTTCACCAGGCCGACGCCCAGCTTCATGTTGATCCAGTCGGCGAAACTCTCACCGACGGTCGTGCACAGGATCTTGATCACCCAGAACCAGATGGTGACCTCGGGAACCTTGTTCAGCATCAGCCGCCCACGGCGGCGTGTGCGGGCTTCGCTTGTCGTTGTCATGCAGGGAGGTTTGCTCGGCCAACCTGCACACAACCTGACTACGCAGTCGCCTATGGCGTGGGGAAGGTCACTTCGACGCGACCGTGACCATCCGCCATCGCCCGGACCGCCACCCCCGCGGACGCGGCGAGGCGCCTTACCACGGCCAGCCCCAACCCGTGCCCGTTGCTGCTGGTCACGCCGGCTTCGAAGACCCGATCGACCTCCGCCGGATCGAACCCTGGGCCATCGTCGAGGACATCGATCACGGCGCCCTGGGGCTGGATGCGCGCCGTGACCCAAACGCGCGAAGTCGCATGCCGCAGGCCGTTCTCCAGTAGGGGCGACAACACAGCCACGACGAGTTCGCCTGCCACGGCGACATCGACGTTGGTCGGGATGGCGAGTTCGACGGAGCGACCAGCGATCGCCTGTCGCGCCGCCGTCCTGAGATCGCAGCGGGTACCGCCGTCGATCCGTGTCCGGGCGGCGCTCAGAATCGTCGTGATCGCCGTGTTCAGGCGGTCGACCTCGGTCAGAACAGACTCCGGTGCCAGATGATGACCGGACAGTTGCGCCAACTGTGCCTCGCCCTGCAGTGCCGTCAAGGGCGTCCGCAACTCGTGGGCGATCTCATCGGTGAGTCGGCGCTCGTCCGCCAACGCGTTGTCTATGCGGTCAAGCAGGCGATCGAGAGTTCGCCCGAGTTCCCCGAATTCATCGCGGGGAACGCCGAGGTTGAATCGGCGCCCGGGTTCGTGGTCGCCCCAGTCGTCGGCAAGAGCGGCCATTTCGTGAACCACCCGCAACGCACGACCCACCACCAGGTATCCGACGACGCCTGCGATCAGGATCGTGATGCCACCCAAGATGAGCGACATCGCCAGGCTGCGCTGCTCCGACGTCTCGTACGGCGTCAGATCCACCCTCACGACCGCCACGACGCGGTGGCCTTCGAGCCGGATCGGCTGGGCATACAGGAGGTATCTGCCGACCGTGGTGGTCCGGGACCGCCCGGAGTCGGCAAATGCCTCGACGCGGTCAAGGACGCTGCCCGGCACGATCCCGTCAATGAGGTGCCCATCGGCGTACACCCACGAGACCGTGTCGAGCGCTTCGTTGCCGTTCTCGAGCAGCACGACGTGGCCACGGCGTACGGTTACGTTCGCCGCCACTGCCTCTGCTCGCGTATGCGCCAGAGCGTTCGCGTCGGCGTCGGTCACCCGGCTCAGCAACACGTGCGAGACCACCACCAGCACTGCTGCCACTGCTGTCGCGATCAGAACTGCAAGCGCGACGACCCTCCCACGGAAGCCCGTCATTCCCATCGATAGCCCACCCCACGGACCGTCGCCAGGCGATCGGCAACACCCAGCGCACCGAGTTTGGTCCGCAGCCGGCGAACGAAGGAGTCAAGGGTGTTGTCGCTGACCTGCGCGCCATGCGGCCAACCGGCAGCGACGAGGGCGTGCCGGCGTACGGCGTCGCCCTGTGAGGCGATGAGCCTGCCCAACAACCGGAACTCGGTCGGCGTCAGGCTCTCGCTTGCCGAACCGTGGATCACGACGTGTTTCGCCGGATCGAGAACGACACCCTTTGGCGGGGTGGTGGCGGTCGTTCTGCGTAGCAGGGCGCGGACCCTCACCAGCAACTCCGGGATGTCGAACGGTTTCGTCATGTAGTCGTCGGCTCCCGCCTCGAAGCCGCCCACCTTGTGATGCATGCCGTCCAGGGCGGTGAGCATCAGCACCGGGGCATCAACGCCGCGAGCCCGCAGCGCCAAGCAGACATCGCGACCGTCAGCGTCCGGGAGCCCTAGATCGAGGACGACCAGGTGAGGGACCGGCTCAAGGTGCCGCAGCAGGCTGTCCGCGGTAGAAGTGACTGCGACCCTGTGGCCGTCGTGCTCGAGCGCGCGCTTGAGGACGTCGCGGACCGCCGCGTCGTCCTCGCACACCACGATCGAAGCCACGTGCTGACCCTAGATAATCCAGCGGGAGTTCTCCATTTCCCCGGGTCGGCGACCTGGCCGCCGGAAGTGGCCCGCAGGGCAGAACACGCTCCGCTGCCAAGGCGGCGCGGCGGTCGGTCAGCCAGGCGACATGGTCTTCCCGGCTGCAGACGGGTGCTCTCGGTGATTGTGGCTCGGGGTGCACCGGAGGCGGACGACGGCGTCGAGCCCACCACCGGGGGCCGCCTCCAGCGCAACCTCACCACCGCTGGCGCGGGTGAGCTGCCTGACCATCGGCAGGCCGAGGCCCGTGCCGTCGTGGTCGGCATCAGGGGCTTGCCAGAACCGGTCGAAGGCTCTGTGCCGTTCGGCCTCGGACATGCCGGGCCCTTGGTCGATCACATGCAGCTCGGCCATGGGCGGGGTGCGACCGCCTTCCACAGGGGTGGTGACGGTTGCCAGGGTGATGGCGGATCCCGGCGGGGACACGCGCAGTGCGTTGGAGAGCAGGTTGTCGATGATCTGCTCCAGGGCTCCGGGGACCGCCCACACGCACATGTCTGTCGCGCCTGAGGCGATGATGTCGACCTGCTGTTCGTCGGCGAAGGCCGTCCAGATGGCGGTGCGATCGGCGACGACGGCGCCCAGATCGACGGCCTCCGGCCTGATCGCGGAGTTCTCCAGCCGGGCGAGCGCAAGCAGCCCCTGCACCATACGGCTGAGCCGCTCGAGCTCTCCGAGCGCTGCGTCGAGGCTGCTCCGGGCGCAGGGGGCGAGGTGCGGCTCGAAGTTCTCCAGGCGCAGACGCAGTGAGGTCAGGGGGGTCTTCAGCTGGTGGGAGGCTTCGGAGGCGAACGCCTGCTGAGCCCGGAGCAGGTGCTGGAGCCGGTTCGCGGTCGTCGTGAACGAGGCGGCGAGCCGGCGTAGTTCCGGCGGCCCGTGATCGGTGGCCGGCGGATCGGTGATCCGCCCTTCGGCGAGTTGCGCGGTCGCGCGTTCCAGAGCTTGGACGGGACGGGTGATCGAGCGGGCGAGCGCGAAGCCGATCAGGGAGACGGCGGCCAGGACCCCGAGCCCGACGATGGCGAGGACCAGCCACGTGGCACGGACCTTCGCCGTGACCGGGCCCAGCGCGTACACCGTGCGCACCACACAGGCGACGGTGGTGTTGGAACCGCCAGGTACGGTGACGAGGAGGACCTCGCCGGTGGTGGACGGGTCCGTGCGGGTGCTGACTGCGGGCCGACCGCGAAGCGCGGAGGAGATGTCCGGCTCGGCGGACAGGCCCTCACCGACCGGGTCGAGTGCAGCGGTGTCGGTGAGGACGGTGCCCTCGCGGTCGGCGACGAGTACGCGGCTGCCGGTTCGCTGCCCGTACGCGCGGGCCAGTTCGGGCAGGTCGGCTGTCAGCCCGTGCTCCATCTTGTCCTCGCAGACCTCGGCGAGTGTCGTCGCTTCCTGCTGCGCGGAATGCGAGAAACGGGACAGCTCACTGTGGGCGTAGAAGAGTCCGAACGGCACTTCGAGCGCGAGCAGGACGAGCAGTATGAGGCTCAGGTGGCTGAGCAGGATGCGGCGCGTCACCGGAGCCCTGGTCCTCCGCCGCGCGCGGCCGCTGCGGCGGACGTGGTGTCGGCGTGTGCCGGGGGGACCAGGCGGAAGCCGATTCCGCGGATGTTCTCGATCCAGGACGAGTCACCGAGTTTGCGGCGCAGCGCGGCGATGTGGACGTCCAGGGTCTTGGTCGGGCCGAAGAAGTGCGGTTCCCACGCCGTGTCGAGGATCTGTCGGCGGGAGTAGACGGCTCCGGGGTCTTCAGCGAGGCAGACGAGCAGGTCGAACTCCTTGGGCGCGAGGGCGAGGGGTGTCGCGTGGAGGTGTACCTGCCGGGTGCGGCGGTCGATGGTCAGCGGGCCGATCCGCTGGATATGGGACGGCCCGGGCGGTTCTGCCAGGTCGTGCGAGGGCTCGGGTTCCGCAGCGTGGGGGTCCAGCGCTGCGGGGCGGGCGCGGCGGGTGACGGCACGGATCCGGGCGACGAGCTCCCGCACGCCGAAGGGCTTGGAGACGTAGTCGTCCGCGCCCAGTTCGAGGCCGAGCACCCGGTCCACCTCGTCGTCCCTGGCCGTGATCATGATGATCGGCACGGTCGAGCGGGAGCGCAGGGCCCGGCAGACGTCGATGCCGTCCATGTCGGGCAGCCCCAGGTCCAGCAGCACCATCTCCGCCTCCGGCGCGGCGAGGCCGTCGGCCCCGGTTCTGGCGTGTTCCACGGTGAGCCCGAAACGGCGCAGTCCCTCCGTCAACGGTCCGGCCACCCGGTCGTCGTCCTCGATCAGCAAGACACGCATGCCGAAAGGCTCACAGACCTCGGCCGAAAGCTCTCGGGCAAACGCCGGAACCTCCCCCGAGCCGGTGATTCTCCACGGTCGGCGTAACCGTCGAAGCGCGGCGCGAGAGCAACATCCAGGACATTGACAGCGGGGAGTGAGCCGAGGGTTAAGGCCACGGACGCTGGTGTGTGATCTCCCAGGTGAGGTCCGGAGTCTGGTCCAGGGGCGGACCACACGAAATGAATATCCACTCGGCGGAATCCGGTGAGTGGCCAGGGCGGACGACGCTTCACGTGAGGAGCACGGGATTCCCGCTGTATGTGCTCTGGCAGTCCGTTTGATCGCCGTCCCGTAGCGTCGGTTGCACGGCCGGCGCCACCGGAGCACCACCCGACAAGCCTCCCACCGAGAGCACCTGGGACACCCATGCCCATTGATGAACTACGTCGCACCCGCCCGGACCTGGTGGAGCCCTTCACGGCCGCGTTGCCCGGAGCACGAGCCACCGTGCTGGGCCGGCTGTGGGGTGCCTTTGTACGAGAACCCGTGCCTGGCGTGACCGGGCGCCGCCGGGAGTCCGGCGCCCTGGTGGTCGGACTGCAGCGGGGTGGCTCGCTCCGCGCGGCCGAGTCACGTGCGCGACCGTTCGCCGAGGTGCCCGACGACTTCACCGTATCGGGTCCGAAGGGACCGATCCGTGGGCCGGTGGAGCTGCTGGCGCAGCTGGGCCTGTGTACCCCTGCTGCGCAGCGTCTCGCGGCCGAGCTGGACAACAGTGTGGTCAACCTGGCCCTGGCAAGGGCCGCGAACGCTGACCGGACGGTCCTGCCGAAGGACTCGGCGGACGCTGAGCAGGCCGTGGTCGACGGTCACCCGCAACATCCCTGCTGCCGGACGCGCACCGGCATGTCGATCGCCGACGTGCTCTCCTACGCTCCCGAGCACCACCCCGTCGTCCCGCTCGCGCTGCTCCGTGTCCCGGCCGACCGCTGGCAGGGGACCGGCGACTGGCCGTGGCGACTGCGCGACGGCGACACGATCCTCCTCCCACTGCACCCCTGGCAGCGCGACCACGTACTCGCGCACCACCCCGGCCTGGCCGTCATGGAGAAGACGATCCCGGCGCGGCCGCTCCTGTCGCTGCGCACACTCGCCCCGCTGGACACCCTGCCGGGCTGTCACATCAAGACGGCCCTCGACGTCCAGGTCACCAACTACCGACGCACCATCTCCCCGGCCGAGGTCGCCGACGGGCCCCTGCTGTCCGACCTGGTCGCGGCCGTCATCGACAAGGCCGGATACGGCGCCGGCCTGCGTGTACTGCAAGAGCTGGGCGGCGGAGCGGTGCGGGTGGACGGGCAGCCCTCCGCGAGCCTGGCGGCGATGATCCGCGAGTCTGCCGAGTGTTACCTCGATCCCGCGGAGATCGCGGTTCCGCTCACCGCCGTGCACGCGACCGGAGCCGCCGTGGTGTCGGGCGACCCGGTGCGCTGGCTGGCCGACTTCGCCGGGCTCATCCTGCCGCCCGCGCTGACACTGCTGTCCATGGGGGTGGCGCTGGAGGCACACGGCCAGAACACCCTGGTCGTGCTGCGGGACGGGCGGCCGGTGCGGGTGCTGTACCGGGACCTGGACGGCGTACGGGTCAGCCCGCGCCGTCTGGCCCGCTGCGGCTTCCCGCTGCCGCCGCTGCTCGGCACCCGCGCGGGCGACGACATGGGCGCACTGCGTACGAAGCTGTTCGGCGGCCTTGTCAGCGGGGTCTTCAGCGAGCTGGTCGACGTCCTCAGCCGGACGCGGGCGGCCGATCCCCGGGCGCTGTGGGGCGCGGTGGCCGAGGTCGGCCGCCGCGTGTACGCCGGCCTGCCCGATCAGGAGGACGCGGCGGCGTTCTTCGGCGACACGATGCCGCTGAAGGCGACCATCGCCATGCGCCTGGCCGAGAAACCGGGCAAGGCGCAGTGGACACCCGTCCCCAACCCTCTGGCCACGTGCCGTTGAAATCCGACAGGAACCGCCGTAGCACTGGAGTGACCGAATGACCACCGGCACCGCCCCCCACACCAGCCTCGTCTCCGGATCGGTCGGCGATCCGATGCGGACAGCCGACACCGTCACCGCCCACACACTGCTCAACTGCCTGATCCGCGAGGTCTCAGCCCCCGAACATCAGGTCACTGTCGACGACGACCACCTCCTGCTACGACTGCCCCGCCGGGGCATCCTGCTGCGTGCCCCGCTGCGCCGGGTCTCGCTGATCGGAGCGCACCGCTTCCAGGGCCCGGTGCAGCGACTCGAGAACGCCTCATGGGGCACGGTGGGCTGGCGGGAGCTGGCCGAATACGTCCACGACGAACTGGCACTACGCACCGGCCTCGCCAACGAAGAGTTCCTGAGCCAGGTCGCCGACAGCCGCGAGACGATCCGCACCACACTGGAGGAGCGGGCGGACGTCACGCCGGACCCGGACCCGTACGTAGCCTCGGAACAGTCCCTGGTGTTCGGCCATCGCTTCCACCCCACACCCAAGTCCCGCACCGGCGACCCGGCGGACTGGCTGGCGTACGGCCCGGAAACCGGCGGACGCTTCCCTCTGCGCTATCTGGCCGTGCGCCGCCATCGCGCTTGTCAGGAGGGTGAGTTGCGGGAGATGGATGCGCTGTGTCCGGCGGCCGACCCGGGATTCGTGATACTGCCGGTGCACCCTTGGCAGTACCGGCTGCTCCAGGACCACGACCGGCTACGGGAGGCAGTGTCCGCCGGAGACGTCATCGACACCGGCGCGAGTGGACCCGAGCTGGTGCCGACCGCATCGGTGCGCACGTTGTACCACCCCGGCACCGACACCTTCCTGAAGTTCAGCCTGAACGTCCGCCTCACCAACTGCGTGCGGAAGCATGCACGTTACGAGCTGTCCGGAGCCGTCGCCCTCAACCGGCTGCTCCAGCCCGTCTTCGCCGGACTCGCCGGCCGCTTCCCGGGATGCGCGCTCCTGGCCGAGCCCGGCTACCGCACCCTCGACACCGATGGCGACACCTCCCTCCTTGAGGGGCTCGGCGTCATCGTCCGCTCCGGCCTGCGCCACCATCTGCGTCCCGGGGTGACACCCCTGCTCGCCGCCGCGGTGGCGGACGAGTACCCTTCCAGCGCGGCCCACGTCTCCCATCTGCTCGCCCGTGGCGCCGGGGACGTCCTTGCCTGGTGGGAGAGGTACCTGAGCCTGTTGCTGCCACCGGTGCTGGCCGCATACTTCGAACACGGCGTGGTCCTGGAACCCCACCTGCAGAACGTCGTCGTCGGTGTGCATCCCGACGGCATGCCGGCACAGATGCTCTTCCGTGACCTGGAGGGAACCAAGCTCCTGCCCGACCACCACCGGAACACCCTCGCCGCCCTGCCCGAGGACGTCCGGGGCCCCCTCACCTACGACCCCGAACGCGGCTGGAACCGGGTCGCCTACTGCCTCCTGGTCAACCACACCGCCGAAGTGCTCAACGCCCTGGCCGACCTCGACCCGACACTGGAACCCGCCCTGTGGGGCCTGGTCCGTGACCGCCTCGACGCCTACGCCCGCACCGCCGCCGAACCGCCACGCCTGCGCGCCCTGCTGTCCGGCGTACCGCTGCCCGCCAAGGCCAATCTCCTCCTGCGCTGGTCCCGCAAGGCCGACCGGCACGCCACCTACGTGCCCCTGCCCAGTCCCCTCGGCGCGGACTTCCCCCGCGAGGTGGTCCGGTGAGGCCCGCCCTGCTCGACCACGTCGCCCGGCTGACCGACGACGACCTGCCCGCGTACGTCTACGACCTCCCGGCGCTGCGCGAGCACGTGCACGCGATCCGGGCCGCGCTGCCGGAACGCGTCGAACTGCTGTACGCGACCAAGGCCAACTCCGATCCCCGAATCCTGCAGGCGCTGGCCGCGCTCGTCGACGGATTCGAGGTGGCCTCCGGCGGCGAACTGAGTCACGTCCGTGTGCTCGCCCCCGAGGTCCCGATCGCCTTCGGAGGTCCCGGCAAGACGCAGACGGAGCTGGTCCGGGGCCTGGAAGCCGGAGTGGAGCGCCTGCACATCGAGAGCGAACACGAATTGCGTCTCCTCACCAGCCTGCTGGGCGACCGGAGCACCGATGCCCTCCTGCGCGTCAACCTGCCCGTCGACCTCGGCCATGTCGCCCTCGCCATGGGCGGCCGACCCAGCCCCTTCGGCATGGATCCCGCGCAGCTGGACCGCTGCCTGGAGCTGATCGCCTCCGCGCCGGGCATCCGATGGCGCGGCCTGCACCTCCACCTGGCCAGCGGACTCCAGGCCCAGGACCAACTGGCCCTGATCGACACGACGTTGACCTGGGCCGAAGGCTGGGCTCAGGAACGCGCGGCACCTCTGGCCGAGGTGAACGTCGGAGGGGGAATGGGCGTCGACTACACCCACCCCGACAAGATGTTCGACTGGTCCGCCTTCGGTGCTGGACTGCACCCGCTCCTGGCCCGCCACCCTCGCCTCACGCTGCGGATCGAACCCGGCCGCTCGGTCACGGCGTACTGCGGCTGGTACGTCACCCAGGTCCTGGACATCAAGTTCAGCCGCGGGCAGGCGTTCGCCGTACTCCGCGGAGGCACCCACCACCTGCGCACCCCGGCCGCGAAACAGCACGACCAGCCCTTCGAGGTGATCCCCCACGACGCCTGGCCGCGGCCGTGGAACCGTCCGGAGGTCCGTGACGAGCCGGTGACGCTGGTCGGCCAGTTGTGCACGCCCAAGGACGTCCTGTCCCGCCGGGCCGGGGTGGAACGATTGCGCGTCGGCGACCGGATCGCCTTCGCCATGGCCGGCGCCTACGCCTGGAACATCTCCCACCACGCGTTCCTCATGCACCCCCACCCGACCTTCCATCACCTCGACGACGCCGAGGTGTCCGTCACCGGCGACCCGTACGCCCGTCGGATGTCATGACCACAGGCTCCCGGGTGCCGGTCACGGCCGTACTCGCCGTCCGCAACTTCCGCCGCTACCTGCTCGGACAGCTGGCCTCCAACACCGGAACATGGATGCAGCGCGCCGCCCAGGACCTGCTCATCCTCCACCTGACCGGAAACAGCGGCGGGGCGATCGGCGTCGTGACCGCACTGCAGTTCCTGCCGCAGACCCTGTTCGGCCTGGCCGGAGGCGTCCTCGCCGACCGGTACCCCAAGCGGCGGATCCTGTTGCTGACCCAGGCCGCCATGGGAGTCCAGTCGCTCCTGCTCGGTCTGCTGACCGTCACCGGGGCGGTGAACCTGCCGTCCGTCTACGTGCTGGCCTTCGCTCTCGGCGCCGCCACCGCCGTGGACAGCCCGGCCCGCAACGCCTACATCTGCGAACTGGTCGGCCGGGAGCGCGTGGCCACCGCGGTCGGCCTGAACTCCGCCCAGTTCAACGTGGCCCGCGCCGTCGGCCCAGCCCTCGCCGGCCTGACGGTCGCCGCCTTCGGCACGGGCCCCGTGTTCCTTGTGAACGCCGCGTCCTACCTGGCCGTCCTCTACGGCCTGGTCCTCATCCGCACGGACCACCCCGGCGACCCCGGCCGTCCGCGGCCGGCTCCGCTGCGCGATGCCTTCCGTCACATCGCCGCCACCCCGGAACTGCTCCTGCCGATCAGCCTCATCGCCTTCGTCGGCACCTTCGGCCTCAACTTCCAGGTCACCATCTCGCTCGTCGCCGTCACGGCCTTCCACACGGGCGCCGCCGCCTTCGGCTGTCTCTCCGCCGCATACGCCGTGGGCAGCCTCATCGGCGCGATCTACGGGACAGGCGGTGGTAAGCCCCTCACCGCTCGCCGTCTCGTCTCCACCACGATCGTCTTCGGGGCGCTGGAAGCCGCGCAGGGACTGATGCCGGACTACGGCACGTTCATGGTCCTGCTGCTCCCCACCGGTTTCGCCGCGGCGATCACGACCACCGCGGCCAACGCGCTGACCCAACTGCATGCGGACCCGCACCTGCGAGGCCGCGTCATGTCCGTCTACTTCCTGGTCCTCCTCGGCGGCACCCCCGTCGGCGCCCCACTCGTCGGCCTGGCTTCGGACGCGCTCGGCGCTCGCTCCACCCTGATCCTGGGCGGAGTCATCTCGGCATCCTCCGCGATCGTGCTCTCCGCATTGCGCACAGGACGGATCCGACGGCGCATCCACATCCCGGCAGCAGCCTCCGTCACCAGCCCGCCCCTCGCCGCACCCCGGACGACAGGAGACCGGCAGTCCGGCGGATGAGGTCCGCTTCCGTGGTGTCCGCGCAGCCGAACTCGGCGGCCATGAGGCCCACGCCGTACCACTGCGGGTACTGCCAGGAAGCAACTGGCCGAGGACGTGTGGGACCTGCGAGCCTTCCTGCCGCGCTCGACCAGCAACGCGCGATTGGGCTTCACCACGATCGCCGACCCGCAGCTGCGCACCGCGGTGAAGCCGTATCCGTTCTGCCGCCTGCGCCGCGCCATCCCATTGCGCCGGGCGGGCGGATCCGCCCGCGTGCTCCTCGGTCTCCCGCCGCAGGCTGCGTGGCGGGAACGGCAGGGTGCGCAGGTACGGCGCGGTGATCCCCTCCGGAACGTGGACCGGGCACCGGGTACGGGCCTCGTGCGTTTGCCGCGTTCCGGGAGTTCCACGGCGCCAGGAACCCGTAGCGCGTGGCATGGCGTGGAGCGGGCTCCGAGGACTGAGCCCTGCTGCTCTGCAACCGCTGCGGCCTCGGGGGCGCATGCCCCGGTGCCCGGTGCCGGTTCAGCGGCAGGTGACGTGGATGCCGGCCCAGGAGTTGTTGCCGTAGCCCTGGGGATTCCACAGGGAGAGGGGAGATTAGGGCATGAGCGCGCCGGTGCTGTCCCACGCCCGGGCGGTCACGTGTGTCTCGCCGGCGGGCAGGTCGAGCGTGGTGCGCCGGTGCTGCCAGGCCCAGGGGCTGTCCGCGGGGTCGAGTTCGGCCTGCTGCCAGTTGCTTCCGGCGTCGAGGGAGACGTCGACGCGGGCGACGGCGCGGCCGTCGCCCGCCAGGGCGTAGCCCGTGATCTCTGTGAGGCCGGGGGCAGTTGGGCGCCGTCGTCAGGGTGAAGGATGTCGCAGTTCACGGGGAGTGGGCGGAGGGAGATAACCGGTGCCGGGTTCGGCTTGGGCGGGATCGGCTTCGGCCGGCAGGATGCGGTAGGCGGTCGCCTGGAAGGGCGACAACGCCCCCACCGGCCTGCTCAACCTGCTCACCAGCCTGGAGCCGGCTGAGTGAGCGGGGCCCACCCATGGTGATCCGGTGCGGGCCGCACAGCGGCCGGCCGTGCGGCATCGGGGTGGTCGCCTGGCCGTATGGGTGAAGCGGCTGGACGGCGCCGCCTACGACGACGCTCCGCCCATGGCCAGTGCGGTTCGCGCCAGCCCGCGCAGCCAGGCGTGGGCGTGGTCGGTGTCGTATCGCTGATGCCATGACAGGTATATCGGTGCCGAGGGCAGTTCGAGCGGGAGAGGGAGCACGACCAGGCCGAGGTCGGCGACCGCGGACCGCGCGGTGGCCTCGGGGACGCTGATCAAAAGATCGGAGCCGCGCGCGAACTCCAGCGCGGCCGCTTCCGAAGGCGCGGACGCCACCACGCGGCGGGTGAGGCCGAGCCGCGCGAGGGCGTCGTCGAGGGCATTGCCGAGGTTCCCCCGTCGCGAGACGGTGACGTGCTCGGCGGCGGCGTACCGCTTCGCGGTGACGGTCCTGACACGAGTGAGCGGGTGCCCCTGCCTCACCACGGTGACGAGGCGGGTCTCGCCCACCTTCTCGGCACGGATGTCCGGTGCGCTCGGCCGGTTGGCGTTCGCCTCCAGATCGACCTCGCCGCGCCGCAACTCGGGGGTGTCGATGCTCGATTCCGCGACGAAGCGCAACCGCACGCCCGGCGCCTGTCCGCGCACGGCCGAGAGCAGCGCGGGGCCGCCCAGGGCGACCAGGGAATCGTGCCAGCGGAGTGTGAAGGTGCGCTCCAACGTCGCCAGATCGAGTTCACGGCTCGGCGCCAGCACCCCCTGGACCTGGTGCAGCAGCTCGTGCACCTGTTCCCGGACGGCGATCGCGTACGGCGTCGGGGTCATCGTGCGGCCGGTGCGCACCAGGATCTGATCCCCGGTCGTGCGCCGGATTCGGCCCAGGCTCCGACTCATCGCGGGGGCGGTGACATGCATGCGTGCGGCCGCCCCGGCCACACTGCCCTCCTCCAGCAGCGCGTCGAGCGCGGCCAGCAGATTCAAATCCAATTGCATGTGAGTAATCCTAGCCGTTCCTTACATGCATTTGAAGTTAATCAAGGGGTTGCATACCTTCGAGACCAGAGCGCTGGACCGAGCGCATAGTCCGGCGGGAACGGCCTCATCACGTCCTACTCACAAGGGAGTTCATCATGTCCGAAACGCTGCAGACCACTGACGCCGCCGCCTCCGACGTCGACCTGCTCGGCCAGACCGCGATCGCCGTGCGTGCGGCCGGTTCGGCGCTGCGCGAGCGCTTCGGCGAGGTGGTCCGCTACCAGACCCGCGAAGAGCTGATGCGCGCGCTCGCCGCCAACGACGACACGGCCCTCGAGGTCCTGCGCCCCCGCCTCACGCGCCTGCGTCCGGATGCCGGGTGGGTGGAGGACGAACTGGACGGCGGGGCGCTGCCGCCCGGCGAATGGTGGGTCGTGGATCCGGCCGAAGGCAACGTCAACCACCTGCACGCCCTGCCGGAATGGGCGGTGACCGCCACCCTCGTACGGGACAACCAGCCGGTGCTCACCGCGGTCCACCTGCCCCTGACCGGCGAGATCTACACCGCGCTCACCGGCGCGGGCGCCCACCTCGACGGCCGGCCGCTGCACGTCTCCCGGAGCACGGACCTCGGCCTGAGCATCGTGGCCACCAGCCAGGCCCGGCCCGACGAGGACGAGAAGGTCGTGCGCCGCGTCGGTTCCTCGATCACCGCGATGCTCTTCGACGCGCTCGTCGTCCGCACCGCCGTGCCCGCGACCCTGCACCTGACCAACGTGGCCGCCGGCCGGATCGACGCCTTCTGGCAGTTCGCCGGCGCCCGCGCGGACCTGCTCCCCGGCGCACTGCTCGTCACCGAGGCCGGCGGACAGATCTCCGACGCCGAGGGCCGCCCGTGGACCCCACAGAGCGAAAGCCTCCTGGCCGCCGCCCCCGGCATCCACGCCCAGGCCGCCGCCACCCTCTCACGCTGACCGCGCACCACAACCGCACCCACGAAAAGGACCACACCATGGCCGACGACCAGTTGGCCCGCGACCTCGAATACACGGGACCGATGCTCGTGGCCGTCCACGACATCACCGAAAACCGGCGCTTCTGGAACCCCGTTGACCTGCAGCAGCACTTCCGCGTGCTGAGCGCCGACCTGCGTGGCCACGGTGACTCGTCTCGGGCCCGGCCGTACGGGATCGACGAGTCGGTGGAGGACATCCACCAGCTGATCGACTCCCTGGGCGAGGACCAGTCCCCGTTCATCGTCGGTCACTTGCTCGGCGGGGTGATTGCGACCGCCTACGCGGCCCGTTACCCGACTCGTGGCGTGGTCGATGTCGACCAGTCGCTGCGGGTCGGTCCACTTCCTGCGGAGATAGTCGCCGCTGTGCGGGGAGAGGGCTTCGCCGACTTCGTTCGTACAGTTTTCGCCCAGCTGTACGGCGAGCTGGACCCCGCTGCTTGATTGGGACGCAGACACGCTGGCAGCGTGGTCCCGACGTACCACGAGTCTCCCGCCCGACGTTCCGTACCTGTCCCTGCACGGAACCGATCCCGGTGGGGACTACGCCGACTGGCTCACCGACCGTATCCCCGGGGCCGTGGCCGAGCAGACACCGACCCGCACGCACTGCCCGCACCTGGCACAACCCGAGTGGTTCGCCTCCCGCGTCCATCAGTTCTTCAGCTGACTCGCTCCGCAACCTCGGGGGGCGAACGGTCCGCCGTACCTGCGGGCCGACGCCCAGGGCCGCCCCTGGACCTCGCAGAGGAAAGCTTCCTGGCCACCGCGCCCGGCGTCCCCGCCCAGGCCGTCGCCACGCTCTCACGTTGATCGCGCACCACAACCCGCACCCACGAAAAGGACCACATCGTCATGACCACGATCGCAGTTCTCGGAAACGGCCGCGTCGGCGGCAACCTGGCCACAGCCCTCACCCGGGCCGGGCACGAGGTGACCGTCGCGGACCGCACGCCGGGCGCCGCCCCCGACGCCGCCCGCACAGCCCGGATCGTCATCAACGCCACCCCGGGCGCCGGCTCCCTGGACCGGCTCGCCGCCCTACGGGAGGAACTGTCCGGCAAGATCCTCGTCGACGTCTCCAACGCCACCACCGACGGACCCGACGGACTGCCCGCCGACCTGCTCCACCCCGGCTCAAGCCTCGCAGAGCAACTCCAGTACGCGCTCCCCGAAACCCGCGTCGTCAAGACCCTCAACACCATGCTCTTCCCGGTGATGACCGCGCCGGCCACGCTCACCCAGACACCGACCGCGTTCCTCTCCGGCGACGACCCGCAGACCAAGCAGACCGTCCGTGAACTGCTCACCGACCTTGGCTGGCACAAGGAGTGGATCACCGACCTCGGCGGAATCCAGACCGCCCGCGCCACCGAGGCCGCGATCCTCTTCGTCCCGCACGTCATCCGGTCCACCGGATTCACACCCTTCGCGATCTCGATCGCCCGCTGACCCGCACGCAGTGCACCGCCCCCGGCAGGCCCACATCCAGAACGGATACGACAGCACAGCCAGGGCCAACGATTCAGCGCCCGACGGCGACCCGCGGCCACCCTTCCCCGGGCCGACGGCCTCGCACGCAGGAATCGGCTCGTCCCACGGCGGACCCGCTTGCGGAGCCGGTCGCGGATCTGCCCGCCGATGCCCGCGGTGGCCGCTGGCAAGGGCCTCACACTTGCCGATCCAAGTGCGCCTGTTGCGTGCGTGTGGAGCGCGGGCCCTGTCGTGACAGGGGTCGCACAGCGCCCGACGGCAGCACGCTGCCGCTGCTCCACTCCGGCGACTTGCAGTGCTTGGAGCACTCATTCCCATCCGTGTCGCCGGCTCCAGGAAGGTCCTCATCATGTCCCTCGACCCCCAGATCGATGCCCTGCTCGAGAAGTTGGCCGAAGGAGGCGAACCGGCACCGGAGAGCCGAACGGTCGCGGAGAACCGCGATCTCGTGAGCAGCTTCTCCACCCTCGCGGGCGACGTCGAGCCTGTCGGCAGCGTGCACGACGCAGTGGCCGCCGCCGAAGGCATTGAGGTCCCCGTCCGCATCTACGCCCCCCACCACCCTGCCGCGCTCCGGGCCGCGACCCGTGACGGTCTTCTTCCACGGCGGCGGATGGGCCCTCGGAGACCTGGACAGCCAGGACAACATCGCCCGCATCATGGCCAACCGCTCCGGCACGATCGTGGTCTCCGTCGACTACCGGCTCGCGCCCCAGGCCCAGCTTGCTCCGGCATGAGCCGACGGCCCGGGTGACCCAGGCAGTCACAGCGTCGCGATCTGGCGCGACCACGTGAAGCTCACGTGCCTTCTCCTGGGCCTGGACCATCCACGGGGCCCCGCTCGGCCCGCCGGCTGCTCGGCAAGTCCACCCGCTCGACGCGCAGGCCGCAGCGCGAGCCGTGCTCAGCGGTCGCACCCGGGCCCAGGCCGAATCCGGCGACGGACCCGTGCACGGCGCCCGGATCTGCAAACTCGCCAAGGACTCCGCGGTCAAGGCCCGCACACCACGCGATCAACCAGCTCAAGGCCGTCCTAGTGATCGCCGACCCCGCCCTGCGGAACGGTTGTCGAGCTTGGGCAACGCCGAGCTGTTCCGCACCTGCGCGACCCTCAGCCCACCCGATGGTGGGGGAGACGAGGACGCGGTGCCCCAGGCCACCCACATGACATTACGCATGCTCGCCGAACGCATCGAACAGCTCACCGGGCAGATCAACGAGCTGAACCAACGCCTGACCCGGCTCGTCGAACGCCACGCGCCGCAACTGCTCGTACCGATGGGCATCGGCCCGGACAGTGCCGTCACTCTCCTGATCACCATGGGGGACAATCCCGAGCGGCTGTGCTCCGAGGCGTCCTTTGCTGCCCTGTGCGGAGTCAGCCCCATCGAGTACTCCTCCGGGCGCCGAATGACGCGACGGCTCAACCACGGCGGTGACCGGCAGGCCGACGCCGCCCTGCACCGCATCGTGTTCACCCGCCTGCGCCACGACCCCCGTACCCAGGCGTACTACGAACGCCGTACGAAGGAGGGCAAGACGCGACCGGAGATCATCCGATGCCTCAAACGGTATGCCGCCCGCGAGGTCTTTAAGCTGGTCAGACCGGTGCCCAGCACCCCCGTCATAGGGGCGTCCGTTCGACGGCAAGCCCCTGCAGACGCGGCCGGCGGGGCTTCCGAGCGGGTGCGCTGCAGCCCCCCGGCGTCGGCACCGTTGCCCTCGGGCTCTCCTCCCTGCACCCTCGCGTCGAGTGCTCGGCAAATCCGGCCGGTGCCCTTGGCGACCAACAGTCATGGCCTTTGCTCTTGCAAAGTCGAACGTCCCTGGAAGTGTCTGATGCGATGTCTGCCCCCGCCGCGGGACGCGGGCTTCTCGTCCGCGGGCCGTTCATGGTCGCGGAACCTGCGACTTGTTCCGTCTCATGGACGTTGCCGACCGACATCGTCCGCCCCCTGCATGCCCGCGAGTGATCACAGCGCATTCGGCGTCTCGTCGCGTTGTCCGCTTCGGGCCTGCTGCTGACCGGTGCAGCGGCGATCGGCACGGCCGACAGCGCCTTCGCCACGGAACACGGCAACGACAGCTCCTGCAGCAGCGACCACGGCGGTCCCGGCTGGTGGGCGACGACGATGACGACGGCTACGGCTACGGCTACGGCGGAGACCACGGTGGTTATGGCGGCAACCACGGTGGCTACGGCGGCGGTGGAGACCATGGCGGCTATGGCAGCGGTGGCGGAGGCCACGGCGGGAATGGCGGCCACTGATCGAGGACTCTACTGAGTGCGACGACGTGCGGTCGAAGCGTTGATCGCCGCGTTCGGGTCAGCAAATGGTCAGCATCGGGTCGGACGGCGTCCGGCTTGCTGACCTGCACCCGCAGCAGGGGTCTGCTGCCCCGCTCGTAAGGCTCGATGTGTGGCTCGACAGCTCGCCCGTGGGGTGGGGCCATTCTTCAAGGGGAACGGTTGTTCCAGGCCGATCCGCTGCCAGCACCCGTACACAGGGGCGATCGGTATCAGCGGCGCGAGGTTATGCCATGTGTTAGTCTCACGCGTTTGCGTGGTCGTCGCGGTGGGCGATTCTGCCTGTTCGGTTCGGCTTGTGCGTGGGCTGTTCAAACCTGCCGGGCCTTCCTCGGTACGTTCCCTTGCGGAAGGCTGTTTATGAAGCATCCCAATGACTCCGGCATCGCTCACGGCAGTGCCGCCCAGCTCGGGGCAACGACCCCGGCGCTACTCCCGGCCGTCTCCTTCGCCGGTCTGGAACTGCCGACGGAGGTACTGCGGACACTGAGCGAACTCGGGGTGCGCGAACCCTTTCCGATCCAGGCCGCCACACTGCCCGATGCCCTGGAGGGGTGCGACATCCTGGGACGTGGGCGCACCGGATCGGGCAAGACGCTCGCCTTCGGCCTGCCGCTGCTGACACGGACAGCCGGGCGGCGCGCGGAACCGAAGCAGCCCCTGGCTCTGATCCTTGTGCCCACGCGGGAGCTGGCCCAACAGGTCACTCAGGCGCTGGCGCCGTACGCCGAGGCACTGCGGCTGCGGACGGCCACGGTCGCAGGCGGCATGTCGATCGGGCGGCAGGTCGCCGCGCTGCGCCAGGGAGCTGAGGTGGTCGTCGCCACCCCCGGACGCCTTCACGACCTGATTGAGCGCAACGCCTGTCGCCTGGGACGGGTGAGAGTCACTGTGCTGGACGAGGCCGACCAGATGTGCGACTTGGGATTCCTGCCGCAGGTTGCCGACGTGCTCGAGCAGGTGCACCCCGACGGTCAGCGGATGCTTTTCTCGGCCACTCTCGATCGCGACGTCGATCAGCTGGTCCGCCGCTACCTCCACGACCCCGTCGCCCACTCGGTCGACCCGGCCGTGGGCACGGTCACGACGATGGAGCACCACGTTCTGGTCGTCCACGGCCCTGACCGCTACGCCGTCGCCACGGAGATCGCCGCCCGCGACGGCCGCGTACTGCTGTTCCTCGACACCAAGCACGCCGTCGACCAGCTCACCCGGCATCTGCGGGCCAGCGGGGTGCACGCCGGAGCCCTGCACAGCGGTAAGTCCCAGCCACAGCGCACACGGACCCTGGCGCAGTTCAAGAACGGCCAGATCACCGTTCTGGTGGCGACCAATGTCGCGGCCCGTGGCCTGCACGTCGACGACCTCGATCTCGTGGTCAACGTCGACCCGCCCACCGACGCCAAGGACTATGTGCACCGGGCGGGCCGCACCGCCCGCGCCGGTGAGTCCGGCAGCGTGGTCACGCTCGTGCTGGCGGGCCAGCGCCGCGAGACGAGCCGCATGATGGCCGGGGCCGGCATCGAGCCGACCGTCACCAAGGTGCGCTCGGGCGAGGCGGAACTGAGCCGGATCACCGGCGCCAAGTCTCCCTCTGGGATCCCGCTCGACGGCGGGCCCGCCGCCCCCCGGCCCAAGAACACCAACGTTCACTTCCGCGGTCTCGGCAGCAGCAAGGACACCTCCCGCGGCGCCGGGGGCAAGTCCCGAAAGGCGGGCGAGGCCCGCAAGCTCGCCGAGGCCCGCAGGGCCGCCCTCGTGCGTCGCAGCGGCTGAGAGCCGTTGCCCTGGCAGCCTGGCCACGGGATCGACGACCCTCAGCCGGTCCTAAGCCGTCCTGCGCGCCTCACCTACGAAGTCAAGGCCCTTGGCCGCGAGAGGGATACCCGCCGAAACGGAACAGGATGACGTTGCCGGCGCCTCGCACTGCGCCCAGCATGACAAGCTGTGCTTGCCCACCCCCGAACCCCAGGAGGTCACCATGACCGCAGAGCCCGTATCTACGGAAGGTTCGGAGCCTGCTGCCTCCGAGACGTCCCCTCTGGAGCCGGACAGCGACGGCAACTACGACCTCAAGCGCAAGTTCCGCGAAGCCCTGGCGCGCAAGCGCGGTTCGCAGGCGGACGCCGCTGATATTGCCGCCAAGTCGGATGCGTCGAAGGTGCGTTCGGCGCACGGCCCGGCTGCGAGCCAGCGGTCGTTCAGGCGCAAGAGCGGCGGCTGAGTCGGTGAGTCCCGCGATCTGACGGCTTCACGGGCACTCGCGCTATCCAGTCGTGCTTCTCGTGCGGTTGCCCGCGACGTGCGCTTGTCCGTGCGTGCGTCGCGGGCGGGGCGTAGCCGGCGGACTCGCCTGGGGGGAATGGCCCAGGTGCGGTTGGTTCGGGTCGGTGGCGCCGCCGAACTGGAATTCCGGGATGAGGGCACTGCCATGTCCGAGGGTAAGCGGCGTGTGTCGCGCGCCTTGCGTGCCCCTGTACCGCTGTGAAAAACGACTGCGGCTGTCGTCAGTTCCTCGCCGTCCGGCCCTGAGGCTCGTACGGCGGGCCACAGCACCGTCTCTTCCACGAAGGCATGGCTGAAGACCAGCTGCACCGCTTGCTTCAGAACGCGTTCCCGCTGGTGAAGGTCGTCGAGGGTCAGGTACTGATCCGTCAGCCGTCGTTTCCTCGTGCTCACGGCATTGCCGCACCAGGATGCTGCTGTTTCCACCGAGCTGATCGACGGTGTGGTCCTCGACGGTCTTCGATATGGCCACTCCCGTGCGTGTGCCGGAGACGGGCCGTGACGCTTGCCGGCGCCACCCTGATCTCCACACCCGCCCGCACCATCTTTTGGGGGAGCAGCCCTTACGCTGGGCGCGCCCCCAAAGCTTCCCGAAACGTTGCGCTCCGGCTGGGTCAAAATCTGTGCCCGCGAGCTGAGGTTTCAACGGGACAGGCAGACAGATTCTCTACCGCATTAAGTGGGGTGGGATTCTTCACCGTACACAGGCGGCTTCGGCGTGCTACTGTCGATCTCAGTTGCAGTTGTGGTTCCCAAAACTTCAAGTGCCCTCCGGGCGGCGCCTGTGCCACTGGAAGCACTTTTGTTATCCGGTCTTTTTCCCGGCGGGCTGATCATCGCGGCGACACGGGGTCCGCGCAGTGCGGATCCCGATACACTGCCCCAAAGGAGAAATGACATGGCTGCTGGTACTGTGAAGTGGTTCAACGCGGAAAAGGGCTTCGGCTTCATCGAGCAGGACGGTGGCGGCGCCGATGTGTTCGCCCACTACTCGAACATTGCCGCCCAGGGCTTCCGTGAGCTGCTGGAGGGCCAGAAGGTGACCTTCGATATCGCGCAGGGCCAGAAGGGCCCGACGGCCGAGAACATCGTTCTCGCCTGACGCCGACTGTCGCGTATTGTAGCTGGGGCCGCGTCCTTCGGGGTGCGGGTCCCAGCTGCTCGCATTTTCCCGCAGTGGTCTCGCCTGCGGACGACAAGCAGGAAACCCGTAGGCTCACCGCATACGGGGCATCCTTCAGGGGTGCACGCAGCCCTTCATAGCTTCATCGCAGCGGACGCCCGGACATGGCGTTCGCTTCGCGCCACTCATTCCAGCGCGTGTGCCCGCACGGATTTTCCGTCGGTCAGATTCGCTCTCGCATTCCACCGGTCCATTCTTGCAATTCTCTCTGCTGCTCATTGCTGCGGGAATTCCTTGATATGTGCCGTATCGAGGAAGGTTCCGCATGAACCGCACACGCACGAACGACCGCTTCGCCCGCACCCGTAACGGCAGTACCGACTCCGGCAGGGGCGGCAGCCGATTCGGCTCGTCGGCCAGGAGCCGCTCCGGCGGGCCGGGCCGCTCCGGCGGTTACGGCCGCGGGCCCGCCGCGGTCCAGGGCGAGTTCGCGCTGCCCAGGACGATCACACCCGCGCTTCCCGCCGCAGAGGGCTTCGCCGATCTCGACATGCCCGGGGCACTGCTGGCTGCGCTCGGCTCGCAAGGCGTGACCGTGCCCTTCCCGATCCAGGCCACGACCCTGCCGAATTCCCTCGCCGGCCGGGACGTACTGGGCCGTGGCCGTACCGGCTCCGGCAAGACCCTCGCCTTCGGGCTGGCGCTGCTGGCCCGTACGGCCGGGCAGCGCGCCGAGGCCAGGCAGCCGCTGGGGCTGATCCTCGTACCCACGCGTGAGCTGGCGCAGCAGGTCACCGACGCGCTCGCCCCGTACGCCCGCTCCGTGAGGCTGCGGCTGGCCACAGTGGTGGGCGGAATGCCGATCGCCCGACAGGCGAGCGAGCTGCGCGCCGGTGCCGAGATCGTCGTCGCCACGCCGGGACGCCTCAAAGACCTCATCGGCCGTGGCGACTGCCAACTGAACCAGGTTTCCATCACCGTCCTCGACGAGGCCGACCAGATGGCCGACATGGGCTTCATGCCGCAGGTCACCGCCCTCCTCGACCAGGTCCGCCCCGAAGGCCAGCGCATGCTGTTCTCCGCCACTCTCGACCGCAACGTCGACCTGCTCGTGCGCCGCTACCTCAGCGACCCCGTCGTGCACTCCGTCGACCCCTCGGCCGGCGCGGTCACGACGATGGAGCACCACGTGCTCCACGTTCACGGCGCCGACAAGCGCACGGCAACCACCCAGATCGCCGCACGCGACGGCCGCGTGATCTTGTTCCTCGACACCAAGCACGCCGTCGACGGCCTCACCGAACACCTCCTGAACAGCGGGGTACGGGCCGCCGCCCTGCACGGCGGGAAGTCACAGCCACAGCGCACCCGCACGCTGGCACAGTTCAAGACCGGACACGTCAATGTGCTGGTAGCGACCAACGTCGCGGCGCGCGGCATCCACGTCGACAACCTCGACCTCGTCGTCAACGTCGACCCGCCGACCGACCACAAGGACTACCTCCACCGCGGCGGCCGTACCGCCCGCGCAGGAGAGTCCGGCAGCGTCGTCACCCTGGTCACCCCCAACCAGCGCCGCGGCATGACCCGCCTCATGGCAGCGGCCGGCATCGTGCCGCAGACCACCCAGGTCCGCGTCGGCGAAGAGGCCCTGCACCGCATCACCGGCGCCCAGGCCCCCTCCGGCATCCCGGTCGTCATCACCGCACCGGTGGTCGAACGCCCCAAGAAGCGCGGCGCCACCTCACGCGGTCGGCGCCGCCCCGTCTCGGCGGCCCGCCGCGCGCTCGTACGGCAGTCCAACGCCGGTGCGGCGGCATAGAACCTTCGTGTCAGGAAGCCCGCCCAACTTCGCAGGAGGCACCCTTTGACGCTGGACCAGACGCAGTTCCGCTCAACACGTACCAACGCCGTGCAGACGGCGGCCGATCCCGCGGACGTGGCCGGACCACAGGTCTGGGAGGACATGACCGTGGAGGTGGCACTGTCCGTGATGGCCGCCGCCCGTACGGGTCATCTGGTCGTCTGCGACGAGGACGGTATGTGCACCGGCCTGGTCACCCGGGACCGGCTCACGGCCGTTCGTGACGGTTCGGGATACACGGACCGGATCCGCCTGCGTGACATCGCCGACGTCATCGGGCCATTCGCGTCGCCGCTGGCCACGAGGGCCGAAGCCGAGCGTGCGATGCGCTGCCGCCGGCTCGGGGCCCCGCCCGTGGTCGACGGACACGGCAACGCTCTGGGCGTCCTCGTCCTCTCTCGCTGAACCGCCGTCACCCCTATCCGGGCCCGTCTTCTCTTCTCCCTGGAGGCATCGTGCGCTGTGTCATCGCTCGCTTCCCGTTCGACCTGACCAAGAGCGGCGTGGTGGAATCGATGAAGGGCGTCACACCTGAGCTGGTCACCGGTGAGTTCGTCATCATCGGACGACGCCACTACCCCGCCAAGCAGGTCGGCCAGGTCGTCACCCGCCAGGACCGGCGTGATTTCAGCACCGGCGAAGTCCTCAGGGCCATGACCCAACTCGGCTTCACCTGCCGCACCCGCCCCACCGCCGCATCTGCGCCTCTGGCCGGCCCGTACGGGCCGGCTCCCGCAACGCTCGGCGCTCCCCCTGTCCGCCTGACGTACGGACAGGTGTGAGCCGAACCGAGCAGTGAGGCCCCACCGGCGTGGGCGAATTCCAGGGGTCGTAGCAACACTGCGGTGAGTGGATCAAGCCGCGAGCAGTTTAGACAGACGCTCGGCTGGGGTCGCCCAGTCGAGCGTTTTGCGTGGGCGGCTGTTGGGTTCGGTGGCGGCGGCGTCCAGGTCCTCGCGGGTGTGGCGGGATAGGTCGGTGCCCTTGGGGGCCTCTGTGTTTGTCAAGGTGTCTGGTGGGGTGGCGTAGGCTCGCTTTCGGCGGGTCCGGGAAGTGACTTGTCCGAAGAGCCGGCCGTCGGGGTTGGGTCGACCGCGCTGGATGCTGTAGTCGCCCCCGGTTGTCCTCCTGGGCCTCTTTCCTTCTGCGATCTTGGCCTGGTAGAGGCGTGACCCCGGGTGCCGGGCATGCGGATCTTCGTGATGGCCACGGTGTGGAGCGCCGCGTTGAGCTGGCGGCCACCGCCCGGTCAGGTGGTCCTGGAGGAAGTCCCGCAGCCTGGGGTTCTGGCCGATCTTGCCGGGCTTGGGGCGCGGTTCGCGGGCGTCCGCGCGGCGCTGAGCGGCGTGCGGACGGTAGCACCAGCCGCCGCCTGACATGAGCGCGTGGTTGCGGCGGATCTTCCGGCTTACGGTGGAGGGACTGCGGCCAGCTCGGCCGCGATGGCCCGGACGGACGCCTTCTCCCGGAGCCGGTCAGCGATGTGGATGCGGTCGGCCTCGGTGAGGTAGCGCGACGGGCCGACGGGTTCCTCAGGGCGAGCCGGGGGTTCGGGTGCTTGCCAGGGCAGCCCCGTGTCCACGATGGGCGGGGCTACCTTGTACCTCGCGGATGCCTGCCGGCCGTAGAGCCAACGCTTGCCGGTGCGGCGGTTGATGCCGATGATCCGGCAGGCTTCCGTGTTCCCTCTTCCAAGATCCACGAGCCGAAGGTATTCCTCCCGCCCAGGGTCCAACCTCCTGGGCCCCTGAGGCCGCCGATCCTTCCGGATCTCGAAGTCCATTGCACCCCTTGAACCGGGGTGTTGTCGGCGACCACTAGGGCGTGTTTCGAAAGTCCCGTCTGGTCCGCGGCGTCTGGCACGGCACCTCGCCGCGTTGTCGGGATCGTCCACGTACGCCCGGTACGAGGACGACCCTCCGCCTTGCGATGCACCGCATCAGACGCCGCGGACCCCGCCCTCCGGGCGGACGACGCTACTTTCGAAACACGCCCTAGCACGGAAGCGTGCCGGTGGGGCCTCACTGTGTGCCGTGGGTCGGTGAGTCAGTGGTCGGAGTAGCTGAAGTCGCCCACGGTCCAGGCACTGACGTCCTCGATCGCGACGCGGTACATCCCGCCTGTCTCCGGGATCCCCACCGTACCCTGCAGGATCCGGGCGACGTGGAAATGCACATGCGTGGGCGGTCCGTCCTTCCTCGCGGGGGTGTCGAAGACGGCGGAGAACTCGCCCAGGTCGGCGGAGTCCGTCAGCACCTCAGACACCCTCTGCCTCCACATGGCTTCCGGAGCCAGCCGACCGGTGATGACAGCACCACTGGTGACCACGGTCAGGGACATCTGATTGCTCTGCCCGGACTCCACAAGGGCGGCTATCGCAACGAGCAGCTCGTCAGGCTTCGGCATGGGATCGGATTCTATGCACCGGCCCCCCGGGCGGCTTGGGCGATGGCGCAACCGGGCGAGACGGGCGCATACGGCTCCCCTGGTGCCGCACTACAGGCCGGGGGTACGCATGTGCGGCGGTTGCGAGCCAGGGGTGTGCTTCGAGGCATTGGTCGGCTGCCGTTCGGCTGCCACAGGTCTTCGATGAACGCTTGTGCGGTATCGCGTGCGTCGGCAACGGCCGCGTGGAACGGGGCAGATGTGGCGTTGACGGACATTGTGTCATCAGGCCACCCTCGTCTGCGGATCGTTCATGCTCGGCCCTTGCCTACCCGACCCTGCGCTCCGCCCGCCAACCCGCCCGAGCCACCGTGCACGCCGGAGGGGGCTGAGAATCGCGGTCGACGCGCCGCGCCGGTCGGCGCCGCCACGGGAAGCTCTGCGGGCGGCTCTGGGTCTCATCCGTGCGTCGGACCTGCGCTGCGGACAGCCCCCAGCATTCGCAGATCGGCTCAGCGGAAGACCTCATCGTCGAGCCGCAGCAAATCTATGTTCGCCGGAGTAGACATTCGATGTCTCGGTGATTATGGTTTCTTTCGTAGCCGAGATCGAGCAAGGCCCGGCAGACACGAACTGCCGGGCAGCAGTCCACGTATGACGGTGCGGTGGTGGAGTTCCGAAGCCAGTTGTTGTACGACGGCGACGGGACTGACGACCGGACCGGGTGGCCTGAAGTGATGAGGGGCCGCCGTGAGCAGGACCGCAGTTGACGCGGTTGCAGTACCAGTAGTACCCAGTCCCTGTTTGCAAGTGATTGGTTCCGAGGGAAGAACGGAGGAGTCGAGCACCATCAGGATCGCCCGGGCGGAAGACGCGAGCCCGGGTACCGCAGGACATCGATAGGTAGGTGGTCTCCGGTCACGCATCCGCGATCCCCGCACCCATGTCGGAGTATCAGGCGGCTGGGCGGAAACAGAAGGCTGGCGCAGCACTGGGGCCGGCAGATGGTGTTGCAGTTCCTTCGGGGCCTTGGTGCCAAACAGCACCAAGGCCCCTCCACGCGTTCCACAGAGAGGTGAGATGACAGCAGACGAGTCGCTAAGCCGTCTCGACGACGACGACTACCCCGCCTACACGATGGGCCGGGCCGCCGAGTTGCTCGGTACCACTCCCGGCTTCCTCCGCGCCATCGGCGAAGCGCGACTGATCACACCACTGCGCTCCGAGGGCGGACACCGCCGCTACTCCCGCTACCAACTGCGCATCGCGGCCCGCGCGCGTGAGCTCGTCGACCAGGGCACCCCGATCGAGGCCGCATGCCGGATCATCATCCTTGAAGACCAGCTCGAAGAAGCCCAGCGCATCAACGCCGAATACCGCCGCACCGGCGCATCGTCCAGTCCATCGGCCGCAGCCTGAGGTGAGCGGGCCCGCCGGTATCGGCAGGCTATCGCAGCCACGCGTGGCCGGGCTGCGGCGCGCAGAGATGATCCTCGCCTCCGAACGGCTCCACCGTATTTCGCCCACCTCCTTCCCTCCGCTCGCGGCGCCGCCACAACGGTGAGGCGGCTGACAGGCTCCCTGACCGGGCGCCGCCTCCCCTCCAGGCATCCCCCCACACGGCCCCAGTCGTTGATCGAGCCGCGAGCGAGGCGAGAGCACCGTGCCGCAGTAGTGAATGCGCCTGCTGTTGTGTCAGTAGACGGCGAGGGAGATGGCCATGTAGTGCGCGGTGAAGGCCGCCATGGTCAAGGCGTGGAACACCTCGTGGAAGCCGAACCAGCGGGGCGAGGGTTCGGGGCGTTGGACGGCGTAGACCACCGCGCCCGCGCTGTAGAGGAGACCGCCGGTCACTGTCAGGGTGACCACGGCCGCACCGCCGGTGTGCAGGAAGTCGGGCAGGTAACGCACCGGTGCCCACCCCAGGGCCAGGTAGCAGAGGGTGTACAGCCAGCGGGGAGCGTTGACCCACAGCACGCGGAAGGCGATACCGGTCAGCGCGCCCGTCCATACGATCCACAGCAGCAGGTGCCGCCGGTCAGGAGGGAGGAGGAGCACGGCCAGAGGGGTGCAGGTCCCGGCGGTGATCAGGAAGATATTGGCGTGGTCGAGGCGACGCAGGACGGCCTCGCCCATTGGCCCCCAGGTGGTAGACGGCGCTCGTCCCGAACAGCAACCAGGCGGTGACGGAGTACACGGTGCAGGCCAGGGCCGCCTGCTGGGTCCGGGCCAGGCAGACGAGCACGATGCCGGCGCTCACCGAGGCAGGGACCATCGCGGCATGGAGCCAGCCACGCAGCTTAGGCTTGACCGGCTCGACCAGGTCGGCAACCGGGTGAAACTCCTCCTCGGTATTGCCATGATGTGATCCGCCGGGGAGACCGGCTACGGCGTCCCCAGACACCACTTCCTGTCCTGTCCCGTTCTTCTGGGCATCATCGGCAACCATCCGATCATGCTAAGAGCCTGCCCGTGACGGCGGCCCTCAAGGTCGGTCTAGCCACCAACTGGGCCTGCGGAAGCCGTGTAAGCCGCCTGGCCATGGGAAGGACGAAGGTTTCCGAGCGTGTATCTCCGCCCACCTACGCCCAAGGACCGCCGATGCTTCCCGAGTTCCCCTCCCACGCATCCGCCCCCCTCGCAGATCAGCTGGAACAAAGATTGGGGCTGCCCTCACAATTCGAAACCGGCCGTTTCGACGTGGAGCGTGTCGCCGGCATAGCGGTCCTCGCGGCGGCCCACTCCGATGGCTACGCGGCCACCGCGCATCTCCTCGGACTGCTGGCCGCGCTCCCCGCCCCCACCGACGCAGGAGAACCCTTTTGGTCGAACCTGTGGAGATCCTCGGGCACCGCCTACCTGCTGCCGACCAATATCAAGGACCTGGTGCTGCGTTCGCTGGCCGGAGAGGGAACCGGTCTGGCCGGACAGATCCTCTCGGCCGTAGACGAGATGACGCCTCCCCAGCGCGTTGCGGCCGCAGAGGTGATCGGCCAGGCGCTCGCCGAGTCCGACCACCTCCCTGATCTCAAAACACAGGTCATCGGCGAACTGTGGCTCCGGGACCTGGAACTCACCGCCTGGCGCGTTCTTCACGCGGGCCACAAGTCGCCCGATGCGGCCGGACGTAACGCCTTCATCGAAGCATGGACGAGTGTCTGACTCCGGCCGGGACGTTCGAGCAGTGACCTGTGATCGAACGAATCCTGACACGACTCGGACGGTGGTGGGAGGCGTCGGTCAGTTGGTCCTTGCCGAGAGGACGGGTTCGTAATGGCACGGCTGCGGCCCGTGGGCGCACGGGCTCGCCGCACTGTCCTGGTTCCTGAGCACCGACGGTGGCACTGTGCTGACCTGCGCACAGGGGGCCGGTGACGCCGCCTACGACCCGTACCTGCGGGGCAGCGGCTTGAGCCGCACTCGCGGGGCCGTCTCGATACCGCCGGTTCCTCGGTCTCGCCGTAGCCGACGAGACTCGCACGCCCGGCTGCCTGGTCACCGCGGCCTTGGACGTCATGGAGTCGGGTGGCAGCGCGCCTTCACGGACGCCGTGATCGCCGACCAGCCGAGGGGACGGCGGGCACCCGGGGCAAGATCGGGCGCACTTCCGGCACTGCGCCGACGGCACTCGGGCACTGCTGTACACCGAGTGGCCCAGCGACGAGGCGCACCGGGAGGCCGCGGAGGCCGGCCACCACGACAAGAGGCACGAGATCCTCGCCGGCACCACCGGGCACATGGCAGACCCACCGAAGACGGTACCGCCTTGATTCCTCCCTGTCCGGCCGCCGGCGTCATCGGATCGTCCCCGGACACCCGTTGTGGTGCCCCGACCCTGTCGGGAGGAGGAGATCGGACAGGTAATGGATCACCTGTCTCGCTCTCCGGGTACCGTCAGGGTATGAGTCATCCGCACCCGGAATTGAAAGCCGCCCCTCCCCTGCCTGTAGGAGGGCTGCGGGTCGTCGCCCTGGGCGGCCTGGGTGAGATCGGCCGCAACATGACCGTCTTCGAGCACGCGGGCAAGCTGCTCGTCGTCGACTGCGGCGTGCTGTTCCCCGAGGAGACCCAGCCCGGTGTGGACGTGATCCTGCCGGACTTCACGTCGATCCGGGACCGGCTGGACGACATCGTGGCCGTGGTCCTCACCCACGGCCACGAGGACCACATCGGTGGCGTGCCGTACCTGCTGCGCGAGCGGTCCGACGTTCCCGTCGTCGGCTCCAAGCTGACGCTGGCGTTCCTGGAGGCCAAGCTCAAGGAACACGGGATCCGGCCGCGCACGGTGCGGGTGCGGGAGGGCGACCGGCGCGGCTTCGGGCCCTTCGACTGCGAGTTCGTGGCGGTCAACCACTCCATCCCCGACAGCCTCGCGGTCGCGATCCGCACCCGGGCCGGTATGGTGCTGCACACCGGCGACTTCAAGATGGACCAGTTCCCTCTCGACGACCGCATCACCGATCTGCGCGCCTTCGCCCGCCTCGGCGAGGAGGGCGTGGATCTGTTCCTCACCGACTCCACCAACGCCGAGGTACCCGGCTTCACCACCTCCGAGCGTGAGCTGAATCCGGCGATCGAGCAGGTGATGCGCACCGCGCCGCGGCGGGTCATCGTCTCCAGCTTCGCCAGCCACGTGCACCGCATCCAACAGGTCCTGGACGCCGCCCACCAGCACGGCCGCAAGGTCGCCTTCGTCGGCCGGTCGATGGTCCGCAACATGGGCATCGCCCGTGACCTGGGCTATCTGAAGGTCCCCTCCGGTCTGGTCGTGAGCACGAAGGAGCTGGAGAAGCTCCCGGACGACAAGGTCACTCTGGTGTGCACCGGTTCCCAGGGCGAACCGATGGCCGCGCTGTCACGGATGGCCAACCGCGACCACATGATCCGCATCGGCGAGGACGACACCGTCCTGCTCGCCAGCTCCCTCATCCCCGGCAACGAGAACGCCATCTACCGGGTGATCAACGGGCTCACCCGGTGGGGCGCCCACGTGGTCCACAAGGGCAACGCCAAGGTGCACGTCTCCGGGCATGCCAGCGCCGGCGAACTCGTCTACTGCTACAACATCGTCAAGCCCCGCAACGTCATGCCCGTGCACGGCGAATGGCGCCACCTGCGGGCCAACGGCGACCTCGCCATCCGTACCGGTGTCGACCCCGAACGGGTCGTCATCGCCGAGGACGGCGTCGTCGTCGACCTGGTCGACGGGCGCGCGTCCATCACCGGCAAGGTCCCCGCCGGCAACGTCTACGTGGACGGCATGGAAGTGGGCGGCGCCACCGAGGCGTCTCTCAAGGACCGCCTCACCCTCGCCGCCGAAGGCGTGGTCACGGTGGTGGCGATCGTCGACGCGGACACCGGCGCCCTCGCCGAGGCCCCCGACTTCCTGGCCCGGGGCTTCGTCCACGACGACGCCACCTTCGAGCCGGTCATCCCCGTCATCGAGAAGACCCTGGCCACCGCGGCCGAGGAGGGCGTCGGGGACGCGCGCCAACTCGAACAGCTCCTCGCCCGCGCCGTGGCGAACTGGGCGTTCCGCACCCACCGCCGTAAGCCCCTCATCATCCCCGTCATCATCGACGCCTGAGCCACAGCCCGGCAGGCGTCCGGGGTCGGACGCCGATGCGCACGAGGTGAAACTCGGCCACGAGTTCCTGATGTCCAGCTTCATCACCGGCCCACCGGGCCGGCCCGTACGAATCGCGCCCGGGTTTCGCCCGGACGCGCCCGGGGCGGCCGGTGGCGGGAGCGCTGCGCCGGGCATCCCGCAGCCGCTCCAGCAGCTGGCCTGGCGCCCGAGCAGCAACATGACGGCCACGGGGAACAGAAGCGCGCACAGCCTGGTGTACCGGCCAAGGAGGAGAGAAAGTCCGTCAGACATGACGCTCATTTGACGCTCCGGCCGCCTCACAGCCCGTGTCCAAGGCAGGAAAACCCCATGTGTCTTGCAGATTCTCCTCCCGTCCACATACCTTGTGACCTGTTTCCGATGACGCATCACGTGGAGTGCGTGGCGATTCTGGAGCCTGCGGACAAGGGCGCCTGACCTCGGGTTCGTGAGCCAGGCGCTTCTAACCATCAGGCGGCGACGAGCTCCTGCTCACGGTCCGGCGTCTTGACCTCGGGCTTCTTGTTCGGCAGCGAGAGCCGGAAGACCTTGCGCCACGCGGAGAACACCTGCTTGGGCAGCGGTCCGGTGACGTACTCCAGCTCGTACTTCTCGAACAGCGCGCGCACCTTCACCGCGACCTCGGCGTACCGGTTGCTCGGCAGGTCCGGGAACAGGTGGTGCTCGATCTGGTGCGACAGGTTGCCGGTCATGAAGTGCATGGCCCTGCTGCCGCTGATGTTCGCCGAGCCCATCATCTGGCGCAGGTACCACTGGCCGCGCGTCTCGTCCTTGATCGACCGGCGCTCGAAGACCTGCACGCCCTCGGGGAAGTGCCCGCACATGATCACGGAGTGGGACCAGATGTTGCGGACCAGGTTCGCGGTGAACGTGGCGGCGAGCGTGGTGAGGAACGACGGGCCCGACAGCAGCGGGTGGATCACGTAGTCCTTGAGTACCTGCTTGCGGATCTTGCGGCCGACGGCCTTGGCCCGCGCGCGGAACTCCGGGTTCTTGCGGCGGCACTTGTGCAGGTTCTTGCCGAGCTCCAGGTCGTACGCTGCGATGCCGTACTCGAAGAAGCAGGCGTTGATGAAGTTCCACAGCGGCTGGCCGAGGTGGAACGGGTGCCACTTCTGGTCCTCGTCGACGCGCATGATGCCGTAGCCGAGGTCGTTGTCCTTGCCGATCACGTTGGTGTAGGTGTGGTGCAGCTCGTTGTGTGAGTGCTTCCACTGCTCGGACGGCGAGACGTGATCCCACTCCCAGGTGGTGGAGTGGATCTTCGGGTCTCGCATCCAGTCCCACTGGCCGTGCAGGACGTTGTGGCCGATCTCCATGTTGTCCATGATCTTCGCCACGGACAGACCGGCGGTGCCGAGCAGCCACGCGGGCGGGAAGATCGAGAACAGCAGCACGCCCCTGCTGACCAGCTCGAGCTTGCGCTGCGCCGAGATGACCTTACGGATGTAGGCGGCGTCTTTCTCGCCACGGTCGGTGATCACCTCGTCGTGGATCGCGTCCAACTCGCGGCCGAGCTCCTCGATCTGCTCCGCGGTCAGGTGGGCGGTGGGGTCGATGGCGGTCAAGGTGCTCCTACCGTTGGATGTCGCAGGGGCCCGCCGCGGCGGACACGCAGGTCTGGATGAGGACGCCCGGCTCGGCCTCGGTGATCTCGCCGGTGCGCAGGTCGCGGACGGCGCCCGCCTTGAGCGGCGTGACGCAGCCGAAGCAGATGCCCATGCGGCACCCGGAGGGCATGAGCACGCCGGCCTCCTCGCCGATGTCTAGCAACGGCGTGGCGCCGTCCGCGTCGACGGTCTTGCCGGTGGCGCTGAATGTGACCTCGCCGCCGTCGCCGGCGACGACGATTCTGGGACGGAAGCGTTCGGTGTGCAGGCGCTCTTGTACGCCGTGCCCGCTCCAGTGCTCTTCGGCGGCGTCGAGCAGGCCCGCGGGCCCGCAAGCCCAGGTCTCCCGCTCGGCCCAGTCGGGCAGGAGTTCGTCGAGACGGGCGATGTCGAGCATGCCGTCTGTGTCGGTGTGCACCTCGATGAGCCGCAGCTTCTTGTCCGCGACCAGGTCGTGCAGTTCGTTGCGGAAGATCACGTCTTGCGGCCGTGGCGCGCAGTGGACCATGACGACGTCGTCGAACTCGGTGTCGCGCAGCATGCCCATCACGGGCGTGATGCCGCTGCCCGCCGTCAGGTAGAGCACCTTGGCGGGCTTGGCCTGCGGCAGCACGAAGTCACCGGTCGCCTGGTCGAGCTGGATCAACGTGCCCGATTTCGCTTTGCGGACCAGGTGGTTGCTGACCTTGCCGTCCGGGATCGCCTTCACGGTGATCGTGACGCGGCCGTCCTGGCGGTTCGTCGGCGAGGTGATGGAGTAGGCACGCCACAGGCGCACCCCGTCGACGTCGACCCCGATCCGCACGTACTGACCGGCCCTGTGGCCGCGCCAGCCCCGTCCCGGCCTGATCACGACAGTCGCGGCGTCATCCGTCTCGGGGTGTACGGCCTCGATGCGCCCCCGCAGGTCAGCGCCCGCACGCAGTGGGCTGACCAGGTCGAGGTAGTCCGACGGCAGCAGCGGCGTCGTGACCATCTCCAGCAGTTTCCACGCCCTGCTGCGAAGGGCTGCACTCGTCATGACTCCAGCTTGCTGCGTCTCAGGGCGTAAAGTCCTGACCGTAGGACGTGAATCTGGTGGGTGGAATTGTTCGCAGTGAATAAAAAAGTGAGTCGTGTAACCCAGAGGGCCAGCGAACTGGCCCTGGATGAGACGACGGTCACCGCACTTCGGGCCGCGCTGAAGACCACCGCCGACGAGGTCGTCCAGGCGATCATCGACGAGGTCCCTTCCTACGCCAACGCCCTTTCGGGCCAGATGGGCGGCACCATCCGCCGAGCCGTTCGCACCGCCCTCGGGCATTACCTGGACCTCGCGAGCGGGAACGCCACGGGCGGCGACGGCGGTGACGCGGCCTACGAGCTGGGCCGCGGCGAGGTGCGCGACGGCCGCTCGATGGACGCCCTGCTCAGCGCCTACCGCGTCGGCGCCCGCGTGGCCTGGCGATGCCTGGCAGCGGGCGCCGTGTCCGCAGGTCTGCCCGCCGCCGAGGTCGCCAAGTTCGCTGAACTGACCTTCGCCTACATCGACGAGCTCTCCGCCGCGAGCGCCGCGGGCCACGCCGACGAACTGGCCGCCCGGGGCAGGGCCCACGAGCGCCACCTGGAACACCTGGCCCGCGACCTCCTCGCCGGCGCGAGCCCGGACGTGCTGCTGGCCTCTGCTCAACGGGCCGGATGGCAGCCTCCGGTTACGCTGACGGCCGTCCTGCTGCCCGCCGCCCAGGTCCGGCCTGCCTACCGCGCGCTCGACCCGAGCACCCTCGTCCTCGACGATCTGCCGGACGCCACCGGTGTGCTGCTCGTTCCCGATTCCGACCGATCACATCTCGTGCGGCAGCTGACCGACCGAACCGCCGTGGTCGGCCCGGCCCGGCCATGGACTCGTGCGTCATCCTCGTACGCACGAGCCGCACGCGCGCGCTCCCTCTCCTCTGATATCCGCGACACCGAGGACCACCTGCCCGAGCTGGTGCTGAGCGCCGACGTGGACGCGTTCGCAGACCTGCGTGCCCGAGCCCTCGCACCGTTGCGCACCTTGCCTGTCGCGACCGCACGGCGGCTGGAGGAGACGTTGCGGGCGTGGCTGTTGCACCAGGGCAGGCGGGAGGAGGTGGCGGCGGCGTTGTTCGTCCATCCCCAGACAGTCCGGTACCGGATGTCGCAGCTGCGGGAGCTGTTTCCGGATCTCGCATCGCCGCACCGGGTCCTTGAACTGACGCTGGCGGTCGGTCTTCGGGCCAGTTGACGCGTACTTCGACCGTCCACGAACTCCCGGCGGATCCCGGCATCGCGGGCGCCGGAGGCGATCACATCCGCCAAGAGCCGCGTTTGCAGCCTGGCGACGGCTCGCGATCTGGTATGTCGGCGCCCAGCCCTTGAATCGGAGATGGTGCTGTTGAACAGGGATTGACGGGCGATGGTTGCGAGCCCGGCGGACAGCCTGTCCCAGCCGCCCTTGCCCTTCGGACTAGCTAGCTCTCTGACGCCGTGGGCATTCAGTTTCCGTACTCTCGTAGCACGCCTCTAAGAACCCCTAACGAAATGATCTTCAAGGTGGTTGGATCACTCCGGGACTGATGATCCGGGGGTGGTGCAGGGTGGCTCGGCCAAAGCCGTGGGAAGTCGACGACGAGCTCTGGGCGGTGATTGAGCCGCTGCTGCCCAAGGTCGAACGTCGGATGCGGCACGCCGGCCGCAAGCGGCATCCAGACCGTTTGGTGTTCCAGGGCATCCTGTTCGTCCTGCACACCGGGATCGCCTGGGAACACCTGCCGCAAGAACTCGGCTTCGGCTCGGGCATGACCTGCTGGCGCCGCCTGGCCGAATGGACCGAAGCCCACGTGTGGCCTCGGCTGCACGAGGTCCTCCTCGCCAAGCTCCGCAACGCGAATGCCTTGGACTTCTCCCGAGCTGCCGTCGACGGTTCCCACATCCGCGCGCTAAAGGGGGCCCCAAGACCGGACGAAGCCCCGTCGACCGGGGCAGGACGGGCAGCAAACACCACCTGATCACCGACGCGACTGGTATTCCGCTCGCCGTCACCCTGACCGGGGGCAATCACA
The DNA here is from genome assembly GCF_059510455.1 of Streptomyces sp. NTD91. Lineage (NCBI taxonomy): Bacteria > Bacillati > Actinomycetota > Actinomycetes > Kitasatosporales > Streptomycetaceae > Streptomyces > Streptomyces sp. NTD91. Next base: position 45,839 of record NZ_JCAJZW010000021.1, read on the forward strand.
ACGACGTCACTCAGCTCATCCCGCTCCTCCAAGCCGTGCCGCCCGTGCGTGGCAAGCGTGGTCGGCCCTAGCGTCGCCCAGACGTGGTGTTGGGTGACCGCGGCTACGACCACGACAAGTACCGCCGGCTGGTTTGGGACCTCGGCGTGAAGCCACTGATCGCCCGGCGCGGCACCGAGCACGGTTCCGGACTCGGCGCTCAACGCTGGGTCGTGGAGCGTGCGTTCGCCCACCTGCACTGGTTCCGTCGCCTGCGGATCCGCTGGGAGATCCGCGACGACATCCACGAAGCCTTCCTCACCCTCGCATGCGCGCTCATCTGCTGGAGGCGCTTGAAGCCCTTGCGATAGGGGTTCTTGGAACTTCAACAAAGTGACAGGCTCGTCACCTGGCCGACCCAGCAAGGCCAAGAATCAGGCTCCGGCGATGGTCCGGCCCGGCATCCGCTCCGCGAGCGCGGCCCGCCAGGCCGGCGCGCCGAAGGGGTCGGCGAAGTACTGCGTCTCGTGCACCACGTGTTGGTCAGCGAATTCCATGATGCTCACCGAGTACGAAGGCACACCGTCGTAGGTGATGAGGCATTCGCTCACCCACAGATTCGCATGGCCGGTGATCCGCTGGACGGTGAAGTGTCGGTCGGCCGGGTGCCCGCCGCGTTGCGCCGAGATCGCCGCTCGGCCCCGGAACCGCTCGCCTGACTGCGGGTAGTCCAGGATCGCGTCCGTGGCGTAGATGGCGTGCTCGGCTTCGGTGTCCCCGCGTTCCGAGGCCCGCCAATGCTCCTCGACAGCGGCCCTGGTCCGGGAGTCAGCATTCATGGCACCGCCCTTCCGTAGCGGTGACAGCCTAGGCGCTCCGGGCCACAGCCGACTGAGGGCAAGCCGGGCCTGGGCAGCCAGGTCCTCCCTTTGGCCGGATCGGAGGGCGGCAGCCGTCCACTGTGGCAACGGTGTCGAGTGACCGCCACCCGGCTCACCCCATCCCCGAGCCATTCTGTTAGGAGTTCTTACGGTAGATACGGCCCAGGACCCTTCGCGACCAACGGTCACAGCCTCCGCCTCTGTAAAGCCGAACGCCTCTGGGGCTGTCTGAGGCGGTGCCGGCCCTCTCCGGGGCGACGGGCATCGTCCCCTGTCCCTACGCGGATGCGGCGGACTGTCCTGTCCGGCACAGGACGAAGTCGCTCTCGCAGTGCAGGACGCCGTCCTCGCCGGGCACGAAAACGCGGATCAGTGACTCCTTGACGCCAAAAACGGAGTCGGAGTCCAGGTACTGGCTGTCGCGGTCGAAAACATGGGTGGTCAGCGGTTCGAAGCCCGGGGCCGAGACCCTGGCGTGGATGTGCGCCGCCCGCCACGGGTGCCGTCCGGTATCGGCCAGCAGCCGGCCAACGGGCCCGTCGGCAGGAATGGGGTAGGGCACCGGCCTGACGGTGCGGATCTCGTAGCGGCCGTGCTCGTCGGTGCGGTACACGCCGCGCAGGTTCGTCGGCGGTTGAAGGCCGGGCTGCTGCACGGCGTAGAAGCCCGTGGCGGAGTTCTGCCACACATCGAGGCGTGCGCCCGGGATCGGCTGTCCGTTTTCGTCCCGCACGGTTCCCTTGAGCAGCGCCGGCGGGCCGCCGTCGTCGTACTCGACCATGGAGGCACCGAAGTCGCGGTCTGGTGAGCCCGGCACGTAGAACGGTCCCAGGATGGTGGGCTCCGTCGCGAGCGACTCGACGTCGGAGTGGTTGATCAGGTCCACCAGCGAGGACAGCCCCAACGTGTCCGACAGAAGGATGAACTCCTGCCGCGTGTCGTCGGTGATATGACCGGCCGCGGTGAGGAAGCGGATGCCGGCCAGCCATTCCTGGTCCGTCAGCCGCACCTGCTTGGCGAAGCTGTGGAGGTGCCGCACCAGGGCGCACATCACCTCGCGCAGCCGTGGGTCCGGGGTCGCCTCAAGTCGGGAGACGGCCTGGTCGGTCAGGTCGTCCTCGGCCATCTTGTCCATGGTCGTCTCTCTCGTCAGGGAAGGAAGACGGCGGGGCGGTCACCTGCACAGGAGGCGGCGAGAACCGCGCGGGCGCAGGCATGGTCGACCGGGCGCGGGTTGACCGGCCGGCTGTGCACGACGATGTCCGCCGCCGCGTCGATCTCCTGGGCCGGGAAACCGAGCGCGGACAGGGACTGCGTGGCCCCGATCTCCCTGCGCAGGTCCCACAGCGCACCTGCCGCGTGGTCGACGTCCAGGCCGGCCGCCCGGAACGCAGCCTCTACGGCCGCCATCGCCGTCGGTGCGGCATGGGCGTTGACGGCCAGCGCGTACGGGATGACCGCCGAGTGGGAGGGAGCATGCGGCAGGTCGTAGGTGCCGCCGAGGGTGTGGCAGATCTTGTGGTGGATGCCCATCCCGGTGGTGCCGAGCGTCCAGCCGGCGAGCCAGGCGCCGTAGTTCACCTCGGTGCGGGCGTTGATGTCCGCCGGTTCCGCCACCGCCTTGGGCAGACCCGCCGCAAGCGCCCGGATCCCTTCGTGCGCGGTGAGCGCGGCCAAGGGAGACACCTGCGGCGCGTAGAGGCCCTCGGCGAGATGCGCCAGCGCGTTCATGCCGCTCGCGGCCGTGAGCGCGGGCGGAAGCGACACGGTGAGCTCCGGGTCGTAGATGACGACCCGGGGCAGGACATGCGGGTCGCGCCCGGTGGTCTTGCGCCGGTCGTCGGTGAGACCCCAGATCGGCGTCATCTCCGACCCGGCGTACGTGGTGGGTACGGCGAGGATCGGCAGGTGCGTGTCCTTCGCGATGGCCTTTGCGGTGCCGATCGCAGAACCGCCGCCGACCGCCACGACAGAGTCGGCCGCGGCGACGCGTGCGGCGTGCACCGCTCGCGCGGCTACGTCTACCGGAACGTGCATGGCTACTTCGTCGAAGTGACCGACGAGCAGCGGCGTCAGCAGGTCGGACATCTCCTGCCCGGCCTTGGAGGAGGAGGCGCTGACGAGCAGGGGCCGGGTCAGCCCGAGCCGGGCCAACTCGGCGCCGAGCTCAAGCCGCCTGCCGACACCGAACACCACCCTCGATCGGGGGACTTCATGAACGAAGTGCATGGCGACTCATCCTTGTCACGGCGTGTTCCGCACCCAGAGGCCGGCGCGTTTTCCCGAGTCCGAGCGAGCCAGGTCGCAACTCCATGGGTCAGACCTTTGTGACGTCGTCGACGACCAGGGACGAGCGCAGGCGGCGCAGCACGGCATCCAGGCTTTGGGCGGCGCAGGCGTCGTACACGTAGAAGTCCGGGCGGATGACGACCGCGTCGGCATCCAGGTCGTCGAACCAGGCAGCGTAGACGCCCTCGTCGTCGGAGACCGGCGCCCCCTCGCCGACCTCGACGAAACGCAGACCGTGGTCGTTCGCCCAGGCACGGGTCCCGTGCGGCAGCGGGGCGAAGGCGCCGGGTCGGCCCAGTACTGTCCAGCCGTGACCGAGGATGTCGTCGAACCGGCCACTGACTCCGCCCGCGGTCACGCGCCCGTGGTAGGACACGTATCCGGCCTCCGGATGGCTGCCGGTCAGGCCGGGCCCGAGGCGCGGGAGCGGGGGAGGCGCAGGAACGAGCTCGGGGTCTTGGAGGGCTGCCTTCATCCGGGCGTCGCGCACGGCGGCCGCCTGCGGATCGGTCACACAGATCACCTGGCCGAGGCCCACGCACAACTCGATGACATGACGGACGTGTTCGATGCGCTCCGGGCCGTACGTGTCGAGCAGGGAGTCGGGTGCCTTCTTCCGCAGAACCGCGTCGAGCTTCCATGCCAGGTTTTCGGCGTCGCGGATGCCGGCACACATGCCCTGGCCGGCGAACGGCGGCGTCAGGTGCGCTGCATCGCCGGCGATGAACAGCCGCCCATCGCGCCAGCGGTCGCTCCAGCGTGCGCCGAACGTGTAGACCACGTGCCGTTCGAGGACCGCGTTGTCCGGGGCCAGCCCGAATTCGCCGACCAAACGCCATGCCGTTCGCGCGGTGTTGAGCTCCTCGACCGTTTCTCCGGGAAGTCGCATGAACTCGAACCGCTGACGATGTGGCGAACCACCGGGGATGACCGTGGTCGGACGTTCGGGTCGGCACCACTGCCATGCGCGCGCTTCGAGCTCAAGCGGCTCGTGCGGAAGCAGGTCGACGATGAGCCAGTCGAACGCGAACCCGAGGTCGGTGGTCGTCACCGCCATGTTGTTGCGCACGAACGAGTTCGCGCCGTCGGCACCGACGACGTACTGGCACCGGAATGACCGCGTCTCGGAGTCCGGGCTGCCCTCGTGCGGGCGGGCCACCACTGTGGCGACGCTGTCGTCCTGGACGACCTCGACCGCTTCCCAGCCGCGGAGCACCTGCGTCCCGGTCTGTGTGGCGACGATGTCGTTGATCTCGCGCTCGAGGTGGGGCTGGTAGAAGAAGTTGTTGACGTTCCATCCCGAGCGCCCGCGGCCGCGCCACACCAGCTCGAGCAGGACCTCCTTGTCCGCATTCACCCAGCGGTAGGGGACGTCGAACTGCTGGATCGCGGGATTGGTGTCGGCGTCCAGGCCGATGCTGTTGAACAGCCGGGCGATCTCGTCGTCGAAGTGGACCGCACGCGGGAATTCGTAGGCTCCCGAGTGCCGCTCGATGCAGACCGAGGTCCAGCCCAGGCGCCCCAGCTTGTAGGAAAGGTACTGCCCCACCGGGCCGTACCCGACGATGACGACGTCGACGTCGGTGTGCCGGCTCATCGCCCACCCGCTTCCCTCGAATGCCACCCGGCCGAGCGCCGGTGCGGGCCGTGTCCGCGCACGTCCCGGTTCAAGGAAGACGTGCCGCGATCACTTGCCGTCGCGCCGGCCGCTCGCGCTCGCGGGCGCTCATGTCCGGCAGGCCTTCGTACCGCCATGGGACAGGGGGTTGTCATGGCGTGCTCCTGGTGAACAGGTTGACGAATTCGGTGAGGGCTGCTTCCAGCGCCTCGTCGTAGGGGAGGGACAGGAAGCGTTCGGCGTTGCGGCGGCCACCGGCCAGCACACGCGATCGCGTGGCGCGGGCGACCCAGCTTTCGGTAGCCGTGCGCAGCCGGTCGGCGGGGACCACCTCGTTGACAACACCGATTTCGTAGGCACGTTGGGCGTCGAACGGGTCGCCGGTGAGGAGGTTCTGGAACGCATGGTGACGTCCAAGGGTGTGCAGGACGGGAACAGAGGCGACCATGGGCCAGGCACCCAGGCTTGATTCCGTAGTGCCGAGCCTGGCTCCTTCGGCGGCGACCACGATGTCGCTCGCGCATACCAGTGAGAAGCCCGACATGAGGGCGTCGCCGTTCACCGCGGCGATGACGGCGACGCCGAGGGCCGGGAGTGTCTTGAACAGTTCGACCATCGCCGCTCCGAACTCCGCCGGGTCACCCTGGCCGAGTCGCGCGGCGTCCACCCCACCGCAGAAGACGTCGCCCGCGCCGGTCAGCACGACCGCGGGCGTCTCACATGCGTGGAGCTTCTCGGCCTCCGTCGCGTCAGGCTCTACGACGCCCGCTCGCCGTGCTTCACCTTCCTAGCCAACAACGGCGTGCCGGACCACATCCTCGCGCGATGGGCCGGGCATACGAACGCAAAGACGACCGAGAGGTGGTACGTCAAGCCGGATGTAGAGGACCTCCGCGGAGCCGCCACCACATGGGACGGCCTGCACGGGGGTGCGGCGGAGGGGCAAGCGTGAGCCACGCGTTCCACCAGCCGAGCGACTTGCCGAGCCGTATGGCCGGCGGACTCGGAGTGCGGCTGCCGGTTGTGGACCGAAAGCCGTGACCGGGAGGGCCCATCCGGCTACGGCCAAGTCTCCTACCAGGAACGCGCCCGGAGGGTCCACTGTCGACGCGGTCATGAGTACACGCCGGAGAACCACATACCTAGACGCTCAACGGTTCCGGCAGTGTCCGGACATGCCGACGCGAGAGGGCTAAGGTCCGCTAGGTTCACCCCGGCGATGTGACATCTCGTGACAGATGAGAGGGTCTGACGCGTGAGTGAGACACCGTCGAACACCCTGCAATACCGCTTTGACGGGCCAGAAGAGGCTCCTGTCCTGATCTTGGGACCCTCACTGGGTACCACATGGCACAGGTTGTAGGGGCCGTCCATGGGCGTCCAGGCCAGTCCAAGGCGGGCATGAAATCGCAGGTCAGGTCCTTCTGCGCCGGGAGGGTCCGCCCAGTTCGTGATGGTTGCGTGATAGCGGGCTATACGTTGAGGCCCTCGGGAACCGTTCCGACGGGACCTTTACGCGGAGCCGTGAGAGGCCGAGGCCGCACCGGAACGCTCTGGTCCGGCCTCGGCGGGAGATCGGCTGCGCCGGCACCCACGGCGCGGTCGCCTCATGAAGTCCGTGCTCCTGAAACGCTGTCTCCCTCGACCGGTTTGCGATCGCACCCGCTGATCCGTCCGGACAGGGCACCCGCGCCCATCAATGCCGCACCCCGGCCCCTGTGGCCGCCGCCGTACGGTGGAGGTGGCTGCCGTTCTGACGAACCTACCCGGACGGCCGCCGGCACCAATAAGCGGAACATTCGTGGCCGAGGTCAGTGGAGTACGCGTCGAGCGCTGCGCGGGTCAGTTGTGCTTTGAAAGGGATGCCGCCGGATTCAAGAAGGGCAGCTCCTTCACAGAAGGCGCGCAACATCAGCTTCCCAAGTTGAGAGCGCGAGTTCGATTTTCGTCACCCGCTCCAGGTTGAAAGCCCACGTCGGCGACCTGCGGTTTGCTTGTTGTCTAGTCCCAATTTTGGAAGTGGCGTGCCCTCCGCGCGCCCTAAGTGCAAGCGAATCAGGCCGGCGAGAAGTGTGCACAGCCCAGCGAGCCGGGCGGCGGCACTCCCTTCGCCCGTGTGCAAAGGAGAGTCCCTCTGATCGGCCGGGCCCTTCGGGCTGCGCCGGGAGCCTGAACGCTTGCGGGCTCGGCCGCTTATGTCGTGGCGGCGGATGTGCGCTGGGGCTCCTCAGGGCGGCGTTGGGGTGCCGTCGGCAGGGTGAGGACCATGGTGAGGCCGCCCCCGGGAGTGTCCTCGGCGTTGAGGGCGCCGCCGATGGCCTCCACGAAGCCGCGGGCCACCGCGAGGCCGAGGCCGACGCCGGCGCCGCGCGGGGAGTCGCCGTAGCGCTGGAACGGTTCGAAGATGCGGGCTTTGTCCTCGTCCGGGACGCCGGGGCCGCGGTCCACGACCCGGACCTCCACGCGGTCCGCTATGGCGCTGGCCGAGACGAGGACCGGTTGCCCCGGCGGGCTGTACTTCACCGCGTTCTCAACGACGTTGGCGACCGAGCGTTCCAGCAGGCCGCGGTCGACGTCGACCATGGGCAGCGTCTCCGGGATGTCGAGGTCGACGCTGTCCTCGGGTACGCCGCCGAGCGCCATGGGGATGACCTCGTCGAGGTCGGTCTCGCGGATGATCGGTGTGACGGTGCCGGTCTGGAGGCGGGACATGTCGAGCAGGTTGCCGACGAGGTGGTCGAGGCGGTCGGCGCCCTCCTCGATGGCGGCCAGGAGCTCTGCCTGATCGGCCTCGGACCATTCCACGTCGTCCGAACGCAGGGACGTGACGGCGGCCTTGATGCCGGCGAGTGGGGTGCGCAGGTCGTGACTGACGGCGGCGAGCAGGGCGGTGCGGATGCGGTTGCCCTCGGCCAGGGCCTTCGCCTCGTCGGCCTCCTGCTGCAGGCGCTGGCGGTCCAGCACGACGGCGGCCTGGGCCGCGAAGGCGGCCAGTACCCGGCGATCTTCGGCAGGCAGGACACGGCCGGAGAGGGCCAGAGTCAGATGGTCACCGACCGGGACGTCCACGTCGGCTGCGTCCGGGGTGGCGCAGGGGCGGGGGCCGACGCTGCCGGCGCAGGTCCAGGGAGCGACGTCGTTCTCGCGTTCGAGCAGGGCCGCCGACTCCATGCCGAAGGTCTCGCGGACCCGGTCCAGGAGTGCTTCCAGGGTGGTCTCGCCGCGCAGGACGTTGCCGGCGAGGAAGGAGAGGATCTCCGACTCGGCGCGGAGCCGGGCGGCCTGGTGGGTGCGGCGGGCGGCCAGGTCCACCACTGAGGCGACGGAGACGGCGACGCCGAAGAACACCGCGATGGCGACGATGTTCTTCGGGTCGGCGATGGTCCAGGTGTGGACCGGTGGGGTGAAGTACCAGTTCAGCAGGGCGGATCCGACCACCGCCGAGGTCAGTGCGGGCAACAGGCCGCCGAGCAGCGCCGCCGCCACCGTCATGGTCAGGAACAGCAGCATGTCGTTGGCCAGCCCGAGGTGCGGCAGCACACTGCTCAGCAGCCAGGTCAGCAGCAGCGGCCCGGCGATTCCGGCCAGCCATCCCCAGATGAGCCGGGCCCGGCCGAGCCGCGCGCCCCTTGCGGCGACGGGCAGTCCTCGGCCCTTGCCGACCTCGTCGTGGGTGATGAGATGGACGTCGAGGTCGGGGCCGGATTCCCGGGCCACCGTGGCGCCGACGCCGGGTCCGAAGACGTACTGCCAGCCCTTGCGGCGTGAGACGCCGAGGACGATCTGCGTGGCGTTGACGCCGCGCGCGAAGTCGAGCAGGGCGGCGGGGATGTCGTCACCGACCACGTGGTGGAAGGTGCCGCCCAGGTCTTCCACCAGGGTGCGCTGGACCGCCACTTCCTTCGGGGAGGCGGAGGTCAGGCCGTCGCTGCGGGAGATGTAGACGGCCAGGACCTCGCCGCCCGCGCCCTTCTCAGCCAGGCGTGCGGCCCGGCGGATGAGGGTGCGGCCCTCGGGGCCACCGGTGAGCCCGACCACGATCCGTTCGCGCGAGCCCCAGATCTTCGAGACCCGGTGCTGGCTGCGGTACTCGGTCAGGTACTCGTCGACCCGGTCGGCGACCCACAGCAGTGCCAGCTCGCGCAGAGCGGTGAGGTTGCCGGGACGGAAGTAGTTGGACAGGGCCGCGTCGACCTTGTCCGACTTGTAGATGTTGCCGTGCGCCATCCGGCGCCGCAGTGCCTCCGGGGACATGTCGACCAGCTCGATCTGGTCGGCGCGCCGTACGACCTCGTCGGGGACGGTCTCCTGCTGCCGTATCCCGGTGATGGATTCCACGACGTCGCCCAGCGATTCCAGGTGCTGGATGTTGACCGTGGAGATCACGTCGATGCCGGCCGCGAGCAGCTCCTCGACGTCCTGCCAACGCTTGCTGTTCCGGCAGCCGGGGACGTTGGTGTGCGCGAGTTCGTCGACGAGGACCACTTGGGGGCGGCGGGCGAGGACGGCGTCGACGTCCATCTCGGTGAAGACGCTGCCCCGGTAGTCGATCTCCTTGCGCGGGACCTGTTCCAGGCCGTGCAGCATCACCTCGGTGCGCGACCGGCCGTGATGCTCCACGAAGGCCACGACGCAGTCGGTGCCCCGTTCCACTCGGCGGTGTGCCTCGGAGAGCATCGCGTAGGTCTTGCCCACGCCCGGTGCCGCGCCGAGGTAGATCCGGAGCTTGCCGCGTGCCATGTTCATCCTTCGAAGCGGTAGCCCATGCCGGGCTCGGTGATGAGATAGCGGGGATGGGAGGGGTCCGATTCCAGTTTGCGCCGCAGCTGGGCCATGTAGACGCGCAGGTAGTTGGTCTTGTTGCTCTGGGAGACACCCCACACCTCCTGGAGCAGCCGCTTCTGGGTGATCAGCCGGCCGGGGTTCGTCACCAGGATCTCCAGCAGGTGCCACTCGGTCGGCGTCAACCGTACGTCCCGTCCGTCCCGTACGGCCTTCTTGGCCAGCAGGTCGAGGGCGAAGTCCTCCGTCTCGACCAGCGTCGTCTCCGGGACGAGCGGGGTGTCCTCAGTGCGGCGGACGGCCGCCCGCAGCCGGGCGAGCAGCTCGTTCATGTTGAACGGCTTGGTGACGTAGTCGTCGGCGCCCGCGTCGAGGGCCGCCACCTTCTCGCCGGACGACTGACGTGCGGACAGGACCATGATCGGGACGCGGGTCCAGCCACGCAGGGCCCTGATGACGTCGGTGCCGTCCATGTCGGGCAGGCCGAGGTCGAGCAGGACCACGTCCGGCTGGCGGGCCGCCGCCAGCCGGAGCGCGGTGGCGCCGTCGGGGGCGGCGTCGACGCCGTAGTTGCGTGCCTGCAGGTTGATCACGAGGGCCCGAACGAGCTGCGGGTCGTCCTCCACCACGAGCACCCTGGTCATGGGTGTGTGCCTCTCCTGTCGTCATGACAGCGGGAGTCGACGGACCCGGGATTTTCCCCCGGCCGTCGACTCCCACGCATGTCGGGTGATCCCGTCACTGCTTCGCCAGAAGGTCCTTGAGCGCGATGTTGAGCGCCAGGACGTTGACGTGCGGCTCACCCATGAAGCCGAGGGTGCGGCCGTCGGTGTGCTCCTTGACCAGCTTCTGCACCTGGGCGACGGACAGGCCGTTCGCCTTGGCCACGCGGCCCACCTGGATATCCGCATACGCCGGGGAGATGTCCGGGTCGATCGCGGAGGCCGATCCGGTCACCGCGTCCTTGGGCACCTCGGACTGCGGTACGCCGTTGAACTCGGCGACCTGCTTCTTCGCGTCCTCCACCATCTGCACCAGCTTGGGGTTGCTGGCGCTGAGCTGGCTGGAGCCGGTGGTCAGCGGGTCGTAGTTACTGTTGGACGGACGGGGCTGGAACCACTGCGGGTCGGGCTTGTCGGTGCCCTTGACGTTCCAGCTCTGTCCGATCAGCGAGGAGCCGACCTCCTTGCCGTCGACCTTGACCATCGAGCCGTTGGCCTTGCTGTGGAAGGCCGCCTGGCCGATGCCGGTGACGACGAGGGGGTAGACGATGCCGGTCACGACGGTGAGGACGAGCAGCATGCGCAGAGCAGCCCACGTCATACGGCCCAGATTCACAAAGGAGGAGTTGTTCATGTCCTTCACCCGATCCCGGGGATCAGAGAGATGAGCAGGTCGATGATCTTGATGCCGATGAACGGGGCGATCAGCCCGCCCAGGCCGTAGATGCCGAGGTTCCTGCGGAGCATCTTGTCGGCGCTGACCGGCTTGTACTGCACGCCCTTCAGGGACAGCGGCACCAGCGCGATGATGATCAGCGCGTTGAAGATGACGGCCGACAGGATCGCGGAGTTCGGCGAGGACAGCTGCATGATGTTCAGCTTGTCCAGGCCCGGGTAGACCGCCGCGAACAACGCGGGGATGATCGCGAAGTACTTCGCGACGTCGTTGGCGATGGAGAACGTGGTCAGCGCACCGCGGGTGATCAGCAACTGCTTGCCGATCTCGACGATCTCGATGAGCTTGGTCGGGTTGGAGTCGAGGTCGACCATGTTGCCGGCCTCCTTGGCGGCCGACGTACCGGTGTTCATCGCCACGCCGACGTCGGCCTGCGCGAGCGCGGGCGCGTCGTTGGTGCCGTCGCCGGTCATGGCGACCAGTTTGCCGCCGGCCTGCTCCCGCTTGATGAGGGCCATCTTGTCCTCGGGAGTGGCCTCCGCGAGGAAGTCGTCGACGCCCGCCTCCTCGGCGATCGCCTTGGCGGTCAGCGGGTTGTCACCCGTGATCATGACCGTCTTGATGCCCATGCGGCGCAGTTCCTCGAACCGCTCCCGCATGCCGTCCTTGACGACGTCCTTGAGGTAGATGACACCGAGTACCCGGGCGCCCTTGTCGTCTTCGACGGCGACCAGCAGCGGGGTGCCGCCAGCCTCGGAGATCCGGTCGGTCAGAGCCTGAGCGTCCTCGGCGACGGCGCCGCCCTGCTCCTTGACCCAGGCGATGACCGAGGCCGTGGCGCCCTTGCGGACCTTGCGGCCGTCGACGTCCACGCCCGACATCCGGGTCTGGGCGGTGAACTCGATCCACTCGGCGCCGACCAGTTCACCCTGGTGCCGCTCGCGCAGGCCGTACTTCTCCTTGGCCAGGACGACGACGGAACGGCCCTCGGGGGTCTCGTCCGAGAGGGAGGACAGCTGGGCGGCGTCGGCCACCTCCGCCTCCGTCGTCCCGCGCACCGGCACGAACTCCGCCGCCTGCCGGTTGCCGAGGGTGATGGTGCCGGTCTTGTCCAGCAGCAGGGTGGAGACGTCACCGGCGGCCTCGACCGCACGCCCGGACATGGCGAGCACATTGCGCTGCACCAGGCGGTCCATGCCCGCGATACCGATCGCGGACAGCAGAGCGCCGATCGTGGTCGGGATCAGACAGACCAGCAGGGCCACCAGCACGACCATGCTCAGCTTGGAGTGTGCGTAGTCGGCGAACGGCGGCAGGGTGGCCACGGCCAGCAGGAACACGATGGTCAGCGACGCCAGCAGGATGTTCAGCGCGATCTCGTTGGGCGTCTTCTGCCGGGCCGCGCCCTCGACCAGGTTGATCATCCGGTCGATGAACGTCTCGCCGGGCTTCGTCGTGATCTTGATGACGATCCGGTCGGACAGCACCTTCGTACCGCCCGTGACGGCGCACCGGTCGCCGCCGGACTCGCGGATGACGGGTGCGGACTCACCGGTGATCGCCGACTCGTCCACGGAGGCGACGCCCTCGACGACGTCGCCGTCACCGGGGATGATGTCGCCCGCCTCGCAGACCACCAGGTCGCCGATGGTCAGCGCGGTACCCGGAACGCTCTCTTCCGAGCCGTCCGTGAGCAGCCGGCGGGCGACGGTGTCGGTCTTGGCCTTGCGCAGGGTGTCCGCCTGCGCCTTGCCCCGGCCCTCGGCGACCGCCTCCGCCAGGTTGGCGAAGATCACGGTCAGCCACAGCCAGGCGCTGATCGTCCAGCCGAACCAGTCGCCCGGGTGCTGGAAGGAGAAGACCGTGGTCAGGACGGAGCCGACGAGGACCACGAACATCACGGGGGACTTGACCATCACCCGCGGGTCGAGCTTGCGGAAGGCGTCGGGCAGCGACTTGACCAGCTGCTTGGGGTCGAACAGGCCGCCGCCGACACGGCCCTCGGGCGCCTTGTGCCCGGTCGGCGCGTCCTGGTGGGGCGCGAGGGTGGGAGTGGACATCGAGTCCTGCTTCTTGATCTCTGTCTTCTGCGTGTTGGTGGTCATCACGCCAACCCTTCGGCCAGCGGGCCCAGCGCGAGGGCCGGGAAGAACGTCAGACCGGTGATGATCAGGATCGCGCCCACCAGCAGACCGGTGAACAGGGGCTTCTCGGTCCGCAGGGTGCCCGCGGTGACCGGGATCGGCTTCTGCTCGGCGAGCGAGCCGGCCAGCGCCAGCACGAACACCATCGGCACGAAGCGGCCCAGCAGCATGCACAGGCCGAGCATCGTGTTGTGGTACTCGGTGTTCGCGGCGAAACCGGCGAAGGCCGAACCGTTGTTGTTCGACGCGGAGGTGTAGGCGTACAGCACCTCCGAGAAGCCGTGCGCACCCGCGTTCGTCATCGACGACTGGCCCTTGCCCAGCGCCATCGCCAGCGCCGCGCCGACCAGCACCAGGGCAGGGGTGACCAGGATGTAGGCGGCGGCCAGCTTCATCTCGCGGGCGCCGATCTTCTTGCCCAGGTACTCGGGCGTACGGCCGACCATCAGACCGGCGATGAACACGGCGATGATCGCCATGATCAGCATGCCGTAGAGGCCGGAGCCGGTGCCGCCGGGCGCGATCTCGCCCAGCATCATGCCGAGCAGCAGCACGCCACCGGAGAGCCCGCCGAAGGAGTCGTGGAAGGAGTCCACCGATCCGGTGGAGGTCATCGTGGTCGACACGGCGAACGCCGACGAGTTGCCCTCGCCGAAGCGCTGCTCCTTGCCCTCCATCGCGCCGCCAGCCAGGTGCGAGGCGGTGCCGGGGTGGGCGTACTCCAGCCAGGTCACGGCGACGAGGGCGAAGAACCAGATGATGCCCATCGCGGCGACGATCGCGTAGCCCTGCTTCACGCTGCCGACCATCTTGCCGAAGGTGCGCGGCAGCGAGAACGGGATCACCAGCAGCAGGAAAATCTCCAGCCAGTTCGTGAAGCCGTTGGGGTTCTCGAACGGGTGTGCGCTGTTGGCGTTGAAGAAACCGCCGCCGTTGGTGCCCAGGTCCTTGATGGCCTCCTGCGACGCCACGGCGCCCGGGCTGATGGCCTGCTTCTGGCCGGTGAGCGTGGTGATGTGGTGGATGTCGCCGAAGTTCTGGATGGCGCCGCAGGCGATCAGGACCACGGCCGCGATCACGGAGAGCGGGATCAGGATCCGGACGATGCAGCGCACCAGGTCGGCCCAGAAGTTGCCCAGGTCGCCGGTGCGGGACCGGGCGAAGCCGCGCACCAGCGCAACCGCGACCGCGATGCCGACGGCCGCCGACACGAAGTTCTGCACGGCCAGGCCCATGGTCTGGGTGACGTGGCTCATCGCCACCTCGCCCGAGTAGGACTGCCAGTTCGTGTTGGACACGAACGACGCGGCCGTGTTGAACGCCTGGGCCGGGCTGATCGGCTTGAAACCGAGCGACAGCGGCAGCTTGTCCTGGACCCGCTGGAGCAGGTAGAGGAAGAGCACGCTCACGGCGGAGAAGAACAGCACCCCGCGCAGATAGGCCGGCCAGCGCATCTCGGCGTCGGGGTTGGCTCCCACGGAGCGGTATATCCACCGCTCGACGCGCAGGTGCTTCTTGGACTGGAAGACGGCGGCCATGTAGTCGCCGAGGGGACGGTGCACGAGGGCGAGCGCGCCGATCAGCGCGGTCACGAAGAGCACGTCAGCAAGTACGGGACCCATGTCTGTGCTCAGAACCTCTCCGGGAAGATCAGGGCGAGGACGAGATAGCCCAAGAGGGCGACGGCCACGACCAGGCCGACGATGTTCTCGGCGGTCACAGCTTCGTCACCCCCCGGGCGACGAGAGCCACCAGCGCGAAGACCGCGACCGTGACGGCGACGAAGGCCAGATCGGCCATCGTGAACTCCTGAAGAGGTTCGGGGGTGGAACATGGACGCTTAGAGGAAACCCTGTCTCTGGCCGGATTCGGTCGCTCGTTGACGGCCCTCTTACGGCCGCACCCACGGCTTTGACGGAACTCTTACGGCTGGTGATTCCTACCGGCTGGTAACTCTGGCGGGTGAGCGGCCGAGGACTGTGCGGTCCTCATCAGAACAGCGTCGAAACGATGTTTTCCGGTCCTCGGCGTCTCTAACGTCACCGGCATGGGACGCGGTGAGAAGGTGCGCAGGTCGCCGGTCGGCGCCGGGGCGGCATCATCCGGGGACGTGGTGTACGACCGTCGCTGGGCACGGGACGTGAGGGACGCCGTCCGGTGCGCAGGCGCACTGCTCACCCTGCTCCTGCTCGTCGACTGGGGCTCGGGCCGGTCCACGCCCTGGCGCGCTCTGCTGTGGCTTGCGCTCGCTCTCCTGCTCTTCCTCGTGCTGCCCGCCCGTGTCTCAGGCGGCGGGAACTGGGTGGCCTCTCGGCGGCTGCTCGGCGAACGCCGGGTACGGACCGACCAACTGGTGTCCGTGCGTTGCCTGGACGGTGTCTCCCGGCGGCTCCTGCTGCGGGGCGCCTACGGCGCGCGTGTCGAGATCGACCCCGACGTGCTCGTGAACAATCCCGCCCTGTGGCACCGCTTCGAGGAGGGCGCCCGGAAAGCGGCAGCCGAGGGTCTGCTGTCGTGCGGGCAGATCGCGTTGTGCCGGCTTGCTGCCCGCGTCGACCGCGAGACCGCTCTGGCCGTGTTGAAGGCATCCGGACTGGAGTAATTCTCCCGGGCGTCCCTCAGCACCGTGGATCCGACGAGGGATGCGGCTGCACGCCCGTCATGAGGATGTCCAGCCCGCGCCGGGTGGTCGCCAGGACGACACGGTCGCCGGCGCGCAGCACCCGCCCCTGCGCAGGGCGCCAGTCGAAGCCGGACCGGTCGGGACGGAGCCCGGTGAGGGTATCCAAGGAGGACGAGGCCGCCGAAGGGCCGGCGGCGCCGACGGCGAGTACCCGCCACTCGTTCTCCCGGAACGCCTCGTGCACCGAGCGCCCCTCCAGTTCGGGATGCCCGGCCACATCCACGCACGTGAACAGCAGCGAGCCGCGTTCCACCGGCATCACACCCAGCACATGGCGGCCCATCATGGCGGCGGCGAAGGGGGGTGCGGCCAGCGCGGAAACGCTTCGGCTGCGGGTGAGCGCGTCGGGGTAGGAGGCGCGCAGGGTGCGCTGGACGGTCGCGGCGAAGTCGTCGTCGTACAGCCGCATGACCACGCGGACCGCGGGATTGTGCTCCCGGGCGGCCATGACGATGTCCAGGTTCTGGCCGTCGTCGCGGGTGAGGACGAGCAAGGAGCGGCTGTGCCGGACCCGGGCGAGGTCGAGCACGTCCGGGGTCGTGGCGTCCTGCAGGAGCAGCGGCACGCCCAGTTCACGGGCGAGGGTGACACCGCGCGCGTGCGGGTCGCGCTCGATCACGACCACCTGGTGGTCGGTGGTGCGCAGCCGGGCCAGCGCCCGTGTGCCGATCTTGCCGAGGCCGACTAGGACGATGTGGCCGGTCGTGTCCTCGTCGGGCGGGTGGCTCGCGGAGGCGGCGCGGAAGGCGTCGGTGGCGTTCAACGTCGCGGCCACGACGAGTGGCAGTACGGCCAAGCCGACGAAACCGGCGACGAGTTGGAGGATGCGGCGGGCGACGGACTCGTTCGTGGCAGGGTCGCCCATGGTGAAGATGTCCAGCATCGGCAGGTACAGGTTCTTCCACCACGGGTGCTCGTCCGCGAACAGCGCGGTCGCGCCGGCCAGGGCCAGCACCATGGCGCCGAGCGCGCCGAAGACGGCGGTGAGCTCGCGGGAGAGGAACACCTTCCACGGCAGGTGCGCCAGGCGTGCCCGCAGCCAGGCACCGGGGCGGGCGCGCCGCTGTCGCTGGGCAGGGTCGGGCGCGTGGTGGTGGGTGACCTCCTCCAGCATCAGCCGGCCGTGCGTGAACTGGCGGTGGTACGCGGTCTGGGCGTCCGGCAGTAGCTGGGTGCCGTCCTCGCCGGGTGTCTCCGGGCTGTCCTGGCTCGCCGGGTCGTCCTGGTGGGCGCCGGACAGGACGGCGAGCGTGGCCAGGTCCGTGGCCTGTGCCTGCGCCCCGGCCGCGCGTACGACACCGCGGAAGACCTTGCCCTCGACCTGGAGGGTGTGTCCGTGGCCGACGGCGGCTGCCGCCACGAGTTCCGGTACGGCGGTGTCGGCGTCCGACAGCACCGTCGTGGAGGTGTCCTGCGCCGCCTCAGGGGCCAGGCCGGCGGCGCGGTCCAGCAGCCGTTCCAGGTGCCGGCCGCGCTCGTGGTGGAACATCCGCACCACCAGCCGTACCGACGGGTTGAGGGTGCGAGCCAGCAGGGCGGCGGTCATGTTGACCTGGTCGTCGCGGTAGGTGAGGGCGAGCGCGGCGGCCCGCTCGACCCCGGCCGCCCGCAGGGTCCGCTCGTCCGGGCGGGCGGAGACGAGCAACTCGACGGGGGAGCGCGGGTCGGCGTGCAGCGCGGCGATTTCGGCACCGAACTCGTCCTCCTGGGAGGGCAGCACCACGGTGACGACCTCGCCGCACACAGCGTCCAGTTCGAGCGCGAGGCGGTGCGCGAGTCCGTCGTCGCCACAGATCACCATGTGCTGGGAGCGCTGGCCAATTTCTGGCTGGAGATGGAGAGTTGACGTCACATCGGAGAGGAACGGCGTGAGGCGCGGCGTCGTTCCACCGAATGGCCCGTCAGGCGTCAGGAACGCGTAAGGAAATCCGTCGCGTCCGGTCTCACCATCCGCGTACCGGCCCGGACGTGTCCAGCGCGGCCCCCGTCTGGTCGGCCAGGGTCATCGCGACCAGCCGGGACTGCAGCGGGGGGACGGCGCCTGGGCCGGGGGTGAGCATGAAGCGGCCGAGGTAGTGGCCGTTGCCGTAGGCGCGCAGTTCGATCTCGCCTTCGGGCCAGCCGTCCGTGTCGGGATTCCAGGTACGGCGGCCCACCGTTACGCTGCCGTCCTTCTCCAGGCGCGGCGGCCGTCCCATGAGGGTGCCGTACTCGAAGCGGCAGGCACGCAGGCCGAGCAGGTCGGTCAGCTCGGTGCGGACGTGGTCGACCACGGTGTCCGCCGAGTTGACGGACTGCACGAGGTCGGCCGTGCGGTGGATGCGTGCCAGGTGTGCCGCGTCGGTCACCGACATGATCTCCAGCCGACGGGCTCTCGCTGCGAGCTGCGACACGATCACGCCGACGACCAGCAGCAGCACCGCCGTCTCGATGTCCGCCGAGGCGTTGATGTCGAAGGTCTGGTAGGGCCGGGTGAGGAAGAAGTCGAACCAGGCCGCCGCCGAGAGGGCCGCGACCACGCCCGCCGTACGATTGCCCAGCGCGGACACGGCGACCACCACCACGACGAGGATCAGGGCAGCGTTCGTGTGTGACAGGCTCGTACGCAACGGGACGAGCGCGAGGGCCACCAGGAAGGGGGCGGCCAAGCCGGCCGTCAGGGCCAGCCGGTCCCTGAGGGGCCAGGTGTGGGCCGGGGTATGCATGCCGTGCAGCATCCTCCAGGCGCCTGTCTCCGTGCTCATCGCGCACCTCCTGCGCTCTGCTGGGTGGGTTCGGCCCCTACGGTCTGCTCGGCGAGCGGCAGCGAGACCACCATGGTCAGTCCGCCGCCAGGGGTGTCCTCGGGGGTGAGGGTGCCGTTCATCGCCTCGGTCAGGCCGCGGGCGAGGGCCAGGCCGAGGCCGAGTCCTGTGGTGTTGTCGGTGTCACCGAGCCGCTGGAACGGCTCGAAGATTCGCTCCCGGTCCGTCTGCGCCAGTCCCGGCCCCCGGTCCACGACCCGCATCTCCACCCGCCCTGCCAGAGCACTGGCAGTAACCACGACCTTTCGACCCTGGGGGGTGTGGCGGGCGGCGTTCCCGACCAGGTTGGCAATCACTCGCTCCAACAGCGGCGGGTCGGCCAGCACCGCCGGGATGCCCTCCACGTCCGTCACCTCGACCTCCGGGATGTCGGTGAGCGCCATGGGCAGGACCTCGTCCAGTGAGGTCGGGAGCAGGTTCAGGGTGAGGGCGCCGGCCTCCAGACGGCTGAGGTCGAGCAGGTTCTTCACCAGACGGTTCAGCTTGGCCATGGACTCGTCGGCCGTGGCGAGAAGCTCGTCGCGGTCCTCGGGCGAGAACTCGACGTCGCGGCTGCGCAGTGAGGCGACGGCGGCCCAGCCCGCGGCGAGCGGAGTGCGCAGGTCGTGGCCGACGGCCCGCAAGAGGGCCGTGCGCAGCCGGTCGGCGGCCTTCACCGGCTCCACCTCGGCCGCCGCCTGAGCCAGCCGGGCCCGCTCCACCGCGGAGCCGACGTGTGCGGCGAACGCGGCCAGGACCCGCCGCTCGGAGGAGGAGAGGGTACGGCCGCGCAGCACCAGGTAAGTGCCGGGCCCAGCCGATACGAAGGTGGTGCCCTCGCCGTCCGGTGGCTCGTCCGCCAGTTCCGCCGACTCCATGCCGAACGTCTCCCGGGTGCGCTCCAGCAGGGCCGGGATCGTCGCCTCGCCCCGCACGATGGCGCCGGCCAGCGAGGACATGGTCTCGGCTTCGGCGGTGGCACGTGCCGAGCGGCGGGACAGCCGCAGGGAGCGGTCCACGACGCCGGCCACGGTGGCCGCGACGACCGCGAACACGGAGGGAGCCAGAACGGCGTTGGCGTCCTTCAGGGCGAAGGAGCCGATGGGCGGGATGAACCAGTAGTTCAGCAGCAGCGAAGCCGTCACCGAGGCGATCACCGCGGACGCGACCCCGCCTATGCAGGCCACACCGACCACGGCAAGCAGGAACAGCAGCGCCTCGCTGGTCAGGTCCAGCGTCCCGCGCACCTGGGCCAGGACGGTCGTCAGCAGCACGGGCAGGACCAGCCCGGCCACGGGGCCGGCGATCAGCCGGGCCGTGGACAGAGTGCGGCGCCGGGAGGGCAGGAGGGCGCCGCGTCCGGCCCGTTCGTGGGTGACGCGGTGGACATCGATGTCGCCGGACAGCTCGGTCACGGTCTCGCCCGTGCCGGGCCCGGTCAGGAAGCGCTGCAGCCGGCCGCGACGGCTGGTACCGAGGACGAGCTGGGTGGCGTTCTCGGCACGGGCGAACTCCACCAGGGTCGTGGACACGTCCTCGCCGATGACCGAGTGGTAGCTGCCGCCGAGGTCCTCCGCCAGCCTGCGCTGCCGGGCCAGGGACGCGGCCGAGACCCCGCCTGCCGCCAGGCCGTCGCTGCGGGCCACGTGCACCGCGAGCAGATCACCGCCGGCCGACCGCGCGGCGATCCGCGCGGCCCGCCGGATCAGGGTGTCCCCCTCCGGCCCTCCGGTCAGGGCGACGACCACCCGTTCCCGGGTCTCCCAGACACCACCGATGCCGTGCTGCGAGCGGTACTCCTGCAGCGCCTCGTCGACCCGGTCGGCCACCCACAGCAGCGCCAGCTGCCGCAGCGCGGTGAGATTGCCCGGCCGGAAGTAGTTGGCGAGGGCTGCGTCGACCTTCTCGGGCGCGTAGATGTTGCCGTGCGCCATGCGGCGGCGCAGCCCCTCCGGGGGCATGTCCACGAGCTCGATCTGCCAGGCCCGTCGTACGACCTCGTCGGGCACGGTCTCGTGCTGCGGGACGTTGGTGATCTTCTCGACGACGTCGTTGAGGGATTCCAGGTGCTGGATGTTCAGCGCGGTGATCACATCGATGCCGACGGCGAGCAGGGCGTCGATGTCCTGCCAGCGCTTGGCGTTGCGCCCGTCCCCGGGGACGTTGGTGTGCGCGAACTCGTCGACGATCGTGACCTGGGGGCGCCGGGCGAGCACCGCGGCCAGGTCCATCTCCTCAAAGCCCCCACCTCGGTACGTGTAGGAGGCGCGCGGGACGACCTCAAGGCCGTCGAGCATCGCCTCCGTGTGCGGGCGGCCGTGGCACTCCACGAAGCCCACCACCACGTCCGCGCCGCGGGCAGCACGGCGGTGCCCCTCGTCGAGCATCCGGTAGGTCTTGCCGACCCCCGGGGCCGCCCCGAGGTAGACCTTCAGTCGTCCGGGCCGTACGTCACTCATCGCCGCCGACGCGCTCCGCTCACTGGATCAATTTCCCCCTCATGAAGGGGGCTGCTCCTAAGAAAGCCCCTCCCGGAGCCGTGCGGGATGCGTCTTAGCGCTTCCTTGGCGCCGAACCCGGTCACCTTGACACTGCTCTGACGTGAGCTGGCCCGATAGGGTGAAGGCGGTGTGCCGGGAAGTCTGGTCGGCAGGGGAGCCGGGGCGGCTCCCTTTCTAGCCAAGCCCTAGGGGGACACGGCATGCGGAGCGTCGGGACGGTTCTCGCGTTGGTCATTCTGGCCACCGTGGTGGCGACCTTCGCACGCCGGTGGCGCATTCCCGCACCCTCCCTGCTCGTGGTCGCCGGTCTTGCCGTCGCGCTGCTGCCCGGTACGCCCGAGATCCAGATCAGCCCCGAGATCATCGGGCTGGTCGTTCTGCCACCCCTGCTGTACGCGAGTGCGGAAGACATGCCGTGGCGAGAGCTGCGGGCGGTGTGGAAACCGGTCGGGATCCTCGCGATCGGTTTGGTCCTGGCGTCGGCGGCGGCCGTCGCCGTGGTGGCGGCCACGGTCACCCCGCTGTCCTGGCAGATGGCGTTCGTGCTGGGAGCGGTGCTGGCCAGCACCGACCCGGTCGCGGTGACCGCGCTCGGCCGCCGGCTCGCCCTGCCACCGAAGGTGCAGGTGCTGGTCCAGGCGGAAAGCCTGTTCAACGACGCCACCTCGCTGGTGCTGGTGCGGGTGGCGGCGGGCATCGCAATCGCCTCGGCGGCGGCGAACTGGGGCGCGGCAGGCGGACAGTTCCTGCTGCTGGCCGGCGGCGGCACGGTGATCGGGGCGGCGGTCGCCGGAGTGATCATGTTGATCCGCCGCCGTACAGAGGACCCGGTGCTGGAGACGGTGATCGCGCTGATCACCCCGTATGCCTCCTATCTCCTGGCAGAGGCCGCGCACACCTCCGGAGTGACCTCGTGCGTGGTCGCCGGTGTGATCCTGGGCGGCCGGGGCGACCGGCTCACCAACGCCCGCATAAGGCTCCAGCTGCACGCCGTCTACGGCACGGTCGTGTTCCTCCTGGAGAGCGTGGTGTTCAGCCTCATCGGGCTGGCCCTCCCGGCCGAGGTACGGGCGCTGGCCGACGGCGACCGCACCTGGCCGCTGTACGCCCTCGCCGTCGCCGCCACGCTCATCGCCGTGCGGATGCTGTGGCTCGCGCCGCTGTCCGCGGTCGTGCAGCGCAAGGGCGGCATCCACCGACTGAACTGGCGGCTCCCGATGGTCCTCACCTGGGCCGGCACCCGCGGCGTGATGCCGCTGGCCGCTGCCCTGTCCATCCCCGAGGTCACCAGGAGCGGCACCGCACTGACCGACCGGCCCCTCGTCCTCGTGCTCACCACCTCCGTGGTCGTGGTCACTCTGGTCGTGCAGGGCTTCACCCTCGCCCCTGTCGTCCGCGCCTCCGGCATCGCCCTGGAGCCTGCCCACACCGAACGCGAGGAGACCGAGGCCCGCTCCCATTTGGCCCACGCGGGGCTGGCCCGGCTGGAGGAGCTGGCCGAGCTGGAGGCCGTCTCCGACACCGTGCTCGACCGGCTCCGTCGCGGTCTGAACGCCCGCCTGGAGGACGCCCGCGACCGCCTCGCCGAGAACAACGGCACCGCCGTGGCGACCGAGTCGGCCGACCTCGTCTACCGCCAGCTCCGCCGCGACCTGATCGCCGTGGAGACGGAGGAGCTGCAGCGCCTGTACGACGCCCACCGCATCAGCGACACCACTCGCCGCCGTCTCCAGCGCTCCCTGGACCTGGAAGAAGCCCGGCTCACGGACGCCTGAGCGCCACCTCGGCCACCTGTGACCGGTCAGCGGAATTCCGCAAGCCGCGGTCGCAACCCCAGCGCGGTGAACGCCATCGCTGCGAGGAGCAGGCCGCCCGCCCAGGGCAGCAGGTTGCTCACCGCCGAGCGGCCGTCGCTCACCGACGACGTGAAGTGTGCCCGGTTGATGCCGGTGAGCTGGTCCAGGGCGGCCATCCACGCGCCGAAGTGCGCGTTGGACATGCCCGGCTCCCAGCTGATGCAGAAGGACACGGCCTGTCCTTCTTTCTTCTGAGCGACCAGCGTGCGGATATGGCGGTCGTCACGCTGGTAGACCGCGTACGTCTCCACGGTCTTCTCCGCAGCGGCCCGCTCACCCCGGAATGTGATGTTGTCCAGCTCGCGCCGGAACTCGCCGGTGAAGCGCAGATCGTGGTGATCGGACCGGTACACCCGCCAGCTGCTGGCCAGCCCGGCGTCGTACGTGTCGAGAGTCGCGCCCTGGACGCCGTACAGCTGCTGCGACTTGGTGAGGAACGATTCCGCGTACTGGTCGCGGCGCTGCGGGTCGAGGAGGTAGCGGCTCTCGTCGGCGTTGGCGTCGTAGGCGATGGCGCGGGCGCGGGAGAGGGCAACGACGGAGTCGAAGGCGTCGCGGCGGGCGCCGCGCAGATCCCCGGACGACGAGGTGAGCATCTGCGTGCCGAGGATCACCGCGAGCAGCGTGCACACGGTCGCGGCGATGAGGGGTGGGTTCAGGATCCGATGGAAGCGCCGGCTCAGGTACCACTGCAGAAGGCCGAGGACGGCCAGCAGGAGCACGCCCAGCGCGGCGGTGGCCGCCAGCTGGGCGGAAAGAGCGGACCGCGCGGCGCCGTACTCCGCGTTGAAGGCTCGGTTGTTGGAGGCGACGAGCGTGCGGGACTCGGGCAGCAGCTTGCCCTGCAGCAGGTCGGTGGCCTTGCGGTAGTCGGCCAGGGCGGCCGGTTTGCCTCCGGTGCGCCCGTCGTTCTCCAGGGCGCGGCCGATCAGCTCCTGGTACTCGGCGAAGTCGTCGGTCAGGTTTTCGACGGTTTTCTCGTCGGACCGGTCGCCCTGGGCCGCGACGGCGAGGGTCCGCAGGTCGTGGCCGATCTCGCGCCGGGAGCTGCCGTAGAAGCCGACCGCTTTGTCGTACGGGGTGCCCAGCCGGCCCTTCCCGGCGTCGCCGTTGGACAGCAGGATGTTGGCGGCTTGGGCGTCCATGTCGTTCAGGGCGAGGTTGAGGTCGGCGGCGCTGGTGGTGCGCGGCGCGTCCTGCCCGGCGACGCTGTCCCAGGTGCCGTTCGCGGCCAGACCGGCGACGGTCAGCAGTGCCGTCACCGCGGTGGCGAGCAGGAGCGTGGCCGCGCGCAGAAGGCGCAGCCGGGCGGGCACGGTGGCCCAGAAGCGGCGGCGCAGAGCGGCCCGCGCGGCCACGGTTCTCTGCCCCAGGCGCAGCCCCGGACCCGGTCCGGCTGTCCGCGAATACCCTCGTCTTCGCGGTCCGGGGCTGCCCCCGGGTTGGGCGACCACAGTCCGTGGCGGTGCTCCTTGCTCGGTCCGAGAACCTTGCGCTGATCCGGCCGTGAGAGCCACGGTCCCTCCAACGTCACCGCCACGGACGGTCGCCCGTCCCCCGTTGCTGATCAGTCTGCGACCGGATTCGGCCACCCCTGACTTGTCTTGACGGTTCCCTGATGGCGAATCAGCTTTGTTTGACGGCACTTTGACGGGGGCCTGCGCGGCGCCGTATGAGTGCCGCAAATTCTGTGCTCGCCGCACCGGTTGGAGTGGCGAGCGAGATTAGATTCGTTGTCGGCCGCCGCTGGGGTCATAGACGTCTTGGTCCCGCACGACGGGCGGAGTCCCTACTCCGCGGTGACGCGAAGGCGGTCCGGTGCGTGTCCGAGGGGGGCACGCTATGCCCGCCCCGGAGCGGCACACCGTCACCGTCGACGGCAACGAGATCGCCTTCCAGGTCAACTTCCTCGCCCACTACCTGCTCACCTGCCTGCTGGAGCCGTCGCTCACCAGCGACCCGGGCGGCCGGGTCGTCAACGTCTCGTCCTCCCTGCACCGCACCGGGTCGATTCAGTGGGCCGACCCCAACCGGGCCCGCCGCTACTCCCGCCTCGCCGCCTACGCCCAATCCCAACTGGCGCTGACCGTGTTCGCCGCCGACCCGCGCGTGACCGCCGTGTCTGTCCACCCGGGCGTCTGCGACACCGCGCTCCTGCCCCTGTACTCGCATGAGGGCGTCTCTGCGGCCGAGGGCCCTGCGCACGTGGTCCGGCTGTGCGACCCGGCCGTCGCGATCGTCAACGGCGCCTACTACGACCGCGACGAGCGTGTCGAACCGGCCCTGGCCGCGACCGAGGACCGCACGGTCAAGCGCCTGAACAAGCTGGCGGACGGACCACTTGAAGAACCCCCGCTCTCAGAGGACTTGACACACATGTCCAAGCGCGCCCGCAAGAAGAAGGCCAACCACGGCAGCAAGGCCGGCCAGAGCTGACCGAGGCACCACGGGGGCGGGCGACGGGGAAACAGTAACCCCCGGTCGCCCGCCCGATCCGTGTCCCATCTCCCAACCCTCCACGAGGCATTTGATGATCCCAATCTCTCCGCCCGACCGCCGGGCACTCGCGCGCTGGTTCCCCACGAACTCACCCGGCCCTGCCACCATCGGCGAACACGTGGTGGCCACGGGCATCGGCCGGTGGTGGGCCGGCCGGCCCGTCCAGCCGAGCACGGTTGCCGTCTCCTGCGCCGGCCACGTCGTCCTGCGCGGCGACCCGGAGGAGCTCATGCCAGGCGTCCTCGCCCCGCTGGCCGGCAACCGCGTCGAGGCCCCGGCCGGGTTCCTGCCCGCCCTCGGCGCCGCCTTCGACCGGCTCACCCCCTGAGAGCGCATGATCTGGACGCTCCAGGCCACGCCCCAGCCCACCACCGTCCCGCAAGCGGTCACCGTACGGCGACTGGAGCTGGCGGATACCGACGCCGTGCACGCCCTGGGCCCGGACGCCTCCTGGCTCTCGGCCAGCTGGGGCGGCCCGCGCGGTCTCGCCGCCTCCGGCCACGCCTGGGCCGCGGTGGGTCGCACCG
Source organism: Streptomyces sp. NTD91 (assembly GCF_059510455.1). NCBI lineage: Bacteria > Bacillati > Actinomycetota > Actinomycetes > Kitasatosporales > Streptomycetaceae > Streptomyces > Streptomyces sp. NTD91. Next base: position 71,779 of record NZ_JCAJZW010000021.1, read on the forward strand.
GCCGTATCCAGGCGGTGGCCTGCACCTACTTCCGGGGCACCGGTTACGAGGACGTGGCCGTCTACACCGTCCTGGACCACAGGGGGCACCACCTTGCCCTGGCCTGTGTCCTCGCCCTGCGCAGACATCACGTCCCGCGGGCACACGCCCAGCTGGAACTGCTCCCTCCACAACCGCGCCAGCCGCCTCCTGGCCTGGAACGCCGGTTTCCGCCTGGTCCGCGAGTACGTCCACTACGCGGCGGGAAGCCCGGTGTCACACGATCGGCTCAGCGCATAGCGATCAGCCCACAGAGAAGGAAGCGCCGATGCCCAGGAAGCCCCCTCTCCTCACTCTCCCGATCCTCGAAGGCAGCCACGAACTCACCGTCACCCGGCTCAAGCGCGGTGAGGACTCCTTCACCTTCCACTACCGCATCACGCCGCCGCTGCCCGAGTCCGGCGACGGCGCCCTCGCCCTCCCGGTGCTGGAGGCCATGGACGACCTCGGCAACGAGTACGACGATCGCGGAGGCGCCTACGGCGCCCACCCGGACGGCACCCACACCGACGGCAGCTTCACCGCCCAGCCGTCCCTGCATCCGGACGCGAGCAGGTTGCGGCTTCGCCTCACCTGGTTGCGAGGCGGCAACGAGACCTCGTACGACACGACACTGGATCTCCGCCGCTGATACGACCTGGTCGGCGCGCTCCCTCTTACAGTCCAGCCCGCGCCTTGGCAATGGTTGCCTCTTGATCCTGATGTGCCACCGGTTGTGGCGCGGCCGGTCTTAACGGAAGCTTGACGCGCTCCGTGAGATCGCTCACGGGCCCATGGGCCACTCTCTGCTTAGCTGATGCCGCCGTCCGGGGGACGGCCGGATCCCAACTGAGCCGCTGAGCCGCACATCTGGAGAGCACGTCGATGGCCACCACCGAACACCCGCCGCCGAGCCGACTGCGGACGTGGATGCTGGAGGGTCTGTCCGACCGGGCCGGGCACCAGCAGGGGCCGTACGCCGAGGCGGGTGCGCCGCACGCGGGAGAGCGTTGGTGGCGGGTGATGTGCCTGACCGGTGTCGACTACTTCTCCACCCTCGGCTACCAGCCGGGCATCGCCGCCCTGGCGGCCGGACTGCTGTCTCCGGTGGCCACCATCGTCCTCGTCGTGGTCACCCTCTTCGGCGTTCTGCCGGTCTACCGCCGGGTGGCCGTGGAAAGCCCCCGGGGTGAGGGCTCGATCGCGATGCTGGAGCGGCTGCTGTCCTTCTGGAAGGGCAAGCTGTTCGTCCTGGCGCTGCTCGGCTTCGCCGCCACCGACTTCGTCATCACCATCACCCTGTCCGCGGCCGACGCCTCCACCCACCTGGTGGAGAACCCGCACATGAACAGCCTGCTGCACAACCAGCAGATGCTGGTCACGCTGTTCCTCGTCGCCCTGCTGGGCGCGGTGTTCCTCAAGGGCTTCATGGAGGCGATCGGCGTCGCGGTCGTCCTGGTGGTGGCCTACCTGGGCCTGAACGCGGTCGTGGTGGCCGTCGGTCTGTGGCACGTGGTCACGGCGGGCCATGTGGTCACCGACTGGACGAACGGCCTGACCGCCGAGCACGGGAACATCTTCGCCATGATCGGCGTCTCTCTGCTGGTCTTCCCGAAGCTGGCCCTCGGCGTGTCCGGCTTCGAGACCGGCGTCGCGGTCATGCCGCACATCCAGGGCGACCCCGAGGACACCGAGGCAAACCCCAGGGGCCGGGTCCGGGACACCAGGAAGCTGCTGACCACCGCCGCCGTGATCATGAGCATCTACCTGATCCTCACCAGCTTCATCACCACGGTGCTGATCCCGGCGAAGGAGTTCAAGACGGGTGGCCAGGCCAACGGCCGTGCGCTCGCCTACATGGCGCACGAATACCTCGGTGGCACCTTCGGCACGATCTACGACCTCTCCACCATCGCCATCCTGTGGTTCGCCGGCGCCTCCGCCATGGCCGGCCTGCTCAACCTCATGCCGCGCTACCTGCCCCGCTACGGCATGGCGCCGCAGTGGGCACGCGCCGTGCGCCCCATGGTGATCGTCTTCACCCTGATCGCCTTCCTGATCACCTGGCTCTTCAACGCCAGTGTCGACGCGCAGGGCGGCGCCTACGCCACGGGCGTGCTGGTCCTGATGTCCTCGGCCTCGATCGCGGTGGCCATCGCCGCCCACCGGGCCGGCCAGCGCGGGTGGCTCATCGGCTTCTCGGTCGTGACCGCGGTCCTGCTCTATGTCACCGGCGCCAACATCGTCGAGCGCCCGGACGGCGTGAAGATCGGTGCCTGCTTCATCGTCGCCATCATCCTGGTCTCGCTGCTGTCCCGGCTGGCCCGCGCCTTCGAGCTGCGCGTCACGCACGTCGAACTGGACCCGATGGCGGAACGATTCATCCGGGACATGGCCAGCCGCAAGCTCCGCTTCATCGCCAACGAGCCGGACCAGCGCGACAAGGCCGAGTACCGCGACAAGGTCGAGCAGATCCGCGCCGACAACGACATGCCCGAGCAGGAGGACTTCGTCTTCGTCGAGGTCACGGTCACCGACCCCTCCGAGTTCGAGGAGGAGAGCCTGGCGGTCCGCGGTGAGGTCCTGCACGACCGCTACCGCGTCCTGACCATGGAGTCCACCTCCATCCCCAATGCCCTGGCGGCCCTCGTCCTGCACGCCCGGGACATGACCGGCTGCACCCCGCACATCTACTTCGAGTGGACCGAGGGCAACCCCTTCGCCAACTTCCTGCGCTTCTTCCTCTTCGGCCAGGGCGAGGTCGCCCCGGTCACCCGCGAGGTGCTGCGCGAGGCAGAACCGGACCGTGTCCGCCGCCCGCGCGTGCACACCGGCTGAGGACCGGCTCCGGCGACCGCGTCAGAATCCCGTCAAGATTCGCCCGTACGCGTTAGGGGCCCGTAAGCAGCGGTCGCCGCACCGGGTGCGGGCGCCTAGCGTCGGCGCCATGCGACGGAGCGGACCGCCAGGCTCGGCCGGCGATCGCCACTGGCGTGGTAGTGCCCGGCTCGCGCTGAGCTGTGCCCTGATGTTCTGCGCCCTGAGCCTCCTGGTCGACTGGGACGCGGGGAGCCTGACGCCTCTGCGCGCCCTGCTCTGGGTCACCCTGTCGGCCGCGGTGTGCGCCGTCCTGCTTCCCCAGCGGGTGAGTGCGGGCCGCGGCTGGCTGACGGTCCGCACGCCCTGGCGCCGGCGCATGGTCCGCACGGACGCGCTGACGGCCGTATGGCAATACGCCGGCGTCTCCTCGCACCTGGTCCTGCGGGATGTCCACGGCAACCGGCTGGAACTCGACCCCCGCGTCCTCACCGCCAACCCGCTGCTCTGGCACGAACTCGACACGGGCGTCCGCCGCTCCCTGGAACGCGGCACCTTGCGTCAGGGAGCCGAGGTCCTGGAACGGCTGGGCCACCGTATCGACGACGAGGCGCTGCAGGGGGTCCTACGGGTGTCGGGACTGTCCTGACCTCACCCGAGTGCCACGCACATCCTCCCGGCCGAGCGCCGGATGCCGACCGTCAGCTTGCCCGGGTCCCGCTGGGCCGCTGGGCGGCCTGGTCGAGCTGGTAGGGAACGCTGGTGACCATCACACCGGGCATGAACAGCAACCGGGCCTTGAGCCGCAGAGCGCTCTGGTTGTGCAAAAGCTGCTCCCACCAGCGGCCCAGTACGTACTCGGGTACCACCACGGTGACGACATCGCGGGGGCTCTCACGGCGGATCCGCCGGACGTAGTCGAGGACTGGGCGGGTCACCTCACGGTAGGGGGAGTCCAGTACGACGAGCGGCACATCCAGGTTGTGCTCGTCCCACTGGCGCTTCAGCTCGTCGCTCTCGTTCGGCTCGATCGACACGTTCAGTGCCTCGATGCGGTGTGGGCGGATGGAGCGGGCGTAGCCGAGGGCCCGCAGAGTGGGGGCGTGGATCTGGGACACGAGCACGATCGCGTGGTTGCGGGCGGGCGGTTGGGGGCCTGCGGTCGCGGGCACGGCGAGTGTCCGCGCGACGCGGTCGTAGTGGCGGCGGATGCCCTGCATTGCGAGGAAGAGAAGCGGCATGGCGATGGTGACGATCCACGCGCCGTGCAGGAACTTCGTCGCGAGCACGATGACCAGCACAATCCCGGTGAAGAATGCTCCGGTGGCGTTGATGGCCTGCGAGCGGCGGATCCGGCGCCGGACGGCGGGGTCCGTCGTCCCGGCCAGCTCCCTGCTCCAGTGCCTGACCATGCCGGCCTGGGAGAGGGTGAAGGAGACGAAGACACCGACGATGTAGAGCTGGATGATCGAGGACACGTCCGCGTCGAAGGCGATGATCAGGCCGATCGCGGCGAGCGCCAGCAGGATGATGCCGTTGGAGAACACCAGCCGGTCGCCTCGGTTGTGCAGTTGGCGCGGCAGGAAGCGGTGCTGGGCCAGCAGCGACGCGAGCAGCGGGAAGCCGTTGAAGGCGGTGTTGGCGGCCAGGATCAGGATGCCCGCGGTGAACGCCTGCACGTAGTAGAAGAGGAACGTCGCGGTGCCGAAGGATGCCTTGGCGATCTGCGCGAGCGCGGTGGGCGTCGATGCGTCAGCCGGCAGACCCAGCTCGGTCGGATTGCCGGCGACGTGAACCTTGTACAGCAGGGCCAGGACGGTGATGCCGGCGAACATGGTGATCGACATCAGACCCATGATCGCCAGGGACGTCGCGGCGTTGTGGCTCTTGGGCTTGCGGAAGGCGGGCACGCCGTTGCTGATCGCCTCGACGCCGGTCAGGGCGGTGCAGCCCGAGGCGAAGGCCCGCATGCCCAGGAAGACCAGCGCCACGCCGGTGAAGGTGCCGGTGGCGTGGATGGTCAGGTGGGCCGACTCGGCGCGGATCGTTTCGCCGGTGGCCAGTCGTACGGCCGCGAAGGCGAACATCACGTAGATACCGAGGACGAACCCGTACGTCGGTACGGCGAAGACCCGCCCCGACTCCTTCACGCCCCGCAGGTTCATCAGCGTCAGCATCACGACGGAGCCGACGGACAGCTCGACCGCGTACGTCGACAGGGACGGTGCGGCGGAGGTGATGGCGGCGATGCCGGCGACGACGGAGACGGCGACCGTCAGGACGTAGTCGACCAGCAGGGCGCTCGCCGCGGTCAGGGCGGCGGTCCGGCCGAGGTTGTCGGTGCTGACCGCGTACGCGCCGCCGCCGTTGGGGTAGGCGTAGCAGGTCTGCCGGTAGGAGGAGATCACCACCACCAGCAGCAGGATGATCGCCGCGGCGACGTACCAGGACAGGTGCAGTAGCTGCGTGCCGCCCAGAGCCAGGATCAGCAGGATCTCCTCGGTCGCGTACGCCACCGAGGAGAGAGGGTCGCTGCAGAAGACCGGGATCGCGAGCCGCTTGGGCAGAAGGGTCTCGCCGAGCTGGGTCGTCCGCAGGGGATGGCCGACGAGCACGCGTTTGGGCAGCAGCCTCACAACCGGCGATGCTAGGCGCGCGGTCGGCGGCGTCGGCAGTGCCGTACGTCAGAAGGGCATCAAGGGTGCGTTAAAACCCACGATCGGCGGCACCTTCAGGGGCGCACCCTCGCAGGTTGTCCTTGCGGGAGCTGAAGGAGAGGCCGTCGGGTTCCGGCACCGCTGATAGCGGCGCGTGTCGCGCGCCACGTACTCGGCGGGCCGGACGCTTTTGTGGAGCGAACGTTCAGTAGCTGGGGCCGTAGGGGCTCCAGTGCCCGAGGAAGGGTTTCAGGTCGTCGGCCCGTGGGCTGGGAACGTCGGGCAACCGGGGCGGTGTGTTCAGTGGGTCGAGGCGGTCCACGGTGGCTGCTGCCCAGCTGATCCATGCTTCGGCTTCGGTTCTGGTCTGCCCCGGTGGCATGGCCTCGACTCGTGTGCGTACCGCGCTCACGTACTCGGTCAGTCGGGTGGCGTGGCGCCATGCCGCTTGCTGGGCTTCGAGGTGTCTGACGCGGTACGCCTCCGCGTACCGGATGCGGGCTTGTTCCATGGCGGCTTCCCAGCGGATGCGCTTCTGGCGTGCCGCTTCGGCCTCGTCCTGGCGCCTGTGTTCGGCGGCTTCGCCGCGCAGCGTGACCTCCTGTGCGATCTCGGCGGGCTGCTCTTCGAGGGGCCGGCCGGGAGCGTCGGCCCATTCGCTCGCCCGGTGTGGCTGGCCGCCGCTGATGATGAATCGGAGGCGTTCGGACGGGGTGTAGTCGAAGCGGGGGATTCTGACCCAGGAGTTCTTCTTGGCGTCGGCGAGTTCTTTCTCGGTGGCGACGTGCTCGGCTCGGTCCTGTTCCTGGAGAACGAGGAACCCCACTGGCTGGCCCTGTGCGGTGATGGTGAAGTGAGGATGTGCCCTGCGGCGGCGATGAGACGGGGGTGCGAAGCCGGTTTGCCCGGCCGAGCAGGTGTGTCCTTCGGCCTCGGCGGTGGTGATCAGTGCCTGGATGAGTCGGAGAGCGCGTCCTTGGACGGACTTGGTCAGGCCGAGCGGCTGGCGTTCGTTCTGCATGGCCCGGATAACGGCGTGCGGCCGAGTGAGCCGCGAAGGCACCGGGACGGGGTCGAGGACGGCAAGTCGCCAGGCGGGGATGTCGACGAGCTTGATCTCGTACCCGTCACGGCACCAGCTTCCGTACAGCTCCTTCGTCTCCGGAACCCTTCCGGATCTGCGTACGGCGGCGACGCGGGACGGCCACTTCTCCAAGTCGGGACCGCTGCCGCTCTTGACGATCCTGCCGCCGGCCTCCGCGAGCTCCTGTAAAAGCTGCTCCGTGAACGTCACGCGAGGCTGTGATAGAGGGCTTGGCTTCCGCCCGGCGGCCGGCGTTTCCTGCGTTCGGGTGCCGTGCTCAGCGGTCGTGCCCGGACCCGGGCCAAGTCCGGCGACGGGCCGGTGCACAGCGCCCGGATGTTCAAGCTCGCCAAGGACTCCGCGGTCAAGGCCCGTACCCAGGCGATCAACCAGCTCAAAGCCGTCTTGGTCATCGCCGATCCCGCACTGCGGGAACGACTGTCCAGCCTGGGCAACCGCGAGCTGTTCCGCACCCTGCGCACGCCTCGGGCAAGGCGACGGCGAGGACGGCGAGGGCGCGGTGGCCCAGGCCACCCACACGACCCTGAGAATGCTCGCCGAGCGCATCGAACAGCTCACCGGGCAGATCGATGAGCTGAACCAAAGCCTGACCCAGCTCGTCGAACACCATGCCCCACAGCTGCTCGTACCGGTGGGCATCGGCCCGGACAGCGCAGTCACCCTGCTGATCACCATGGGCGACAACCCCGAGCGGCTGAACACCGAGGCTTCCTTTGCTGCCCTTTGCGGAGTCAGCCCCGTCGAGTACTCCTCTGGCCCTCGGAGCACGCGCCGGCTCAACTGCGGCGGCGACTGCCGGGCGAACGCGGCCCTGCACCGCATCGTGTTCACCCGCCTGCGCCACGACCCGCGCACCCAGGCGTACTACGAACGCCGCACCCAGGAGGGCAAGACCCGGCGTGAGATCATCCGATGCCTCAAGCGATATGCCGCCCGAGAGGTCTTCAACCTGGTCAGGACGGCATCTACTGATCCCGCGTTATAGGGGCGTCCGTGAGACGTGAGAGGGTCTGGGGCGTGAGTGAGACACCACCGAACACCCTGCAATACCGCTTTGACGGGCCAGAAGACGCTCCGGTCCTGATCTTGGGTCCCTCACTGGGTACCACATGGCACATGTGGGACCGTCAGGTGCCGGAGCTGACCAAGCAGTGGCGGGTGCTGCGGTTCGACCTGCCCGGCCACGGCGGCGCCCCGGCCCGCCCGGCCGGTTCCGTCGCCGAGCTGACCGCCCGCCTGCTGGCCACGCTGGACGCGCTCGGCGTGCAGCGCTTCGGCTACGCGGGCTGTGCGCTGGGCGGCGCGGTCGGCATCGAGCTGGCCCTGCGCCACCCGGAGCGGCTCGCCTCCCTCGTACTGGTCGCGGCCTCCCCCCGGTTCGGCACCGCCGACGAGTTCCGCCAGCGCGGAGTGGTCGTCCGCACCAACGGGCTCGACCCGATCGCCCGCACCTCGCCGGACCGCTGGTTCACCGGCACCTTCGCCGCCGCCCAGCCCGCGATCACCGAGTGGGCGGTGCAGATGGTCCGCACCACCGACCCGGGCTGCTACATCGCCGCCTGCGAGGCGCTCGCCTCCTTCGACGTCAGGTCCGAGCTGGACCGGGTCGGCGTGCCGACGCTCGTGCTCGTCGGCTCGGACGACCAGGTCACCGGGCCCGCCGAGGCCCGCACCCTGGTCGCCGGCATCCCGGACGCCCGGCTCGCCGTGGTCCCCGGTGCCTCCCACCTGGTCCCGGTCGAGCAGCCGGCGGCCGTCACCGACCTGCTGGTGCACCACTTCTCCACCGCCTGGCAGCAGCCCTACGACACCGGCCAGACGGTCCTGCCGACGACGGCCGCCCTGGTCCCGGCCCTGCCGCCGCAGCCCGTGCCGGTCGCCGAGATCGCCCCGGCCGCCGTACCGGAGCAGCCGGCCGCACCGCCCGACCGGTTCGAGACCGGGCTGAAGATCCGCCGCGAGGTACTCGGCGACGCGCACGTGGACCGGACGCTGGCCGAGGCCGACGACTTCTCCGGGGAGTTCCAGGAGTTCCTCACCCGCTGCGCCTGGGGCGAGATCTGGGACCGGCCGGGCCTGGACCGCCGTACCCGCAGCTGTGTCACCCTGACCGCGCTGGTCGCGGGCGGCCATCTGGAGGAGCTGGCCGTCCACACCCGGGCCGCCCTGCGCAACGGGCTCACCCCTGACGAGATCAAGGAGGTGCTCCTGCAGACGGCCGTGTACTGCGGGATGCCGGCCGCGAACAGCGCGTTCCGGGTGGCCCGGCAGGTCATCCGGGAGGAGACCACGCCCGCCGGGTGAGCCCCGCCGCCCTGCGCAGGGCAGGATGGGGAGACATGAAGCTCACGAAGAAGTCGCACGCCTGCGTCCGCCTCGGCAAGGAGGGGCAGACTCTCGTCATCGACCCCGGCGGGTTCAGCGAGGAGGACGCCGCGCTCGGCGCCGACGCCATCCTGATCACGCACGAACACCCGGACCACTTCGACGAGTTCCGGCTCCGGGCCGCCATGGAGAACAACCCGGCGGCCCGGATCTGGACGCTGAAGTCCGTCGCCGAGCGGATCGCGGCGGCCTTCCCGGGCCGGGTGCACACCGTCGGCCACGGCGACACCTTCACCGCTGCCGGCTTCGACGTACAGGTCCACGGCGAACTGCACGCGGTGATCCATCCCGACATCCCGCGGATCACCAACGTCGGCTATCTCGTCGACGGCGGCAAGATCTTCCACCCCGGCGACGCGCTCACCGTCCCCGACCACCCGGTGGAGACGCTGATGCTGCCGGTGATGGCCCCCTGGAACAAGATCTCCGAAGTCATCGACTACGTCCGGGAGGTGCGGCCGCGGCGCGCCTACGACGTGCACGATGCCCTGCTCACCGACCTGGCCCGTCCGATCTACGACCGCCAGATCGGCGCCCTGGGCGGCACCGACCACCAGCGGCTGACGCCCGGGGCCTCCACGGAGGTCTGAGCCCGTTGTCAGTGGGGCCGGGTAGGTTGTGAGGCATGCGCATCGCCACCTGGAACGTGAACTCGATCACCGCCCGCCTTCCGAGGCTGCTGGCCTGGCTGGAGAGCAGCGGCACCGACGTGCTGTGCCTCCAGGAGGCCAAGGTCACCGAGGAGCAGTTCCCGTTCGACCAGCTGCGCGAGCTGGGGTACGAGTCGGCGGTCCATGCCACCGGCCGGTGGAACGGCGTCGCGGTGCTCTCCCGGGTGGGCATCGAGGACGTCGTCAAGGGCCTGCCCGGCGACCCCGGCTTCGACGGCGTGACCGAGCCGCGCGCCATCTCGGCGACCTGCGGCCCGGTCCGCGTCTGGTCGGTGTACGTGCCGAACGGCCGTGAGGTGGAGCACCCGCACTACGCGTACAAGCTCCGGTGGTTCGAGGCCCTGAAGGCGGCCGTGTACGGCGACGCGCGGGGCAGCCGCCCGTTCGCCGTGATGGGCGACTACAACGTGGCGCCGACCGACGACGACGTCTACGACCCGGCCGCCTTCGAGGGCTCCACCCATGTCACCCCCGCCGAGCGCGCCGCCCTCGCCTCCCTGCGCGAGGCGGGCCTGAGCGACGTGGTGCCGCGCCCGCTGAAGTACGACCACCCCTTCACCTACTGGGACTACCGCCAGCTCTGCTTCCCGAAGAACCGTGGCATGCGCATCGACCTGGTGTACGGCAACGCCCCCTTCGCCACGGCCGTCAAGGACGCCTACGTGGACCGCGAGGAGCGCAAGGGCAAGGGTGCCTCCGATCACGCGCCGGTGGTGGTCGACCTCGACGTCTGATGCCACGCTGGGTCCATGAACCTTCCGTTCCTGGGCCACCGGCACAAGAAGCACGGCGAGGCGGCGCTTCCCTCCGACCCCGAGGGCGTCGCCGCGCTGCTGTCCGAGTGCGAACTGCTCCGCTCGCAGGCGGCCCGGGCGGGCGTCCGCCTCGACGACACCCCGGGCTCCCTGGAGGCCCTGGACCAGCTGGTCCCGCGCTGGCGCGACGATCCCGAGGTCCTGCCCTGGCTGGGCAATGACGCGGGTCTGTACCTGGGCACGGTCGTGGTGCGCAACGTGCCCGGCGCCGCCTGGCTGATCCGCCCCGAGGGCGAGCCCGTCGTACGGCTGGCCTCCGGCCGCGAGGTGCGGGTGGTCGGCGCCGGGCGGGACTGGGCCGAGAGCGGCGCCCCCGAACTCTCCCAGTTGTACGCCGAGATCGCGGAGAACTGACGCCGCGCCCGTGAGCCGGGCTCCCCCTCACGCTCCGGCCGCTCGAGGACCGCGGGGGCCAACACGCCGGACCTCGACTACGATGTGCCGTTCATCCCTGTGGTGAGGGGGGAACCCCGCCGAGCCACACCGGGACGTGCATGCTGCTCTCGGGGGGCGGCAGTTCACGGGCCAGGCTCGTCCGGCGGCAGCCGGAGATCACTGCTCGCCGAGCGGGACGGACACGTAGGACGGGTCGTCCGAGGGTGAGGAGAAGGTCAGCTGCGCGCCGGACGGGTTGTGCTCGATGTAGAGCGGATCGACGGTGTCCACCACCAGCGCGAGGCGGTGCCCGGCGGGGACGTCGTAGGCCGTGGAGAACAGGTCCAGGTTCACGGCGAAAGGCTGGCCGGGCGTCCGCCCGTGCCAGGTGTACGGCGCGTTCGTGACCAGTTTGCCGATGCCGAGGGGCCCCACGTCGTACAGGTAGGCGATGAACGTGCCGCTCTCCGCGGTCGGGGTCAGCGTGGTGTGCAGGGTGGCGGTGCCGCGCACCTTCCGGGTGCCGCCGTACCGCTCCGACTGCCACACGGCCGCCCAGCGGCGCGGCAGCAGCGGGATCGCGGCCATGGGCGGCAGATGAGCGACCTGGTCGAGGATGCCGGAGAGGAAGACCACCCCGCCGTCCGCGCCGGAGTCGACGCCTGCGTGGATGGTGGTGGAGCCGGCGAGCGCGAGCCTTTGGCGGGTCGCGGCGATCGACTTCCAGTCGGGGTAGCCCTCGTATCCCCCCGCGCCACGGGACTTCAGCTCGACCGGCGGCTCGTGGTCGATGCCGTTGTCGGCGCCCTTGAGGTAGTGGTCGAGCCAGCGCTCGGTGTCCGTCCAGACGTCGTTGGGCAGCCCGAACAGGCCGGTCAGCTCCGGGGTGGCGTGGTCGCCGGGCCGCAGTTCGAGGCGCTTGGGCACCTTCAGCTTCTCGTAGAAGTCGGCGTACTGGTTCACCGGGAAGATCGTGTCGCCCCACGCGTTGGCGAGCATGAGGGCCGTGCCGTTCTTGTTCAGCCGGTCGACATAGGTCGCAACGGAACGTTTCTTCCCCCACTCGATCATCTCCCGTTCCTTGGACAGGTCGGAGGCGTAGAAGTGGTCGAAGACGTTCCGCACTTCGGGACTCTCCCTGCCGGTGAGGCGGGCCGTCCCGTCCAGCACGGCCGCCGCCTCGACATGTTGGGTGCGGCCCGAGTAGATGGAGTCGATCAGGTCCGCCCAGCCGCTGAGCGCCGCCACCGCCTTGACGCGCTTGTCGTGCGCGGCGGCGAGCAGGCTGATCCCGGCGCCGTACGACACCCCCGCCATGCCGACGTGCCGAGGGTCGGCCGGGGTGTTCGCGAGCGCCCAGTCGATGACCTTGGAGGCGTCCGCCACGTCCGGCGGACCGGCCACTTCTATCCGTCCGCCCGACTGCCAGAAGCCGCGCACGTTGTAGGTGAGCACCACATAACCGGCGTCGGCGAGCTTCTGCGCCTGGGCGAGGTACTCCACCTGCGGCAGCGACCAGCTCGTGGGCAACACGATGAGCGGGTAGGCGTGCGCGCCGTCGGCACCGGCGGGGGTGACGACGTTCGCCTTCAGCACGGTGCCACCGTCGCCGGTGATGTCGACGAACCGGACGCTCGGCGTGCCGGCCCGGGCTGCGGGCGCCAGGCCGGCGGTCCCGGCGAGCAGCGCCGCCGAGACGGCTCCGAGGGCGGCGGTGCGCACAGAGGCGCGGCGGTGTCCCATGGGTCACTCCTTCAACTGTTGCAGTCCAAAGTGACCCGACGGTAACCGGGACCGCTTACCGTAAGTAACCCGTCGGTAAGTTACGTGCCGGTAAAGTTTGTTGAAGCCGTCACGCGGCCGGCTCGGCAGCGGCCGGCTCGGGCAGGGGTGTGCGCGCCGCCCGGGTCACGTCCGCGACCAGCTCGACCACATCCGGGCCGTACGCCTGGGAGTTGACCACCTTGAGCAGCAGGACGAAGGACCCGGTGCCGTACTTGCGGTGCAGGCGTTCGTGGTGACGGGCGAGGTAGCGCGTGGCGGCCTGGTTCGTGATGGCGCTCTGGCCGCAGAAGAGGAACACCGGGCGGGCCTGGCCGCTCGCGGTGAGCCGTGCCAGCAGGACGTACTCGGTGACGCCCCGCTCCATCAGGTAGCGTTCGTCGCCGATCCGGAAGGCGCCCCGCTCGGGGCCCGGCTCCGGGTCGGTGCTGACCTCCAGGCCCGGCAGCATCGCCGACATGTGCGCGGCCGTCCGCCGGCTGGAGCCCGGCCCACCCACGCAGAACTCGGTGCGCTCACCGAAGCCCTGCCGGACCGTGTCCTGGGTGACGACCTGGGCGTGCGCGCCGCAGTCCTTGATGAGCGCCGACAGTTCCAGCAGCGCGAACACGTCGAAGCGGTGCACCGCCGGTTCGGAGGCGGCCGGGTCCCGGTTCACGACGAGCAGCGACTCCGAGTGGTCCGGCAGCCCGAAGAACGCCTGCCTGCGCCGCAGTTTGCGGCGCCACAGATACGTACGGGCGAGCCAGCCCAGCGAGGCGGACATGCCCGTGGCCACCAGGCCGAGGACGATGTTGCGCACGTCGTCGTTCATGGCCGGGGATGGTAGCGGGCCCGGGACGACGGTCGCGTACCGCTGTTCGATCTGTGATGTTCGTGTGGCGAGAGGCCGAGGCGTACTGTCGGTACCACGGCAATCTCGTTACGCTGCGGGGACTTGTCCCTGCGGGAGGTACGGATGGGTCGTCCCGGCACGCGGAAACTGGTGGTTGTGGCGGTGTCGGCCGCCGTGGTGTCGGTGGGGGCGGCGGCGCCACCCGCGGCGCCGTCGAACGGAACGCCCACCAAGGTTCCCGTGGCGGTGGGCTACGGCGGCGCGGTCTCCAGCGTCGACGCCGACGCCTCCGCCGCCGGCATCGAGGTCCTCAGGCACGGCGGCAACGCGGTCGACGCGGCCGTCGCCACCGCCGCGGCGCTCGGCGTCACCGAGCCCTACTCGGCCGGCATCGGCGGAGGCGGCTACTTCGTCTACTACGACGCCAGGTCCCGCACGGTGCACACCATCGACGGCCGCGAGACGGCGCCGCTGAGCGCCGGCTCGGACCTGTTCCTGGAGAACGGCAAGCCGCTCTCCTTCGCCGACGCCGTCAGCAGCGGCCTGAGCGTCGGCACCCCGGGCACGCCCGCTACCTGGCAGAAGGCGCTGGACGAGTGGGGCAGCGAGCGGCTCGGCAGGGTACTGAAGCCGGCCGAGCGGATCGCCCGCGACGGCTTCACGGTGGACGACACCTTCCGCTCGCAGACCGCGTCCAACGAGACCCGGTTCCGCTACTTCCCGGACACCGCGAAGCTGTTCCTGCCGAACGGGCGGCTGCCGGTCGTCGGGTCCCGGCTGAAGAACCCCGAACTCGCCCGCACCTACGAGGAGCTGGGCCGCAAGGGCATGGACGCGATCTACCGCGGCGACATCGGCGACGACATCGTCAAGACGGTCGAACACCCACGCGTCGACCCCGCCTCCGGCTGGAACGCCCGCCCCGGCACGCTCGCCGAGAAGGACCTCGCCGTCTACCGGGCCAAGCTCCAGGCGCCCACCAGGACCTCGTACCGCGGCCTGAACGTGTACTCCATCGCCCCCTCCTCCTCGGGCGGCACCACGGTCGGCGAGGCCCTCAACATCCTGGAGAACACCGACCTGTCGAAGGCGAGCGAGGCGCAGTACCTGCACCACTTCATCGAGGCCGGCCGGATCGCCTTCGCCGACCGCGGGCGCTGGGTGGGCGACCCCGCCTTCGAGGACGTACCGACGAAAGAGCTGCTGTCGCAGAAGTACGCCGACTCGCGCGCGTGCCTGATCAAGGACGACGCGGTCCTCACCAGCCCGCTCGCCCCAGGTGACCCGCGCCACCCCGCGGCCTGCGGCACGGGCGGTACGGCCGCCCCGACGACGTACGAGGGCGAGAACACCACGCACCTCACCGTGGCCGACAGGTGGGGCAACGTCGTCTCCTACACGCTCACCATCGAGCAGACCGGCGGCAGCGCCATGACCGTGCCCGGCCGGGGCTTCCTGCTCAACAACGAGCTGACCGACTTCTCCTTCACCCCGGCCAACCCGGCCGTGCACGACCCGAACCTGCCGGGTCCGGGCAAGCGGCCGCGCTCGTCGATCTCGCCGACGATCGTGCTGGACACGTCCAACCGGCCTGTGGTGGCGCTCGGTTCGCCCGGCGGAGCCTCGATCATCACCACCGTGCTGCAGATCCTCACCGAGTTCCTCGACCGGCATCTGCCGCTGGCCGACGCGATCGCCGCACCGAGGGCCAGCCAGCGCAACACGGCCAAAACCGAACTCGAACCCGCCCTCTACGACAGCGATCTGAGGAAACAACTGGAGGGCATCGGCCACTCCTTCTCGCTCAACCCCGAGATCGGCGCGGCGACCGGTGTGCAGCGGCTGCCGGGCGGCAGGTGGCTGGCGGCCGCCGAGAAGGTACGGCGCGGCGGCGGCTCGGCGATGGTGGTGGATCCGGCGCCGTAGGCGAGCAGGTCCCCCAGGGGCGGGAGCCCCGGGGGCCGCAACGGCGGTCGGCGGGTGTCACACCTCCGGTGCCGGCGGCCGCGACTCCTCCGCCGGCGCGGACGGCTGGGGTTCCCGGGCCCGGAAGTCCAGCCGTCCGTCGTGGACGTCCACCATCACCCGGCTGCCCTCGGAGATCGTGCCGTCCAGCAGCAGCCGGGACAGCTGGTTGTCCACCTCCCGCTGAATGGTGCGGCGCAGCGGCCGGGCGCCGTACTCCGGCTGGTAGCCGCGCTCGGCGATCCAGTCGACGGCGGCGTCCGTGAAGTGGACCGCGACGCCCTGCCCGTCCAGCAGACGCCGGGTGCTCTCCAGCAACAGGTCGGTGATCTGCCGCAGTTGCTCGCTCGTCAGCTGCCGGAAGACCACGATCTCGTCGATGCGGTTGAGGAACTCCGGCCGGAAGTGCTCGCGCAGCGGCCGCAGGATCTGCTCGCGCCGCGCCTCCTCGTCCGCCTCCCGGCCGCCGGGCCCGAACCCGATCCCGGCGCCGCGCCGGGTGATCGCCTCGGAGCCGAGGTTGCTCGTCATCACGATGACCGTGTTGGTGAAGTCCACCGTCCGGCCCTGGGAGTCGGTCAGCCGGCCGTCGTCCAGGACCTGCAGCAGGATGTTGAAGACGTCCGGGTGGGCCTTCTCCACCTCGTCCAGCAGGAGCAGCGAGTAAGGGTGCCGCCGCACCACCTCGGTGAGCTGCCCGGCCTCCTCGTGGCCGACGTATCCGGGCGGGGCGCCGACGAGCCGGGAGACGGTGTGCCGCTCCTGGTACTCGCTCATGTCGAGCCGGACCATGCGGTCCTCGCTGCCGAAGAGCGCCTCGGCGAGCGCCCGGGCCAGCTCGGTCTTGCCGACGCCGGTCGGACCCAGGAACAGGAAGCTGCCGATCGGCCGGTTCGGACTCGCGAGTCCCGCGCGGGAGCGCAGCACCGCCTCCGAGACCACGGCGACGGCCTCCTCCTGGCCGACGACCCGCTCGTGCAGGTGCTCCTCCAGGCCGAGCAGCCGTTCCTTCTCCTCCTGGGTGAGCCGGCTGACCGGGATGCCGGTCTGCCGGGACACCACCTCGGCGATGGCCTCCGCCGTCACCTCCAGGCCGAGTCCCTCGTCGGCCTTGTCGTCGCCGCTCGCCTCGGCGATCCGCTGTTTCAGCTCGCCGATCCGGTCGCGCAGCTCCTTGGCCTTGTCGTAGTCCTCGCCGGCGACCGCCTGGTCCTTGTCCAGGACCAGCTGCTCCACCTCGCGCTCCATCGCGCGCACGTCCGTGCCCTTGGTCCGCGCGCCGAGCCGTACCCGGGCGCCCGCCTGGTCGATCAGATCGATCGCCTTGTCCGGCAGCCGCCGGTCGGTGAGGTAGCGGTCGGACAGCTCCACCGCGGCGACCAGGGCCTGGTCGGCGTAGCGGACCTGGTGGTGGGCCTCGTACCGGTCGCGCAGCCCGCGCAGGATCTCGATGGTGTCCTCGGCCGTGGGCTCGGGCACCAGCACCGGCTGGAACCGGCGGGCCAGCGCCGCGTCCTTCTCGATCCGGCGGAACTCCTCCAGCGTGGTGGCGCCCACGATGTGCAGCTCGCCACGGGCCAGGGCGGGCTTGAGGATGTTCCCGGCGTCCATCGCGCCGCCCTCGGCGCCGGAGCCCGCGCCCACGACGGTGTGCAGCTCGTCGATGAACACGATCAGCCGGTCGGAGTGGGCGCGGATCTCCTCCACGATGTTGTTCAGACGTTCCTCGAAGTCGCCGCGGTAGCGGGTGCCGGCCACGACCCCGGTGAGGTCCAGCGCCACGACCCTGCGGCCCGCGAGGACGTCCGGGACGTCCCCGTCGGCGATGCGCTGGGCCAGCCCCTCGACGATGGCCGTCTTGCCGACCCCGGCGTCACCGATCAGGACGGGGTTGTTCTTGCCCCGGCGCGACAGCACCTCGATGGTCTGTTCGATCTCGGTTTCCCGGCCGATCACCGGGTCGATCCGGCCCTGCCGGGCCAGGTCGGTCAGGTCACGGCCGTACTTGTCCAGCGTCGGGGTGCCGGTGGCACGAGGGCGCTCCTGGCGCACCTGGGTGCTCTCCGGGGCCTCGGGCGGCAGGGAGCGGGCCGAGAACCGGGCCGCGTTCAGGATGTGCCCGGCCGCGGAGTCCGGGTTGGCGGCCAGCGCGCTCAGCACGTGCTCCGGGCCGATGTACCCCGCACCGCTCGCCCGCGCCAGGTCGTGCGCGTCCAGCAGGGCCCGCTTGACGGCCGGGGTGAGCGACAGCGAGGTCGGCGGCGGCGTCTCGCCCGGCGGGTGCTGCACCGGGCCGGCCCGGTCGTCGATCTCCGAGGCGAGGGAGTCCGGGTCCGCGCCCGCCCGGCTCAGCAGGCTCCGGGTGGGCTCGGACGCCACGGCGGCACGCAGCAGGTGCTGGGTGTCCAGGTCCCGGCTGCCGTGCTCCACCGCGTACACGGCGGCCCCTCTGACCAGCTCACGGGCCGGCTGGCTGAGCAGGCGGCCGATGTCGATGTGGCGCTTGGCTCCGCTGGGGGGACCCCCGAAGAAACGGGCCAGAAATTCGCCGAAGGGGTCAGGAGGGTAGCCGTTTGTCATGGCGATGCGCTTCCTTCGCTGACGACTGGCTCCGCCGGGTAACCGGGTGCGGGCTGTTCATGCCCACGATGACACGAACCGTGGGGGGTGGCATGTTCGCCTACGGCGGGCTGTCGTGCCGCGGCGGCAGCGTCGTGGTTTCCCGCGCCCGTGCGGCGGAGCCGCACATCGACACGGCCCCGCGCCCCTCAGGGAGTCTCCCTGGCCGTGAGGATCCGGGGGCCGGACTCCGTGACGGCCACCGTGTGCTCGACGTGGGCGGCGCGGGAGCCGTCGGAGGTGCGCAGGGTCCAGCCGTCGGGCCCCGCGTAGTAGGCGTCCTTGCCGCCGGCGGCCAGCATCGGCTCGATGGCCAGGACCATCCCCGGGCGCAACGGCAGGCCCCGTCCCGGGCGGCCCTCGTTCGGGACGTCGGGGTCCTCGTGCATACGGCGGCCCACGCCGTGGCCGCCGAAGCCGTGCGGGACGCCGTAGCCGGCGTCGCGGCAGACCCGGCCGACGGCGTGGGCGATGTCGCCGATGCGGTTGCCGGCGACGGCCGCCTCGATGCCCGCCGCGAGTGCCCGCTCGGCGGTCTCGATCAGGCGGAGGTCCGCCGGGCGCGGGCGGCCCACGGTGAAGCTGATCGCCGAGTCGCCGGCCCAGCCGTGCAGGACGGCGCCGCAGTCGATCGAGACGAGATCGCCGTCGCGGAGCCGGTAGCGGCCGGGGATGCCGTGCACGATCGCGTCGTTCACGGAGGCGCAGATCACCGCGGGGAAGGGGGTCGGGGCGAAGGACGGCCGGTAGCCGAGGAAGGGCGACAAGGCCCCGGCCGCGCGCAGCACCTCCCGTGCCACCTCGTCCAGCTCCAGCAGACAGACGCCGACGGCCGCGGCGTCTCGTACGGCCGTCAGGGCCCGCCCGACGACCTGGCCGGCCGCGTGCATCGCGTCGATCGATGTGTCCGTCTTCAGCTCCACCATGCCAATTACTATACCGGTATTTGAATGGGGTGCACCGTACGGGCCGGTATTAGAATGGGCGCATGGTGCGCACCCCCCTCACCCCTGAAGAACGCGAACGCGGCGAGCGGCTCGGGCGGTTGCTGCGCGCCGCGCGGGGGGATCGAAGCATGAACGAGGTCGCCGCGCAGGCGGGGATCTCCGCCGAGACGCTCCGCAAGATCGAGACGGGCCGGGCGCCGACGCCGGCGTTCTTCACCGTGGCCGCGCTGGCCGGCGCCCTCGGGCTGTCGATGGACGAGCTGGTCACGCGGTGCGTGCTCGTGCCGCTGTGAGGCGCGGGGGCCGCACGGCGTGCGGGGCCGCACGAGGAGCCGTCCGCGCCCTGCCGGAAAACCCTCCGTAGCAGCGCCGTAACACGACTGGTGTTGCCTGACCGGCGGAGTGCCGGCGGCCGGGCGGGAGCTGAACGATGGCGGTGGAACGACTCCCTGGCGGAGTACGGGAGTTCGCGAGCTACCTGGACGGCCTGCTGGCGCGCCTGGACCGGGACGGAGGCTGGAGCGGGATCCTCTGGCGCCGCGACCCCGACGGCATGCGGGCCTGCCTGGACGGCCGCGAGGTCCCGCCGTGGGACGTGGTGGAGGCGCTGCTGGACGACCTCGCGGCCGCATACGGCCCCGCCGCCGCTGCCGCCGAGCGGGAAGGGGTCCGCGCCCTGCACCGGGCCGCGCTCAGGGCGTACGACGCCCGCCCCGGCGCGCGGGACGCCCTGCTCCACCACCTCGAAGCCATGCTCCGCGAAGAGCAGCGCGCCGCCGCACGCCGGGCCGAACTGACCCGCCTGCTGACCGCGCCGGCCTCCCCGGCACAGGCCGAGTCCCTCCGCGTCGCCCTGTCCTGGGCCGACGACGACCACACCCGAGCCACCGCCCGGTACGCCGAACTCCGCTCCAGGCTGGTCCAGTTGGACCGCCGGGAGGCGGAGGGCGCGCGCCGGGCCCCGCGCGGCGGTCGGCCCGCTCCGGCGCGGGCCGGGGGTTCGCGGGGCGAGGGGGAGGCGGTGACCGCCGGGGCGCCGGCGCCTTTCCGCTCCGTCGACGGTGGTGGCCGCTCGACGGCGGGGGAACGAGGGGAGGCGGTGAGTGGGCCCGGGGGCGAGGGGCGCGCCGCGGCCGCGCAGGGCGAGGGATCCGTCCGGGCCGCGCAGCGGGGCACGCCTGCCCAGTTCCCGCCTGTCGACGGCTCCGCCCGGGTGCCGCATGCCGCCGGGGCCGTCGCGGGCCCCCGCGCCGAGTCGCCCGCTCCGGAAGGGCGAGCCTTCGTGCCCGGTCACGCTCCCGGCGCCGTAGCCGCAGACAGCGCATCCCTCGCCCCATCCGCCGCCACGCCCGCCCCCGCCACTGCGCAGGCCCCCACCCCCGAGTCGGCCGGGCCCCGCAAGCGCCGTCGTGGAAGCGCCCGGTTCGCCGGCCTTGCCGAAGAGCAGGGCGCCGCCGTCGTACCGGTGGTGTCGCTGCCGACCGGGGGCGGCAGCCCCACTGGGGACCGGACGCCGCGGGGCGCGCGGTTCGCCGGGGCCGGGCGGCAGGGCGAGAGCGAGGCGGTGCGCGAGGAGGTCGTGGACGCCGAGGCGGGCGCGGTCGTGGGCGAAGTCGTCGCGCGGCTCGCGGCGTTGCGGGCCGAGGGGCGCAGCGGGGAGGCGCACGCGCTGCTGGTGGAGGTCGCGCAGTGGCCCGCGGCCTGGTTCCCGGCGGTCGCGGACGCCCTGCACGGCGCCGGGCTCGGTGCCGACTGGGGCACGCTGCTGTGGGAGGCCGCCTCGCTGCCCCCGGCGCGGCTGGTCTCCGCCGCCGACGCGCTCGTCGCCGCCGGACGGGAGGCTGACGCGCGGCAGATGCTGCGGCAGGGCGTCGCCCGCCCGGCGGAGCAGATCGGTGCGGCCGTGCTGCGGCTGGCGGAGGAGGGGCGGGGCAGGGAGGCGGGAGAGCTGCTCGACGCCGTGGTGCGGGGGCGTACGGCGCAGGAGGCGGCCCGCACTGTCGCCCCCGACCCCCACCGGCTCGTGCCGTTGCTGCTCGGGGCCGCGCGGGCGGTCTCCGACGAGCGGCACTGGGACCTCGTGCACGCACTGAGGGTCGCCGGACACGCGACGTGAGCGACCACGGGGGGTATCGTCCCGGTATGCTCCGGTTCACCCCCCTGGAGCGACCCCGCGCTCACCCGCAGGGGTGCTCCACCTGATCGACTCCGCGGGATGACGACGATGGTCTTGGCAAGGGCCTCCCGGAGGCTTACTTTCGTCCCTCTACGGCCTGCTCTACGGGCGTAGAGGCTCTGACGGTCCGTCGAAGGAGCAGCTCATGGCCAACGTCGTACGCGCCGCACTGGTCCAGGCCACCTGGACCGGGGACACCGAGTCCATGGTGGCGAAACACGAGGAGCACGCCCGCGAGGCGGCCCGCCGGGGAGCCGGGGTCATCGGCTTCCAGGAAGTGTTCAACTCGCCCTACTTCTGCCAGGTCCAGGAGCCCGAGCACTACCGCTGGGCCGAACGGGTTCCCGACGGGCCGACGGTGCGCCGGATGCAGGACCTCGCGCGGGAGACCGGGATGGTCGTCGTGGTCCCCGTCTTCGAGGTCGAGCAGTCCGGCTTCTACTACAACACCGCCGCCGTGATCGACGCCGACGGGACCTACCTCGGCAAGTACCGCAAGCACCACATCCCGCAGGTCAAGGGCTTCTGGGAGAAGTACTACTTCAAACCGGGCAATCTCGGCTGGCCCGTCTTCGACACCGCCGTCGGCAAGGTCGGGGTCTACATCTGCTACGACCGGCACTTCCCGGAGGGCTGGCGGCAACTCGGGCTCAACGGCGCCCAGCTGGTCTACAACCCGTCGGCCACGCACCGCGGCCTGTCCGCCCATCTGTGGCAGCTGGAGCAGCCCGCCGCCGCCGTCGCCAACGAGTACTTCGTCGCCGCCATCAACCGGGTCGGGCGGGAGGAGTACGGCGACAACGACTTCTACGGGACCAGTTACTTCGTCGATCCGCGCGGGCAGTTCGTCGGCGAGGTCGCGGGCGACAAGTCCGAGGAACTCCTCGTCCGCGACCTCGATCTCGACCTGATCGAGGAAGTGCGGCAGCAGTGGGCCTTCTACCGAGACCGCCGCCCCGACGCCTACGAAGGGCTGGTACAGCCGTGAACGACCTCTACTCCCGCCACCGTCAGGTCATGCCCGACTGGCTCGCCCTCTACTACGACGAGCCGATCGAGATCACCCACGGCGAGGGCCGCCACGTCTGGGACTCCGCCGGCAACAAGTACCTCGACTTCTTCGGCGGCATCCTGACCACGATGACCGCGCACGCGCTGCCCGAGGTGACCAAGGCGGTCGGCGAGCAGGCCGGGCGGATCATCCACTCCTCGACCCTCTACCTCAACCGTCCGATGGTCGAACTCGCCGAGCGCATCGCCCAGGTGAGCGGCATCCCCGACGCCCGGGTCTTCTTCACCACCTCCGGCACCGAGGCCAACGACACCGCCCTGCTGCTCGCCACCTCCTACCGGCGCAGCAACACGATCCTCGCGATGCGCAACAGCTACCACGGGCGTTCCTTCAGCACGGTCGGCATCACCGGCAACCGCGGCTGGTCGCCGACCTCCCTGTCCCCGCTCCAGACCCTGTACGTGCACGGCGGCGTGCGCACCCGGGGCCCGTTCGCAGGCCTGGACGACCGCGCGTTCACCGACGCCTGTGTCGCCGACCTCAAGGACGTCCTCGGGCACACCCGGCCGCCCGCCGCGCTGATCGCCGAGCCGGTCCAGGGCGTCGGCGGCTTCACCTCCCCGCCCGACGGGCTCTACGCCGCCTTCCGCGAGGTGCTGAAGGAGCACGGCATCCTGTGGATCGCCGACGAGGTGCAGACCGGCTGGGGCCGCACCGGCGACCACTTCTGGGGCTGGCAGGCGCACGCCCGCAGCGGCCCGCCGGACATCGTCACCTTCGCCAAGGGCATCGGTAACGGCACCTCGATCGGCGGCGTGATCGCCCGCGCCGAGATCATGAACTGCCTGGACGCAGGCAGCATCTCCACATTCGGCGGCACCCAGCTCACCATGGCCGCCGGCCTGGCCAACCTCACCTACCTTCTCGAACACGACCTCCAGGGCAACGCCCGCCGGGTCGGCGGCCTGCTCATCGAGCGGCTGCGCGCCGTCGCCGCCCAGCTGCCCGGCGTGCGCGAGATCCGCGGCCGCGGCCTGATGATCGGCGTCGAGCTGGTGAAGCCCGGCACCGACCAGGCCGACCCCCAGGCGGCCGCCGCCGTCCTGGAGGCGGCCCGCGAGGGCGGGCTGCTCATCGGCAAGGGCGGCGGTCACAACACCAGCGCCCTGCGGATCGCCCCGCCGCTGTCGCTGACGGTCGCGGAGGCGGAGGAGGGCGCGGCCATTCTGGAACGGGCGCTCAGGAGTACGTACTAGTGCCGCAACAGGCAACGTTCGCCCCGTCGCGACGCCCGGCACGCTTCCCCACTGCCTCAAGGGCGTGGGAGGTGCCCCCACTCGCCGCACCGGGCACAAACCCACGTACATCCAGTACGAGGGCTTGTACCCGGCACGCCGAGAGCACGCACCGGACGCCGCTCCTTGACGGGCAAACGTTGCCTGCCGCGGCACTAGAGAAGGCGGTACGGCCATGACCACCACCCTGGAGTCCCGGTACGGCTGGGAACCCGCCCTCTCCGTCCGCCAGGTGCTCACCCTGGAAAGGGTTCTCGCCGGGGAACCCGAGGTGGTGGCCGGCGCCGGACAGCTCGACCGGCCGGTGCGCTGGGTGCACGTCGCCGAGGCCGCCGACGTCGGGGTGATGCTCAGCGGCGGCGAGATGGTGCTCACCACCGGCGTGCTGCTGACCGGCGACGAGGCCAAGCAGGCCGAATACATCCAGTCGCTGCACCGGGCGGAGGCCTCCGCCGTCGTGCTCGGCCTCGGGCGGGCCTTCCCGGCGCCGCCCGAGGTGATGCGCCGGGCCGCCGAGCGGTGCGGGCTGCCCATGGTCGTCCTGCACCGGCCCTTCCCGTTCGCCGAGCTGACCGAGGAGGTCCAGTCCCGGCTGGTGCGGCGGAAGTTCGCCGCGGTCAGCCTCTCGGAGACCGTACGCACCGAACTCACCGCCCTGATCACCGCGGGCGCCCCCCTGCAACGCCTGCTCGACGACGTCGCCCGGCACGGCGGCTGCCCGGTCGTCCTCACCAACCTCGCCCACCGCGTCCTCGCCACGGCGGGGGAGCGGTCCGCGGTGGACGACGTGCTGCGCGACTGGGAGCGGATCGCCCGGCAGGCCTCGGCCCGGGCGGACGACGGCTGGATCCGGGCCGAGCTGGGCGGGCGCGGGGAGCGGTGGGGCCGGCTGCTGCTGTGCGGCTACCGGGGTGACGCGGCCACCGGCCGGCTGCTCGCCGACCGGGCCGCCGAGGCCCTGGTGCTGCACCGCATGCTCGGCGGCGGCTCCGCGCACTCCTGGGAGGAGGAGTCCGCGCAGAGCCTGCTGACCGACCTGGTCTCCGGCGCCGTACCGGCCCGGCAGTTGCTGCCCCGGGCGCGGGCGGCCGGGCTGCCGGTCAACCGGCGCACCTTCGTCCCGCTCGTCGTCCTCGGCCGCACCCCCGACGAACTCGACCGCGTCCTGCGGCTGCTGGGGCTCGCCGGGCTGGTCGCCGAACTCGCCGACGGCCGGGCCGCCGTACTGCTCAGCCTCCCGCGCGACCAGGACGCCGAGGCGCTCACCGCCCACTTCGCGGCCCGCCTGCGCTCCGGGGCACGGGTCGTGGTCACGGCCAGCGACCCCCGTACCGCCTGGGACGACGTGCCCGCCGGCCTGCGCGAGGCCCGCCACGTCGCCGACGCCGTCGCCGACTCCCCGGCCGTCCTCGACCTCCCGGCCGTGGTCCGCCTGAAGGACGTGCACCTGCGCGGGCTGGTCCGGCTGCTGCGCGACGACCCGCACGTGCAGTCCTTCGCCGAACGGGAACTGGACGGGCTGCTGGGCGAGGCGGAGCCCGAGCTGCTGAACGTCCTGCGCACCTACCTCGCCACCGGCCGCAACAAGTCACGCACCGCCCAGCTCCACCATGTCTCCCGGCCCGCCCTCTACCGCCGCCTGGAGGCCATACAGGCCCGGCTCGGCGTCGACCTGGACGACTTCGAACAGGCGGCCTCCGTGCACATCGCGCTCCTCGCGCACGACGCGCAACGGCGATGAAACATGCGACGACCTGGGAAAACGGCGGTGAAACATGGAACTACGCACACGTGACACGGTGACACGCCGATGGCCCGCAGACGTGACACGCTGCCACTCAACCGGCCCTCGCGGGCTTTCTACGCTCACGGCACACCGAGCTACCGGAGGTCCCGATGAGCCGAGTGATCCGAGCCGCCCTGTTCCAGACTGCGTGGACGGGCGACAAGGAATCCATGATCCAGGTCCACGAGCAGGCGGCCCGCGACGCGGCCGCGCAGGGCGCCCAGGTCCTGTGCTTCCAGGAGCTGTTCTACGGCCCCTACTTCTGCCAGGTCCAGGACAAGGCCTTCTACGAGTACGCCGAACGGATTCCCGAGGGCCCGACCGTCCGGCGCTTCCAGTCCCTCGCCCGCGAACTGGGCATCGTCCTGGTCCTGCCGATGTACGAGGAGGAGCAGCCGGGGGTCCTGTACAACACCGCGGCCGTGATCGACGCGGACGGCTCCTACCTCGGCAAGTACCGCAAGACCCACATCCCCCAGGTGCAGGGCTTCTGGGAGAAGTTCTACTTCCGCCCCGGCAACGGCGGCTGGCCCGTCTTCGACACGGCCGTCGGCCGGATCGGCGTGTACATCTGCTACGACCGGCACTTTCCCGAGGGCTGGCGGGCGCTGGGCCTCGCCGGAGCCGAGATCGTCTTCAACCCCTCGGCCACCTCGCGCGGCCTGTCCCGCTACCTGTGGCAGCTGGAGCAGCCGGCGGCGGCCGTCGCCAACGAGTACTTCGTCGGCGCGATCAACCGGGTCGGCGTGGAGGACCTGGGCGACAACGACTTCTACGGCACGACGTACTTCGTGGACCCGGAGGCCCAGTTCGTCGGCGAGGTCGCGAGCGACAAGGAGACCGAACTGGTCGTCCGCGATCTGGACCTGGCGAAACTCCGCGAGGTCCGCGACCGCTGGCAGTTCTACCGGGACCGGGCGCCGGGGGCGTACGGCCCTCTGACGGCGCCGTAGAAGGACGCACTGCGCCCGCGCGCCCCGAAAGGGCGCGGGACCGTGCTCGCCATGCGGCTACCGCCGCGCCGGCGGTGGCGACAACCGACGACCCGCAGCGGACCACGAAGGAGAGGACCCCATGACCGGCCGAACAATCATCCGCGGCGGTCTCGTCATCACCGCGTCCGACGAGACCCACGCCGACGTCCTGGTCGAGGACGGCCGTGTCGCCGCCCTCGCCGCCTCCGGCACCCCGGCCGCGGAGGCGTTCACCGCACACAGGGTCATCGACGCCACCGGGAAGTACGTGATCCCGGGCGGCGTCGACGGCCACACGCACATGGAGATGCCGTTCGGCGGCACCACCGCCGCCGACACCTTCGAGACCGGCACCCGCGCCGCCGCCTGGGGCGGTACGACCACGATCGTGGACTTCGCCGTCCAGAGCGTCGGCGGGACCCTGCGCGAGGGCCTGGACGCCTGGCACGCCAAGGCCGAGGGCAACTGCGCGATCGACTACGCCTTCCACATGATCGTCTCCGACGTGAACCAGGAGACGCTCAAGGAGATGGACCTGCTGGTCGAAGAGGGCGTCACGTCCTTCAAGCAGTTCATGGCCTACCCGGGCGTCTTCTACTCGGACGACGGGCAGATCCTGCGCGCCATGCAGCGTGCCGCCGAGAACGGCGGGCTGATCATGATGCACGCCGAGAACGGCATCGCCATCGACGTCCTGGTCGAGCAGGCCCTCGCCCGGGGCGAGACCGACCCGCGGTACCACGGCGAGGTCCGCAAGGCCCTCCTGGAGGCCGAGGCCACCCACCGCGCCATCCGGCTCGCCCAGGTCGCCGGTGCCCCCCTGTACGTCGTCCACGTCTCGGCGATGGAAGCCGTGGCAGAGCTGGCGCGGGCCCGCGACGAGGGGCTGAACGTCTTCGGCGAGACCTGCCCGCAGTACCTGTTCCTGTCCACCGACAACCTCGCCGAGCCGGACTTCGAGGGCGCGAAGTACGTGTGCAGCACGCCCCTGAGGCCGCGTGAACACCAGGCCAAGCTGTGGCAGGGGCTCAGGACGAACGACCTGCAGGTCGTCTCCACCGACCACTGCCCGTTCTGTTTCACCGGCCAGAAGGAACTGGGCCGCGGCGACTTCTCCAAGATCCCCAACGGCCTGCCGGGCGTGGAGAACCGCATGGACCTGCTCCACCAGGCCGTCGTCGACGGGCACATCTCCCGCCGCCGCTGGATCGAGATCGCCTGCGCCACCCCGGCCCGGATGTTCGGCCTCTACCCGAAGAAGGGCACCATCGCGCCGGGCGCCGACGCCGACATCGTGATCTACGACCCGCACGCCGAGCAGGTCATGTCGGCCGGGACCCACCACATGAACGTCGACTACTCGGCCTACGAGGGCAAGCGCACCACCGGCCGGGTCGAGACCGTCCTCTCGCGCGGCGAACCCGTCATCACCGAGCGGGAGTACACCGGGCACGCCGGCCACGGCGTCTTCACCCCGCGCTCCACCTGTCAATACCTCAACTAGGAGCAGCGCCCATGGACTTCGGACTCGTCCTGCAGACCGACCCGCCGGCCTCCCGCGTCATCAGCCTGATGAAACGGGCCGAGCGCAACGGGTTCACGTACGGCTGGACGTTCGACTCCGCCGTGCTCTGGCAGGAGCCGTTCGTGATCTACAGCCAGATCCTCGCGAACACCACGAAACTGAAGGTCGGCCCGATGGTCACCAACCCGGGCACCCGCACCTGGGAGGTCACCGCCTCCACCTTCGCCACTCTCAACGACATGTTCGGCAACCGCACCGTCTGCGGCATCGGCCGCGGCGACTCCGCGATGCGGGTCGCGGGCCGCAAACCCAACACCCTCGCGCGCATCAGCGAGGCCATGAAGGTCGTCCGGGCGCTCGCCGGCGGCGAGTCCGCCGACCTCGGCGGCGGCACGGTCGTGAAGTTCCCGTGGGTCAGGCCGGGCGCCCGACTGCCCGTCTGGATGGCCGCGTACGGCCCGAAGGCGCTGAAGATGACCGGCGAGGAGGCCGACGGGTTCATCCTCCAGCTGTCCGACCTGTATCTGACCGAGTACATGGTGAAGGCCGTCAAGGACGCGGCCGTCGCCGTCGGCCGCGACCCCGCGGAGGTGACGATCTGCGTGGCGGCTCCGGCGTACGTCACCGAGGACGACTCGCCCGGGGCCCTCGCCCACGCCCGTGAGCAGTGCCGCTGGTTCGGCGGCATGGTCGGCAACCACGTGGCCGACCTGGTCGCCAAGTACGGTGAGCGCTCCGCCGAGGTCCCCGACGCACTCACCGCCTACATCAAGGCACGGCAGGGCTACGACTACGCCCACCACGGGCGCAGCGGCAACCCGGACACCCGGTTCGTGCCCGACGAGATCGTCGACCGGTTCTGCGTCATCGGACCGGCCGAGAAGCACATCGAGAAGCTGACCGCACTGCGCGCGCTGGGCGTCGACCAGTTCGCGGTGTACGACATGCACGACGCGCAGGAGGCCACCATCGACGCCTACGGCGCGACGGTGATCCCCGCCGTCAACGCCTGAGTCCCTGCCCGGTCCACGAGCCCCCCACGCCCCTCTTGGTCTCCCCTCCCCGCCGTTCCTCCCCGGGGAGGGGGCTGGTGCCCGCACGGCAACCCCCGGTCCCTCTCACCCGATTGGCCAGCCCATGACCGACACCGCTCCCACGGCCATACCCCTGTCCGACCAGGTCACCCTGCCCGACGGGCGCGTGGAACTCGCACCTGGCACCCCGCCGCCCACTGGTCCGTACGCCAACGAGGACCTCCTCCCGGTCCCGGCCGAAAAGCGCACCTGGACCACGTACAACTTCTCCGCCCTGTGGGTCGGCATGGCCCACAACACGGCCTCCTGGACGCTGGCCTCGGGCCTGATCGCCGTCGGCATGGACTGGAAACAGGCCGTGTTCACCATCGGCCTCGCCAACCTCGTCGTGCTGGTGCCGATGCTGCTGACCGGGCACGCCGGCCCCAAGTACGGCATTCCCTTCCCGGTCTTCGCCCGTGCCTCCTTCGGCGTGCGCGGCGCCAACCTGCCCGCGGTCGTACGGGCGTTGGTGGCGTGCGGCTGGTTCGGGATCCAGACCTGGATCGGCGGCGAGGCCATCTACTTCCTCGCCGGGAAACTCATCGGCGACAGCTGGTCGAACGCGGCGCACATCGGTGGCTACGCCTGGACCATGTGGCTGTCCTTCGCGATCTTCTGGGCGATCCAGGTCGCCGTCATCTACCGGGGCATGGAGACCATCCGCCGCTTCGAGAACTGGGCCGCGCCCTTCGTCCTCGTCGG
This sequence comes from Streptomyces sp. NTD91, assembly GCF_059510455.1. Lineage (NCBI taxonomy): Bacteria > Bacillati > Actinomycetota > Actinomycetes > Kitasatosporales > Streptomycetaceae > Streptomyces > Streptomyces sp. NTD91. The sequence goes on from NZ_JCAJZW010000021.1 coordinate 101,316, forward strand.
CGCGTTCGTGATGCTGTGGTGGATGAGCAGCAAGGCGGGCGGGGTCGGTCCACTGTTCGACCAGCCGTCGAAGCTCGGCTGGGGCCAGGGCTTCTGGAAGCTCTTCTGGCCGTCCCTGATGGGCATGATCGGTTTCTGGTCCACCCTGTCGCTGAACATCCCGGACTTCACCCGTTACGGCAGGAGCCAGAAGGCGCAGACCTGGGGCCAGGCCCTCGGCCTGCCCACCACCATGACCCTGTTCGCCTTCCTGTCCGTCCTGGTCACCTCCGGCTCCCAGGCGGTGTACGGCGAGCCGGTGTGGGACCCGGTGCAGCTCGCCGCCAAGACGGACAACGTGGTGGGCCTCCTCTACGCGCTGGTGACCGTCCTCGTCGCGACGCTGTCCGTGAACATCGCGGCCAACCTGGTCTCGCCGGCATTCGACTTCTCCAACGTGGCGCCGCGGAAGGTGAGTTTCCGCGCCGGCGCCCTGATCACCGCCGTCCTCGCGGTGCTGATCTTCCCGTGGAAGCTGTACTCCGATCCCCAGGGCTACATCTTCACCTGGCTCGGCCTGGTCGGCGGCCTGCTCGGCACGGTCGCGGGCATCCTCGTCGCCGACTACTGGCTGCTGCGCCGCACCCGGCTGCACCTTGCCGACCTCTACCGCACCGGCGGCCGTTACTGGTACACGGCCGGCTGGAACTGGCGGGCGGTCGTGGCCTTCCTCGCGGGCGGCGTCCTCGCGATCGGCGGCGCCAGCTTCAAGCCGCTGATCGACGGCCGCCCCGTCCCCGCCCTGTCCTCCCTCGCCGACTACGGCTGGGCGGTGGGCCTCGGCACCTCCCTGGTGCTGTACCTGGCGCTCACCCTGCTGACCGGCTCCCGGCGGGCCGCGGTCTGAGGGCACCGGGGGCGGGTGGTCAGCCGGCCTGCGACTGCCCGCCTCCGAGCGCGCCCACCGCGGCGCGCGCCGCCTGGATGGCGCCCTTGTTGATCTCGTCCGTGCCGGGCGCCTTCTTGGTGTCGAAGTCGCTTCCGTTGTACGTGACGACGACCAGGGCGTTGGACACCCGCACCACGACGACACCCTCGCGGGTCTGCTGCTTGTCCTCCGTGGTGAGGTTGACGACGGAGTAGGCGCTGTTCCCGAGTCCCGGCACGTCCCCGCCGCCGCTCTTCTCCTTCACGCGCTGCTGGTACTCCTGTGTCGCCTCCTGCTGCGAGTCGCTGATCTCGAACGACACGTCGAGCCAGCGGTAGCTGTACCCGTGCAGCGCGTTCCAGGAGCAGGTGCGGCGCAGCTTGGCGTCCGTGGACGGGATCTCCTTGCCGTCCGTCTTCGCCCCGGGCACGAGGGACTTGACGGTCGCCGCGGGCACGCTGGTGCAGGGCGACGGCGCGGTGCTGTACGCCTTCGCCGCCGCCGCGGACGACGGACCGGAGGACGAGGAGGAGGACGAGGACCGGCCGGACGAACTCTGGACCGACTGGTGCCCGGCGGACGTCGACGACGCGGCCGGGCCGGACGTCAGCGCCCAGCCGGCACAGGCGAGGACCGCGACCGGCGAGATCCGCGCGGTGAGGGCGAGCGGCAGGGGAAGGGATCGCACGGCGCACTTCTCGTGGGGGAGGGGGTGCGGAAGGGGCCCGCAGGTGGACGTGGTACGCCAGTGTCACACGACTCCCTGTGGGGCGGAAGCGGAAACTCGCAGCGTGCGCGGCCGGTTACGGCACCACGCTCACGACGCCCCCTTCTGTCCGCTTTGCCCCTCCAGCCAGTGGCGGGCGCCGACTTCGCTCGGGTACTCGCGGACGGTGAGCATGGCGACGCTCCAGCCGACGACCCAGGCGGCCAGCGCGGGGACGACGGGCGCCGCGACCAGCCAGAGGACACGGCCGGCGACGACCAGACCGGGGGTACGGCGGCTCTGGTCACGCTTGGCGGCACGGAACTCGTCCGGGGCGGGCGGGTCGAGGAGCTTCCTGCGATGGTCCCGGCGCTGCACCAGCCACCCCCACACCAGCGCTCCGACGGACGCCACGACCTGCGCCCAGTCCCACACCATACGGACGCCCGACGGCAGTTCGCTGCGGAAGCTGCCGTACAGGACGAGCGCGATGTAGCAGCAGAAGGCCAGCACCGCGAGCCACAGCACGGCGGTCAGGCACCGGCGCAGCCAGTAGCGCGGGCCGCGCTCGTACCAGGTGGTGCCGAGTCCCTGCACCGCGGGAATCCGGACGGGGGCCGTGGAAGCCGCGCCCTCAGAAGATGCTCTTGATGCCATGCCACACGTCGTCTTTCAGTCGCACGAAGTCGTCCCCGGTCTCGGACAGGACGTGACCCGAGCCGTGGAGAATGCCGCCGACCACTCCGTGGTCGTGGATGTCCTCGCTCCAGTGCTCGTGGAAGGAGTGGTCGATGATGCCGGTCGCGCCGATCACGATGCCACCGCCGACCCCGGCCACCACGGCGACGGGCACATCGACCGGAGCGAGCGCGACGAGACCCGCCGTGACGGCGGTGCCGGCCGCCAGGCCCGCGATGTTCGCGCCGCCGTCGACCGCGATGGAGTGCTGCCAGGACCAGCCCTTGTCATGGTCGTCGGACGCCTCCAGCAGCCCGCACGCACCCGCCGCGGCGACGTCCAGCACCGGCACCTCCTTGAGGAAGTCCGGGACCTTCTCCAGGCCCTCCCCCATGCGCAACGCGTCCGCGGCGTCGGCCAGTTTCACGTTGAGGGCGCGGTCGTAGGGCAACGCGGTGCTGCCGTGGTCGGCCCGCGCGAGGTCCTGCTCCAGCGAGTCGACCTTGGTGACCGCGTCGCGGTAGGCGCTCTTGGCGGGCAGGTCCTTCGGCAGCGCCTTTCCCGCCTTCTGGTACGCCTTGCGCTCCGCCCGCATCTCCTTCTTGGCGGCCTGCGCCTCGGCCTTGGCCGCGTCGATGTGCTTGCGGGCCTCGATGCCGCCCGCCCGGGCGTCCTCGGCGTCGTACGCGTACAGGCCGCGCAGATAGTCGGCGATGGTGACCTTGTCCCCGGTGGACGTCGCATCGCCCTTCGCCACCTGGTCGTACAGACTCTGCAGATCCTTCGCCGCCACCAGCCGCGCGTGCTGCGCGGTGTGCAGGATCTCGTCACGCGCCTTGGCGTAGTCGTTCATCGCGGAGATGGTCTTCTGGTCGTCCGCGCTCGGGGGATTCGCCGTCATGATCGGCAGCGTCGCCCCCTTGGCGTCCGTGGAGACTCCCTTGCCGGCCGCGACGTGCTGCGCGTTCTGCAGGGACGCCTCGCACGTGGACAGCGCGTTCGCGAGGGTCTCGAGGATCTCGCCCGCCGCGTGCACCAGTTCGGCGAAGCCGCCGGCCGTCAGCGCGTCCTCGCTCCACTTGGCGCGGAAGCTCTCGGCCGCCTCGCCCTTCCAGCCCGCGTCGCCGACCAGTTTGTCGACCGCGCCGCTGAGCGGCTTGACCACGCCGTCGAGTTTGTCCTTGGCGTTCTTGTACGTCTCGGCCATCGTGCGCAGTCCGCCGATGTCGCCGCCGACCCAGCTGTCACCCATCGGCTCTCATCCCATCAGGTCCTCGAAGACGCCGTGCACGTCCACGTCATGGCGGTGGAAGGAGTCCCGCGCGTACGCGACCTTGTCCCCGTGGTCGTCCAGCCGGTCGGCCATGCCGGTGTGCAGGGCGATGATGAGGTCCGCGACCTCCTTGATGGCCGAGTCCAGGCCCGGGTCGCCCCCGCTGACCACGGGCGGTGCCACGTCGGGGCGCAGTCCGCGGTAGTCGTCGGCCTGCGCGTGGAAGGTCTTCGTCATGGCGGCGAGGTCGTCGTAGACCGCCTTGAAGTCGCTCACCGGCGCACCTCCAGCGCGTACGCGGCCAGGTCCTCGGGCCGCCAGTTGGGTTCTCCGGGCGCGACCCGGGGGTCCAGCAGGACCGTGACGCCCTGCTCCCGCACGCCCTCCGCCAGCGGGCCCAGGGAGGCGGCGATCCACGGCTGTGCCTCGCCGAGCGCCTCCACCAGCCTGGCCGGCGAGGTGAACGCAAAGGCCACGGTGCCGTGTTCGGGGTGCCGGAAGAGTTCGAGGACGATGAAGGGCACGCGCGCGGGGCGGCCGTCCGAGCCCGTACCGGCGACGGACCGCGGATGCGCCGGCACGCACACCGGCGTGTGGTACGCGGGGATCCCGGGCCTGGGGCCGGGCCGGGCGTCCGTGGCCGCTCGTGGCGGCGGCGCGGCCTCCGCGAAGTCCCGCAGCGCCGAGCGGGGCGGCTGTGGAGTCCGCTGCGGGAGGTCCGTCCCGGGCGGACCGGGCTCAGCGAAATCCAGCAGACGTGATCGAATCGGCGCCCCCATCGCCGTCACCTTCTTCCCCGTGCGTCAACGTGGCCGATCGGGCCCGACCACCGTAGCCACCGGGCAAGAGGGCGAATCCAGCCATGTCGGGACCTGTTGCCGGGTGTGCACGGAACCCATACAGCTGCTTGACGGACGGCAGGGCAACCCTTGACCCAATGCTGAACAGGACCCCGAGGGACCCGCGGCTACGGAACCCGCGCCGTCCAGTCCGACGCGCCGAACTTGGTTTGCGCCAACTCCCGCGCCCGCGCCAGCTCCTCGTCCGTGACCTTCCCCTGCACCAGGCCGTACCGCGTGCGGAACGAGGCGATCATCCGGTCGATGACCGCCTCACGCGGCAGCCCGGTCTGCCGGCGCAGCGGATCGACCCGCTTCTTCGCGGACGTCGTCCCCTTGTCGGACAGCTTCTCCCGTCCGATGCGCAGCACCTCGGTCATCTTGTCGGCGTCGATGTCGTACGACATGGTCACGTGGTGCAGGACGGCGCCCGGACCACCGCCGGGGCCGACGACCCGCTTCTGCGCCGCGCCCGCGATCTTGCCCTGGTCGGTCGCGATGTCGTTCAGCGGCTGGTACCAGGCCCGGATGCCCATGTCGCCGAGGGCGCCCAGCACCCAGTCGTCCAGATAGGCGTAGCTGTCCTGGAAGGACAGGCCCTGCACCAGGGACTCGGGCACTGACAGGGAGTAGGTGACGGTGTTGCCGGGCTCCACGAACATCGCGCCGCCGCCGGAGATCCGCCGCACCACCTCGATGCCGTGCCGCGCGGCGCCCTCCGGGTCCACCTCGTTGCGCAGCGACTGGAAGCTGCCGATGACCACCGCAGGCGCGCCCCACTCCCACACCCGCAGCGTCGGCGGTCTGCGGCCCGCGGCGACCTCGGCGGTCAGCACCTCGTCCAGCGCCATGTGCAGCGCGGGCGGCTGCGGGCCCTCGTGGATCAGCTGCCAGTCGTAGTCGGTCCAGTCGGTGGCGTGCGCGAGGGCCCGGCGCACCGCGATCCCCACGCCCTCCGCCGTCAGCCCGTACATGACCGTGCCCGCGGGCAGGGCCGCCTCGATCCGCGTGGCCAGCCCCGTGGCGTCGGCGTCCGCCGGGGCGCCCTCCAGTGCGCGGTTCACCGCGTCCAGTGCCTCGTCCGGTTCCAGGAAGAAGTCGCCCGCCACGCGCACGTGCCGCAGCACGCCGTCCTCGACGTCCACGTCCACGACGACGAGCTTGCCGCCGGGCACCTTGTACTCACCGTGCACTGCCTGGGTCTCCGTTCCTGCCGCCCTCCCGCACGGGATCAACGGCGCGGGCCGTCGCCGTGTTCCCCGGCGGTGATCGCGCTCGTACGATCACCCGGACGACGTACCCCAGCCGAGGAGGCGCCCGTGTTCACCACCCGGCCCACCCTGCAGGGCACCTTCGGCATGGTGTCCTCCACCCACTGGCTGGCCTCCCAGTCGGCGATGGCGGTCCTGGAGGACGGCGGCAACGCCTTCGACGCGGCGGTGGCCGGCGCGTTCGTGCTGCACGTGGTGGAGCCGCACCTGAACGGGCCGGCCGGCGAGGTGCCGATCCTGCTCGCACCGGCGGGCGGCGCGGTACGCGTGCTGTGCGGGCAGGGCGTGGCCCCGGCCGGCGCCACGGTCGCCCACTACCGCGGCCTCGGACTGGACCTCGTACCCGGCACCGGACCGCTCGCGGCCGCCGTGCCCGGCGCCTTCGACGCCTGGCTGCTGCTCCTGCGCGACCACGGCACCAGGTCCCTGGACGACGTCCTGAAGTACGCCGTCGGATACGCCGAGCACGGGCACCCGCCCGTGGAGAAGCTCGGTGCCACCGTGGAGACGGTACGGAAGCTGTTCGAGACCGAGTGGACCTCGTCGGCGGAGGTCCATCTGCCCGGCGGCCGGGCGCCCCGGCCGGGCGAGCTGTTCCGCAACCCCGCTCTCGCCGCGACCTGGAAGCGGCTGCTGGCCGAGACCGCCGGCGCCGGGGACCGGGAGGCGCGGATCGACGCCGCGCGCGAGGTGTGGCGCCGCGGCTTCATCGCGGAGGCCCTGGTACGGCAGTCCCGACGGTCCACCATGGACACCAGCGGCGAACGACACTCCGGCACCCTCACCGAGGCCGACCTCGCCGACTGGTCGGCGGGCTACGAGACCCCGGTGACGTACGACTGGAACGGCTGGACCGTGTGCAAGGCCGGCCCCTGGAGCCAGGGCCCCGCCCTCCTCCAGCAACTTGCCCTGCTCCCGCACGAGCTGCCCGCCCACGGCTCCGCCGAGTACGTCCACCTGCTCATCGAGGGCTGCAAGCTCGCCATGGCCGACCGCGAGGCCTGGTACGGCGACGCCGTCGAGGTCCCGGTGGCCGAGCTGCTCTCGGACGACTACAACGCCGGCCGGCGGGCCCTGGTGGACGCCAAGGCCTCCTGGGAGCTGCGGCCCGGCAGCCCCGGCGGGCGCGTCCCGCGACTGCCCGCGCAGGCGTACGCGCGCGTGGAGAGCGGTGACCGGGCCTTCGACCCCATGGGCGCGGGCGAACCGACGGTCGCGGAGATCCCCGGCGAGCCGCACGTGGCCACCGATGGCACGACCCGCGGCGACACCTGCCACCTGGACGTCGTCGACCGCTGGGGCAACATGATCGCGGCCACGCCCAGCGGCGGCTGGCTGCAGTCCAACCCGGTCGTGCCCGAACTCGGCTTTCCGCTGGGCACCCGGCTGCAGATGACCTGGCTGGAGGAGGGCCTGCCGAACTCCCTCACCCCGGGCCGCCGCCCCCGCACCACCCTCACCCCGTCCCTCGCGCTGCGGGGCGGCGTGCCGGTCCTGGCGTTCGGCACGCCCGGCGGCGACCAGCAGGACCAGTGGCAGCTGCACTTCTTCCTCGCCGCCGCCCTGCGCTCCCCGGTCCGCGGCGGCCTGGACCTGCAGGGCGCGATCGACGCCCCGAGCTGGCACAACGACAGCTTCCCCAGCTCCTTCCACCCGCGCGGCCGCCGCCCCGGAAGCGTCACCGTGGAGTCGCGCATGGACACCGAGGTGGTCGAGGAGCTGCGGCGGCGCGGGCACGACGTCACCCTCGGCCCCGCCTGGTCGGAGGGGCGGCTGTGCGCGGTGGCACGGGATCCGCGGACCGGCGTCCTGTCGGCCGCGGCGAACCCGCGCGGAATGCAGGGGTACGCGGTGGGCCGCTGACCGGTCTCCGGCACCCGTTCTTCATGCCGATTCCACCCGGTGTGCACCGGACGGGCGGGGATTGTCAGCGGGACGTGCTCTCATAGGGACATGATCGAAGCAACGACGGAAACCATCGACGAGTTTCTCACCCGCTGTTCGGCCCACGTGGAGGAAGCGGTCCGCAGGGCCGCAGCGGCCGAGATCCTGCCCCGCTTCCGCCGCCTCGCCGCGCACGAGGTGGACCAGAAGAACGGCCCCCACGACCTGGTGACGGACGCCGACCGGCTCGCCGAGCTGCGGCTCACCGAGGACCTCGGCACCCTGCTGCCCGGCTCGGTCGTGGTCGGCGAGGAGGCGGTGCACGCCGACCCGGCCACCTACGCGGCGCTCCAGGACGAGGCACCCGTGTGGATCGTCGACCCGGTCGACGGCACCCGCCAGTTCGTGCACGGCGACGACGGGTTCTGCACCCTGGTCGCGCTCGCCCACCGGGGCGTCGTCCTCGCCTCCTGGACGTATGCCGCGGCGCGCGACAGGTTCGCCACCGCGATCCGCGGCCGGGGCGCCTTCCTCGACGGAGAGCGGCTGCGCGCGGGCTCACCCGAGCCCGGCCGGGACCTCGCCGTCGCCACGTCCCACCCGGACTACACCACCGACGAGGAGAAGCGGGCGCTGAGCGTCCTGTGGACCGACGGCCTCGCCCCGCGGCCCTGCGGTTCGGCGGGCCTGGAGTATCTGGCCATCGCCCGGGGCGAGTTGGACGCCGTCGCGTTCTCGTGGGAGGCGGCCTGGGACCACGCGGCCGGCCTGCTCCTGGTCGAGGAGGCGGGCGGCGCGCACCTCACCCGCGCCGGCGAGCCGTTCCGCGTGACCGGCGGCAACGCCCTGCCGTTCACCGCGGCCCGGGACGCGAGGACCGCCCGCCGCGTGGCCGACCTGCTGCGCACGGCGTCCTGACGGCCCCGGCGCGCCGTGGCCGGACGGTCAGAGGCCCTGCGCGGCCGTGCCGTGCCGGGGCGCCCGCTGCGTCCCACCGGCCCCCGGCCGCCGGGTCCCCGGCCACCCAGCCCGGGCGGTGTCAGTCCTCCGGCATATCCTGACCCTGAGTGGCCATCGGCTGACGAAGGGGTCCGAAGGTGCCGTCGATGCTCGATGCGGTCGTGGTGGGTGCGGGACCGAACGGACTGACCGCTGCCGTGGAGCTGGCCCGCCGCGGCTTCTCCGTCGCGCTGTTCGAGGCGAGGTCCACCGTCGGCGGCGGCGCCCGCACCGAGGAGCTGACCCTGCCCGGTTTCCGGCACGACCCGTGCTCGGCCGCTCACCCTCTGGGCATCAATTCACCGGCGTTCCGCGCCCTTCCCCTCGACCGCTACGGCCTGCAGTGGCTGCACTCCGAACTGCCGATGGCGCACCCCTTCCCCGACGGCACCGCGGCCGTGCTGTCCCGCTCGGTGGCACGGACGGCCGCCTCCTTCGGCCCGCGCGACGCGGGCGCGTACCGCAGACTGGTCGAGCCGTTCCTCCCTCGCTGGGACACCCTCGTGCGGGACTTCATGTCCCTGCCGCTGACCGCGCTCCCGCGCGACCCCGTCACCCTCGCCCGGTTCGGCCTGGCCGGGCTGCCGCCGTCCACCTGGCTGCTGCGCCGCTTCAAGGACGAGCGCGCCAAAGGCCTGTTCGCCGGTCTGGTCGCGCATGTGATCGCACCGCTCGGCGGCCTGGCCACCGGCGCCATCGGCCTGGTCTTCGCCCTGTCCGCGCACGCCCGCGGCTGGCCGGTGCCCCGCGGCGGCTCCCAGGCGATCTCCGACGCCCTCGCCGGGTACCTGAAGGACCTCGGCGGCGCCGTGCACACCGACTACGAGGTCAAGCGCCTGGACGACCTGCCGCCCGCCCGGGCGTACGTGTTCGACACCTCGCCCACCGCACTCGCCCGCATCGCCGGCTTCGGCGACACCTACGCGCACTACCGCTACGGCCCGAGCGTCTTCAAGATCGACTACGCGCTGGACGGCCCGGTGCCCTGGACCGCGCCCGAGGCCCGCGCCGCCACGACCGTGCAGATCGGCGCGAGCAAGGCCGAGATCTCCACCGCCCTGCGCGCCGCCTCCCGTGAGGGCCGCGCCCCCGACAGACCGTTTCTGATCACCGTGCAGCCGAGCATCGTCGACCCCACCCGAGCCCCCGAGGGCAAGCAGGTCTTCTGGGCCTACGGCCATGTCCCGAACGGCTGGTCCGGCGATCTCACCGACGCCATGGAACGCCAACTGGAGCGCTTCGCCCCCGGCTTCCGGGACCGCGTCCTCGCCCGCGCCGTCGCCGGGCCCGCCGAACTGGCCGCCCACAACGCCAACTACGTCGGCGGGGACATCGCCTGCGGCGCGGCGTCCGGACTCCAGCTGCTGCTGCGCCCCAGACTGTCCCTGTTCCCGTACCACACCCCGCATCCGGCCGTCTTCATCTGCTCCTCGGCCACCCCGCCGGGGCCCGGCGTGCACGGCATGTCGGGGCACAACGCGGCCAAGGCCGTCTGGCGAAGACTGAGGCAGTCATGACCACCATCACCCTCGTCCAGGGAGACATCACCCGGCAGAGCGCCGACGCGATCGTCAACGCCGCCAACTCCTCCCTCCTCGGTGGCGGTGGCGTCGACGGCGCGATCCACCGGCGCGGCGGCCCCGCTGTTCTGGAGGAGTGCCGCGCCCTGCGCGCCTCCCGGTACGGCAAGGGCCTGCCCACCGGACAGGCGGTGGCCACGACGGCCGGCGATCTCGACGCCCGCTGGGTGATCCACACGGTGGGCCCGGTCCACAGCCGGAGCGAGGACCGCTCCGACCTGCTCGCCTCCTGCTACCGCGAGTCCCTGCGGGTGGCCGACGAACTCGGCGCCCGCACCATCGCCTTCCCGGCCGTCTCCACCGGCGTGTACCGGTGGCCGATGGACGACGCGGCCCGGATCGCCGTGGAGACGGTGCGCGGCGCGGACACGGCGGTCGAGGAAGTGCGCTTCGTCCTCTTCGACCAGCGGGCGTACGACGCGTTCGCCCGCCAAGTCGGCTGAAATCAAAGGCGGTCGGTCGGTGCCGGGCCGTCAGGACAGTTCGCCCAGGACCCGGCCGAGCAGCGCCACGCCCTCCGCGATGGCTCCCGGCGCGGTGGCCGCGTAGCCGAGGACGAGACCGGGCGGGCCGGGCAACTGCCGGTGCCAGGACAGCGGCTGGCACTTCACGCCCCGGCCCAGCGCGACGGCGGCGACCTCCGTGTCGGGCACGTCGGCGGTGTACGTGACCGTCAGATGCAGCCCCGCTGCAGCGCCGTGCACGGTGCCGCCGGGCAGATGCTCGGCGAGGGCGGCGATCATGGCGTCACGGCGGTCACGGTGCCGGCGCCGCAACAGCCGCAACTGCCGCTCCAGGCCGCCGGACTCCATCAGCCGGGCGAGCACCAGCTGCGGCAGCACCGCGTTGCCCAGGTCGTTGAACCGCTTGGCGTCGACCAGTTCCTCGCGGTACCGGGGCGGGGCCACCAGCCAGCCGATCCGCAGGGCCGGCGCGAGCAGCTTCGACACGCTTCCCATGTAGCACACCCGGTCTGCCAGCAGCGCCCGCAGCGCGGGGACCGGCGGGCGGTCGTACCGGTGCTCGGCGTCGTAGTCGTCCTCCAGGATCAGCCCGCCGTCCCCGGCCCAGCCCAGCAGCTCCCGCCGGCGCTCGCCGCTGGTCACCACCCCGGTCGGGAACTGGTGGGCCGGCGTGAGCAGCACCGCTCGGGCTCCGGTCGCCCGCAACGCGTCCACCCGCACCCCGTCCGCGTCGACCGGCACCGGCGGGGTGTCCAGGCCGCCCGTGCGCAGATGCTGACGGCCGCCGAGCGAGCCCGGGTCCTCCACCGCGACCGCGTCGATGCCGTCCGCCCGCAACACCTGGTGCAGCAACGTGAGCGCCTGCGCGGTGCCGGCGACGATCAGTACGTCGTCCGGCTCGACCCGCACGCCCCGCATCCGCGCCAGCCAGTCGGCGACGGCCCGCCGCAGCGCGGGAGCGCCCCGTGGATCGCCGTAGCCGAAGTGCTCGGCGGACAGCTCCGCGAGCACGGCCCGCTCGGCCCGCAGCCAGGCGGTACGCGGGAACGCGGCGAGATCCGGCCGCCCGGGAGTGAGGTCCACACCGGCAGGCGCGTTGCGCAGCACGTCGAAGACGTCGGCGCTCGGCGCGTGCAGGAAAGGGGAGGCGGGGACGGCGGGGGAGAGGTGGCGGGACGGACGGGGCGCCGGTGGGGCGGGCGCCCCGCCGTACCGCAGCGCATCCGACGCATCCGCAGGTACGGTCCGGGGCCTGCGGGTGCGCGAGGCGCCGGGTGGCGTGATGGTGGGCGTTCGGGTGGCCGGTGTCTGGGGCGGCGTGGTCCGGGGCGTGTGCGTGCCCGGGATGCCGGCCGGGGTGGTCATGGGCGTGCGGACGCCGTGTGCGTCCGGTGGCGTGGCCGGGGGTTTGCGGGTGCCTGCGGTCCCGGGCGGCGTCGGCGCAGGTGCACGTGTGCCGGATGCGTCCGACGGCGTGGGCAGGGACGCGCGCGTGCCCGGCGTTCCGAGCGGCGCGGCGCCCGGCGTGCACGTGCCCTGCGTGCCGGGGGAGCCGGTCCGGGGCGCGTGGCCGAGGGTGCTGCCGGGTGCGGTGTGCCCGGGGTCCCTCGGCGGCCCGTCCCACCGGGCGCCGGCGGCACGGGCCCTCGCCGTCGGTACGCCCGTGGCCGGCCCGCTCGCCGAGCCCCCGCCGGCACCCCCTGCCGGAGCGAACGGTGCCGCCACCACGACCGTGCCCCCGCGGCGGCGGCCCTCCAGGTGGCCGTCCTCGGCGAGCCGGCGGTAGGCCTCGGTGATCACTCCGCGGGAGACACGCAGTTCGGCGGCCAGCACCCGGGTGGGCGGCAGCCGGCTGCCCACGGCCAGGCGGCCGTCCGCTATCGCCTGCCGCAGCCGGTCCGCCAGCCACTCGGCCTTCCCGCCGGGCGGTACATCACCGGCCGCCAGTTGCAGAAAGTCCGAGCCGCGGCCCGAAAGTTCCTGCGCGGCGCCCCGTGCCTGTCGCTTCTCGTCCACCGTTGTCATGCTGTCATGCGCGGGCGCTCAGCCGCCGAAGACGAAGTCCGGAGCCGCCCGGCTGAGGACGGCCTGCTGCGTGACGGCCCCCCAGTGCGCCGCCACCTCCTCCTCGACCGCCTTCAGCAGCTCGGGGACGATCTGCGCGCCGCCGTCGTGCATGGCCTCCGCCACCACCAGCACCCGGCGGGTGTGCTCGCCGACCGCCGAGTGGCCGCTCTGCCGGTGGGTCCAGCGCCGGGCGTGCGCGCGCCCCGCGGAGTCGACGAAGGTGACCTCGCCGGGTGCGGGACGCTCGACGGCCCCGCCGAACGCCGTGTACGTCTCCTCGCCGGCGGCGGCCCGCACCTCCAGCAGCGGCCCGGCGATCCGGTCGATGTCGAGGACCGCCACCGGGACGGCGTACGCCACCGACAGCGCGTTGCACAGGTCGACCAGCGGGTGAATGCGGGGCAGCGCCCCTTCCTTCCGCAGCCGCCGCAGCAGCGACTCCGCGGCACACCGGTACTGCGTCGGCTTCACTCCCAGCCGGCTGAACGTCCGCCGCCAGGCGAGCACTTCGGGGAACTCGCCCTCGGTGGCGCCGGTCAGGCGGGCCAGGGCGCGGGCGGTGTACGCGGCGGCGCGCGGCCCGGTGTCCACACGGTCGTCGACGCCGGTGGCGTACAGCGCGCCGGAGGCCAGAGCGGGGAACGTGGCCCAGATGGTGTCCGCGTGCCGGAATCGCATGGTCGGGGACCTCCTCGGGTTCGGGAGTCCCACCCTTCCGCGATCGTGGTCCGGTCACCAGGGCCAAACCGGGTGCATGTCATCGGTCCATAACCGCGAGCGACGCGCCCACAGCTGTGCGGCTCGTGCTCGGGCCGGTCCACGGGCGGTCCGTCTCCCGGGGCTCCCGGGCGAGCGGCCGTCCGTGACGTACACCTTTCACGAGCACGAGCCGGTGCGGTTCACGCCGTGCGTGGAGCGCACGATTGTGTCGTGCGCCCGACGCTCCCGGCGGGGCCGTGCCGTTGGGGCCCCGCCGGTGCGGAGGACGACGCTGCGGTCAGGCGTCAGGGCGTCCTGCGCTCACCCAGCTTGGGGCCCGGTCGCGTTCCGGAGACGGACGACCATGGGCTGTTGAGGGTGCTTAGACGGGAGTTTTTCTCCCTCTTTGCGATGGTTGCTGCCTCTTTTGCCGGTCGTCGTGCCCGTCCTCAGCTCGTGGCGGGGGCCGGGGCGCGCCTGGCGCGCAGGGTGAGGACGCGTTCGGCGTGGTGTTCCTCGTGCAGGTCGATGCGGCGCGCCGTCAGCAGATGGCGCAGGCCGAGGATGCCCTCGACGCGGGGCCGCGGGTCGCGGGTGACCACCAGCAGCCGGGTGACATCGTGCTGCGCCATCCGGTTGGCGAGCGCCCGCAGGGTCTCGTCGGGGTGCGCGACGACCGCCGGGCGGGCCAGTTCACCGAGTGGAGTCGTGTCGGCGGGGTCGGCGTGGATCAGCGCGCCGCGCGTGACCACGCCGGTCAGCCCGCCGTCCGCGTCCAGCACCGGGTACAGCCGCTGGGCGAGCAGCCCGTCGGGATCGCCCGCCTCGTGGGCGGCGCGCAGCAGGGCGGTGACCTCGCCGGCGGCGCGGCCGGCGGCGAAGGTGACCCCGGCGGGCGTCTCCAACTGCCGTACGAGGTGGACCTCCAGGGGGTCGACGGAGTACTCGCGGGTGAGGTGCAGACCGCGCCGGGCCAGTTTCTCGGTGAGTACCGACCGCTTGAGCAGCACCACCGACAGCAGATAGGCCGCCGACGCGGTGATCACCATCGGGATCAGGGCGTTGATCTCATGGGTGAGCTCCAGGCAGAAGACGATGCCCGTGAGCGGGGAGCGCATCACCCCGCCGAGCACCCCGGCGAGCGACACCAGGGCCCAGAATCCCGGGCTGACGTGCGGGAAGACCAGGGCCTCCGCCGCACCCAGCGCGCCACCGACCATGAACATCGGGGCGAGCACGCCGCCGGAGGTGCCCGAGCCCAGCGACAGGCCCCAGATCAGGGTCTTCACCACGAGGATGCCGACGATCAGCCCGACGGTGGCGTGCCCGGTCAGCAGCGCGCCGATGACGCCGTACCCGACGCCGAGGGCGCGCGGCTCCAGGAGGCCGCCCGCGCCGATGATCGCGCCGCCGATCGCGGGGCACCACATCCAGTGGACGCGCAGCCGGGAGAACAGGTCCTCGGAGAGGTAGACGAGCGCGGTGGCGCCCAGCGCGAGCAGTCCGGCCGTGGCGCCCGCGACCAGGCAGAGCCCGTACGCCGGCAGGCCGATGTGGCCGGGTACGTGCGCCCCGCCGAAGAGCGGGTCGGTGCCGAGCAGGGGGCCGCGCACCAGGGTGGCGGTCACGGCGGCGACGGACACCGGGAGGTAGGAGCGGGGCCGCCACTCGAAGAGCAGCAGCTCGACCGCGAGCAGGATGGAGGCGAGCGGCGCGTTGAAGGTCGCGGCCATGCCGGCGGCGGACCCCGCCACCAGCAGGGCCTTGCGCTCGTCGGTGGTGACCTTGAGGAACTGGGCCAGCAGCGAGCCGACGGCGCCGCCGGTCATGATGATCGGGCCCTCCGCGCCGAACGGCCCGCCGGTGCCGATGGAAATCGCGGCCGAGGCGGGCTTCAGCACGGCCACCCGCGGCTGCACGCGGCTGCCGCCGACGAGGATCGACTCGATCGCCTCGGGCATGCCGTGGCCGCGTATCTTCTCCGAGCCGTAGCGGGCCATCAGGCCGATGAGCAGTCCGCCCACCACCGGAATCACGGCCAGCAGCCAGCGGTGCGGGGTGTCCCCGGGCACGGCGGAGCCGAAACCGAGGCGGCCGAGGAAGGCGAGGTTGGTGATCAGCGCGATCAGTTTCAGCAGCCCCGCGGCCACGAGCGCGGCGACGGCGCCGACCGGAACGGCCAGCGCCGTGATCATGACGACCCGCGGGGGTACGTGGAAGTCGCCCAGGTGCGGGATCTTGAGAGCGGGGCGATGGTGGCCGGGGGCCGAGGGACCGGCGGACGTGGGCATGGATGCTCCGGGTCGCGTGAGGCGGCAGGGGGCGGGGCGCCGCCGGGCGTTCGGGGTGCGCAGGCCGGGGCATGCGCGGGCGACGGCCCGAGCGGCGGTGGTCACGGGCGATGCTGCCCGTGGGACGGGAAGGGGAGAAGGAAGGTCGGACGGGTGCGGCTGCCCTTACCGGGGTACGGTGCGGGCCGAGGCGACGCGTCCCGGGCGCAGGATGCGTACGCGGTGCCCGCGGTGCACCCGGCAGGTGTTCACCGTGAGCGGGGACGGCACCCGGAACCCGCCGCGCACGTGGTACTCGGCACGCAGGCATCCTCGGGCGTCCGGACGTGCCGGATCTCGTGGACGCCGTCCCAGGCGTGCCCGCGACGCAGGCACACGAAGGAATAGGCTTCGCGTATCGGCTCGGAACTCATCGACATCACCTTCGGTACCGGAGCCGGTCGCGCCCGCTCGGCCCGGTGCTCCGAAGCATATCATTGCATTCTGCAATGGTCACCTTGGGTGAGGAAATGTGTCCGAATCGTGGACAGAAGAACGCAGGAGAGAGGGAAACGAGGAGCGCATGGCCGAGCAGGACAGCGGTCCACGGCGGACCCCGGCAGCGGGTCCGTCGCCGCCGCGAGAGCCGTGGGACCGGCAGGCGGACTCCTCCGGCGGGACGGGTGACGCGGCGTCGGAGGCGGCCCTGGACCGGGAGGCCGAGCAGGTCACCGCGGCGGTGATGGCCGCCTCCCGGCTGATCGTCGCCCTTTCCGCCCGTGCCCTCGCCTCCGTCGACGCGCCGCTGACCCTGCCTCAGCTGCGCTCGCTGGTCGCCCTGCACACCTGCGGCCCGATCAAACTCGCCGCGATGGCCGCCACGCTCGGTGTCACGTCGTCCACAGCACTACGCATGGCCGAGCGCCTGGAGGGCCAGGGCCTCACCGACCGGCGGGTCAACCCGGACAACCGGCGCGAGGTCGTCCTCCGGCTCACCCCCGCCGGGGAGGAACTGGTGGAGCGGGTGCTGAGCCATCGCCGAGCCGAGATCCGGGCCCTGGTGGGACGCCTGCCCACAGCGGAACGCGTCGGCCTGGTCCCGGCCCTGACCGCGCTGACGACCGCCGCCGGTGGACTTGACCCCGCCCTCGCCGCGACCACCGATGCGGACCGTTTGGCCGGCATGCTGGACGACCCGCTGAATCCGGCGCCGTAGCTTCCGGCGCGAACGCCGACGCCGGCGGCGAGACCGATACCGCCGGCGACGTCGAGCCCGGCGGCAGGCGCTCCCGGGGCCGCGTCGGTCTGTCCCGGCGCTGACCGGCTGACCGCCGCCTGCGTGTCGGTGTTCCGTTGTGTCCGGTGTCGTGGCCGCTCGGCGGGACGTCGGCGTTCGGGGTGTGCGGTGTCGTTTTCGGGGCCGGGTGGGGGTGCGTCGGGCCGGTCCGGCGTGCACCGAGCCGTCGTCCCCTCGCCCGCGAACTCGTCGGTCGGCCCCGCCGCGACCGCCCGGTCGGCACCGACGCCGACGTCCGGCCGAGCGGCCCCGGCCCGTTCGGCCCTCCGTCCTGCGAACGCCCCTTGCCCGTGTCGGCGCCAGCGTCCCCCCGGCCGTGCGCCCGTATCCCCTCGTGACATCATCGGCCGAGGTCAGGCACGCCGTCGTACGAGGAGCGCGATGAATTCCGGTCTCACCGTCAGCCCGGCGGTCGGTGCCACACTGCTCGACGACTTCTCGCTGGAGATGACCGGCAAGGACGTGTCCCGGCTGGAGGAGGCGCGGGGGATCATTCCGCTGGGCACCCGGATCAACATCACCTTCCTGGCCGGCGAGGACCTCGGCATGCGCCTGGCGGCCGCCCGTGCGGTCAAACGGCTCGGTTTCGTGCCCGTACCGCACATCTCCGCACGCCGGCTGCCCTCACGCGCCGCGCTGCAGGAGTTCCTCGGCGGGCTCGCCGAGGACGGCACCGCCGAGAACGTCTTCGTCGTCGGCGGCGACCCCGCCCGCCCCGAGGGCCCTTACGAGGACGCGCTCGCCGTCCTGCGCTCCGGCCTGCTCCAGCGGCACGGCGTCCGCCACATCGGCATCAGCGGCTACCCGGAGGGCCACCCCGCGATAGCCGACGGCGTGCTGTGGTCGGCGCTCACCGACAAGGCGGCGGTGATCGGAGCGCACCGGTTCGGCGGTGACGTCGTCACCCAGTTCGGCTTCGACGTCGACCCCGTCCTGCGCTGGCTGGAGGCCGCCCGCACCCGCGGCGTGCACCTGCCCGTCCGCATCGGTGTGCCCGGACCGGCGGGGGTGCGCCGGCTGCTCGGCTACGCCAGCCGGTTCGGCGTCGCGACCGGCGCCTCAGTCGCCCGCAAGTACGGCTTCTCGCTCACCAACCTCGTCGCCACGACCGGCCCCGACCGCTTCCTGCACGCGCTCGCCCAGCGCTACGACCCCGAGCGGCACGGCGTGGTCAAGGTGCACTTCTACACGTTCGGCGGGCTGCAGCACACCGCCGAGTGGGCAGCCGCCTTCCGGCGCGCCGGCGCCGGGACGCCCACCCGGTGAGGGCGCCCGCCGCTCCCGGAACGGAACCTCACCGGGCCCCGGGACGCTGATGTCGGATTCCCGCCAGCACACGAGGGGCCGCCCGGTCGATGCTGGACGCATGCGGACAGCGACGCACCTCGACCGGGAGCACTGTGTACGTGCCGTGCAGTCCAAGGACGCCCGGTTCGACGGATGGTTCTTCACGGCGGTCCTGACCACCCGGATCTACTGCCGTCCCAGCTGTCCCGTCGTCCCTCCCAAGCCCGAGAACATGACGTTCCACCCGAGCGCGGCTGCCTGCCAGCAGGCCGGGTTCCGCGCCTGCAAGCGCTGCCGCCCGGACACCAGCCCCGGCTCCCCGGAGTGGAACCGGCGCGCCGACCTGGTGGCCCGCGCCATGCGGCTCATCGCCGACGGGGTCGTGGACCGCGAGGGCGTGCCCGGACTCGCCTCCCGCCTCGGCTACAGCGCCCGCCAGGTCGAGCGGCAACTGCTCGCCGAACTCGGCGCCGGCCCGCTCGCCCTCGCCCGCGCCCAGCGCGCCCAGACCGCGCGGCTGCTCATCGAGACCACCGTCCTGCCCATGGCGGAGATCGCCTTCGCGGCCGGCTTCGCCTCCGTCCGCGCCTTCAACGACACCGTCCGCGAGGTGTTCGCCCTGACCCCGGGCGACCTGCGCGCCCGCGCGCCGCGGTCCGGGGCCGGTACCCCGGCCGGCATCGGCCTGCGGCTGCCGTTCCGCGCTCCGCTCAACCCGTCCAATCTCTTCGGGCACCTCGCCGCCACGGCCGTACCCGGTGTCGAGGAATGGCGGAACGGTGCCTACCGGCGCACGCTGCGCCTGCCGTACGGCCACGGGATCGTCTCCCTCACGCCCTGCCCCGACCACATCGCCTGCCGCCTCACCCTCAGTGACCTGCGCGACCTGCCGGTGGCGATCAGCCGCTGCCGCCGTGCGCTCGACCTGGATGCCGACCCGGTCGCCGTGGACGACCGTCTGCGCACCGATCCGCTGCTCGCGCCGCTGGTCGACAAGGCGCCCGGCCGCCGGGTGCCGCGCACGGTCGACGAGGCCGAGTTCGCCGTCCGCGCCGTCCTGGGACAGCAGGTGTCCACGGCCGCCGCCCGCACCCACGCCGCCCGCCTGGTCACGGCGCACGGAAAGCCCCTCGACGACCCCGAGGGCGGCCTCACCCACCTCTTCCCGTCCCCGGAGTCCCTCGCCGCCGTCGACCCGGAGACCCTGGCGATGCCCCGCACCCGGCGCACCACCTTCACCACTCTCGTCCGTGAACTGGCCGGAGGAACCCTCCAGCTGGGGGTCGAGTCCGACTGGGCCGAGGCCCGTGCCCGGCTGTTGTCCCTGCCCGGTTTCGGTCCCTGGACCGCCGACGTCATCGCCATGCGCGCCCTCGGCGACCCCGACGCCTTCCTCCCCACCGATCTCGGCATCCGGCGTGCGGCAGCGGAACTGGGCCTGCCCGCCACCCCGGCGGCGCTGACGGCCCGCGCCGAGACGTGGCGGCCCTGGCGGGCGTACGCCGTGCAGTACCTGTGGGCGACCGACGGTCACCCGATCAACTTCCTTCCCGTGTGAGGACTTTTCTCGATCATGGATGTCTCGACGAAACGGCACACCGTCATCGACAGCCCCTACGGCCCGCTCACCCTCGTCGCCGACGACGGCGTCCTGTGCGGCCTCTACATGACCGACCAGCGCCACCGGCCGCCGCAGGAGACCTTCGGCAGCCGCGACGACGCCCCCTTCGCGGAGACCGAGGAGCAGCTGTCGGCCTACTTCGCAGGGAAGTTGACGCGGTTCACCCTCGAACTCCGCCTGGACGGAACACCGTTCCGGCGCAGCGTCTGGGACCAGCTGACCCGCATCCCCTACGGCGAGACCCGCAGCTACGGCGAACTCGCCGCCATCCTCGGCAACCCCGGGGCGTCCCGTGCGGTCGGCCTCGCCAACGGCCGCAACCCGATCGGCATCATCGTCCCCTGCCACCGTGTCGTCGGCGCGAACGGCGACCTCACGGGGTACGGCGGCGGCCTGGACCGCAAACGCCGCCTGCTGGACTTCGAACGGGCTGCGGCACTGTTCCAGCCACGGCCATCCGGGTCGGACGGCCGCCGCTCCACCCTCCCCGGGTGAGCCTTTCGCCAACCCGCCCCGGCGCGCCCGAGTCCGCGCTCCTGCATGCGGACAGCGGTTGCGGGCAGCCGGGTTGCCGGGCGCCGAGGGAGTGATCCCCTGCGCCGCCCACCGCCAGGGGCAGGCCCCACGAACTCCCGTCACCGTTCTCGGACGTCGGCTCCGCCGCTCAGCGTACGCAGCAGTGCGGGCAGCGCGGTGCCGATCGGTACGCGGATGAGCTCGTCGGCCCGGTCGTCGTACGGCGTGGGTTCGGCGTTGACGATGATCAGGCGGGCGCCGTGGTCGGCGGCGATGCCCACCAGTCCCGCGGCGGGCTGGACCTGGAGGCTGCTGCCGACGGCGACGAAGACGGTGCACGCCTTGGAGATGGCCATGGCCTCGCCGAGGACCACCGGATCCAGCCGTTCGCCGAACATCACGGTGGCGGACTTGAGGATGCCGCCGCACTCCCGGCACGGCGGATCCTCCTCGCCGGCCTCGACGCGGGCGAGGGCGTCCTCCATCGGCCCGCGCGCATGGCACCGCGTGCACACGACACCGCGTGCGCTGCCGTGCAGTTCGAGCACCTTGCGCGCGGGCATGCCGGCCAACTGGTGCAGCCCGTCCACGTTCTGGGTGATCACCCGCACCGGGACGCCGGACCCCTCCAGCTCGGCGACCGCCCGGTGCGCGGCGTTCGGCTCGGCCCTCAGCGTGCGGTTCTTGCGCCGCATCTGCCAGGACCGCCGCCGGATCTCCGGGTCCGTCATGTAGTAGTCGAACGTGACCAGCTTCTCCGCCTCCGGATCCCGCCGCCACAGTCCGTTCGGACCGCGATAGTCGGGGATCCCGGAATCGGTCGAGATGCCTGCGCCGCTGAGAATGGCTACGAGAGGCCTGTCCATGGGACCGACAGTAGGGCGCCGGTACCCGCGGGGCGAGCGGATATCGCCCGCGGGACGGGGATGCGGGGCGGGTTCCTGCCGGTGCCTCGCGTCGCCGATGAGCCGGGACGGTGCCAGCCTGAGAAGGGGCACGTCCCCTCACGCTCGTCCGGAGACAGGAGCGGCGTCATGGCGAAACTGGCCGATGACCTGCGAATCCTCGGCCGTGAGGCCTACCTCTGCCTGGCCCGCGACCCGCTGACCCACCACGCCGACGGTTTTCTCGACCTCTTCGTCAGCCGGGCCGGTTGCGGCGCCGGCCGCCGAGCGAACTGGCTGCCCGCCCCCTCGGGCCCGCTCGGCGTCACCATGCGCCTGCACGCGCCCCGCCCCGAGGCCCTCGACGGCAGCGGGCGGCCCCCGGCCGTACACAGGGCCTGAATCCGTGAGCGGTGACCCGCGCAAGGACGCGACTCCCAACACCGGCAGCCGCGCCCGGGACCACCTGGCCAACGAACGGACCTACCTCGCCTGGCTGCGCACCGGCATCAGCATGGCGGCACTGGGTGTCGCCGTGGCCAAGTTCGCTCCGGACCGCGGCATCCGCGCCGTGGTCTCCGGGGCCATCCTGCTGCTGGCGGGCCTGCTCGTCGGTGCGTACGGCACCGTCCGTTACCGCTCCGTGGGTCGCCAACTCGACCTCGGGCTCTACGCGCCGGCGCGCATGGGAATGGTCATCGCCAGCACGGTCGTCACGCTCATCGCCATCGTCGCGGTCCTGGTTCTGGTCTGAGGCACCGGCCGGGGCCGGGCCGGTCACGCCACCCGGTGGCCGTTCTCCAGTTCCGCCGTGCCGGAGCCGTCCGCGAGCACGTCCAGGGCGGTCAGGACGCGGCGGCCGAGGGCCTCGGGCAGGTGGGCGGCGAGGTCCTCGCGGGGGACCAGGCGCCAGGAGAGCAGTTCCTCCTCCTGCAGACGGACCGCCTTCAGGTCGGCCTCGGCGAGGACTCCGCCGTCGTACAGATACGCCACCAGCGGCGGACGGCCCGCGCCGTGCACCCAGTCCACGGCCAGCAGCCGGCCCGGTTCCCGGTCGAGGCCGATCTCCTCCAGCGTCTCCCGGCGCGCGCCCTGGCGCGGAGTCTCCCCGTCGTCCGACTCGATCGTGCCGCCCGGCAGCGCCCAGCCCTCGCGGTAGTTGGGCTCGACCAGCAGCACACGCCCCTCGGCGTCCCGGAAGAGCACGGCGGCACCGGCGAGGACCCGGGGCAGGCTCGCGATGTACGTGGCGAAGTCAGGAGTCGTGGTCATTGGGGAAGGGTAACCAGCGGCGGCACGGTCGGGTGGCGGTCGTCGCCAGGCGCAGGGTGCGTTCGGCCAGCGCACTGATCCGTGCGCCGTCGAAGCCGAACACCGCGCTCCTCACCGTGTCCTGGAGCGGGTCCCTCCACTGGGCCGGGATCGCGTCCGCGCCGGTGAGCACCCCGGCCACGGAGCCCGCCGTCGCCCCGTTGGAGTCGGTGTCCAGGCCGCCGCGCACGGTCAGCGCGATGGTCCGGGTGAAGTCGCCCTCGCCGTAGAGCAGCCCGGCGGTCAGCACGGCGGCGTTGGAGACGGTGTGGATCCAGCCGAACCCGGCGGTCTCCGCGGCCAGCGTGGCCAGGGTCTCCTCCCAGGGCAGCCGCGTGTCGTGCAGGCTGGTCACGCGCCGTACGGTACGGGCGAGCCTGCTGCCCGCGGGGATCACACCGAGGGCCGCGTCGAGCGCGCCGCGCGCGGTGGAGGAGGTGAAGGCCGCCGCGATCAGCGCGGCGGCCCACATGGCCCCGTACACCCCGTTGCCGGTGTGCGACAGCATGGCGTCACGGCGGGCGAGGGCGGCGGCGCCGACGGGATCGCCGGGACGGGTCCAGCCGTGGACGTCGGCGCGGATCAGCGCGCCGATCCACTCCTGGTACGGGTTGTCGTACGTCGCCGTCAGCGGCGGCTTCAGCCCGTTCGCGAGATTGCGGTACGCCGCCCGTTCCGCCGTGAAGGTCTGCAGGTACGGCAGCCTGAGCAGCCACAGGTCGCCGACCTGCTCGGTGCTGAAGCCGAAGCCGTGCGTCTCCAGCAGGTGCAGGCCGAGGATCGCGTAGTCGACGTCGTCGTCGCGGACGCTGCCGTGGATCCGGCCGCGCACGCAGCCGCGCCACTCGGGACGCAGCACGGCCGCCTCGGCCGCGTCGGCGGGCTCGGGCAGGTAGTCGGTGAGCGGCAGTGCCCCGGCTGCGCGCAGGTAGCGGTCGATGCGCGCGGGGGTCCACACCTCGCCCTGCTCGACCGGCTTGCCGAGCATGTTGCCCGCGATCCGGCCGAGCCAGCCGCCGTGGATCCGGTCGGCGAGGTCCGGTCCTGTGGTGGTCATGGCTGGGGTCTACCCGTTTTCCCAGCAGGTTCCCAGGTCCTTCCCAGCCTGCGGTCGGGGCATGACGGCAGGGGTGTCCTCCGGCTAGGGTCGCAGCGGCGCGACTGGCCCCGACGTGCGCGGGGCCCGGAGAGCAAGGGGAAAGCAAGGTGGCGGACGCTGCAGTGAACGAGACCCGTCGGGTGCTCATCGCCGCGGACAAGTTCAAGGGCTCGCTGACGGCCGTGCAGGTCGCCGAGCGGGTGACGGCCGGGCTGCGCCGGGTCGCGCCGGACCTTCACGTCGAGGCGCTGCCCGTGGCCGACGGCGGCGACGGGACCGTGGACGCGGCGGTGGCGGCCGGTTTCGAGCGGCGCGAGGTACGGGTCGCCGGCCCGCTGGGTCAGGAGGTGACCGCCGCGTTCGCGCTGCGCGGCGACACCGCGGTGGTGGAGATGGCCGAGGCCAGTGGTCTCCAGCGTCTTCCGGCGGGCGTCTTCGCGCCCCTGACGGCCTCCACGTACGGGTCCGGCGAGTTGGTGCGGGCCGCGCTCGACGCTGGGGCGCGGACGATCGTGTTCGGCGTCGGCGGCAGTGCCACGACGGACGGCGGCGCGGGGATGCTGTCCGCGCTGGGCGCCCGGTTCCTGAACGAGGACGGTGAGCCGGTGTCGCCGGGCGGTGGCGGGCTGGCCGATCTGGCCCGGTGCGACCTGTCCTGCCTCGACCCCCGGCTGTCCTCCGTCGAGCTGGTACTGGCCAGCGACGTCGACAACCCGCTGACCGGGCCGAAGGGCGCACCGGCGGTGTACGGGCCGCAGAAGGGCGCCTCACCCGACGACGTGGACACACTGGACGCGGCGCTGGCCCACTTCGCCAAGGTGCTGGAGGCCGAGGTCGGGCCGGAGGCGGCGCAGTACGCCGCGTCGCCGGGCGCGGGCGCGGCGGGCGGCATCGGCTACGGCGCGCTGCTCCTCGGCGCGCGCTTCCGGCCCGGCATCGAGGTCATGCTGGACGTCCTGGGCTTCGCGCCCGCGCTGGACCGGGCCTCGCTGGTGATCACCGGCGAGGGCTCGCTGGACGAGCAGACGCTGCACGGCAAGGCGCCGGCCGGTGTGGCCGCGGCGGCGCGCGCCGCGGGGAAGACCGTGGTGGCTGTGTGCGGCCGGCTGGCCCTGTCGCCGGAGGCGCTGATCCGGGCCGGGATCGAACGGGCGTACCCCCTGACGTCCGTCGAGCCGGACGTCGCCACGTGCATCGCTGACGCGGGGCCCATCCTGGAACGGGTCGCCGCGCGCATCGCCGAGGACTGCCTGGGCTGAGCCCCCGGGCCGGTCATCGCAGCGAAGGGCCCCCGGACCGGGCAACGGTCCGGGGGCCCTTCGTGGCAAGCACCGCTACGGCAGCTGCGCCGCCCGCGCCTCGCGGCGGTTGTCCCGGAAGTTGTTCACGCGCCGGGCCGTGGCGAACAGCGGGATCACCGCGCCCATGACCAGCTGCAGCGCACAGCCCGTCTGGAGAAGCAGCTGGCCGCTCGGGGCGTCGAAGGCCCAGGCCGCCAGCAGGCCCATGGAGAGCACGATCCAGGTGAGCATGGCCACGGCGAGCCGGCCCCGCGGCTTCGGGTACTCCACGCGGCTCACCATCAGCCACGCAGTGCCGAGAATCGCCAGCAGTGTCGCCACGAAGGGCAGCTCCAGCAGGACGATGGAGACCACTGTCAGCGCGCCGAACGGCGAGGGCATGCCCTGGAACATGCCGTCCTTCATCGTCACGCACGAGAAGCGCGCCAGGCGCAGGACGACGGCCAGGAGCACCACGATCGCCCCGAGCGCCGCCACTCTCTGGTGCGCGTCGTCCGCGACCATGCCGTAGACGAGCACGAAGTAGGCGGGCGCGAGCCCGAAGCTGATCAGGTCGGAGAGGTTGTCCAGCTCCGCGCCCATCGGCGAGGAGCGAAGCTTGCGGGCCACGAGGCCGTCGAACAGGTCGAAGACGGCCGCGCAGAGCATCAGGATGACGGCCGTGGCGGCGCTGTGCCGCGCCATGCCCGCGGACTCGTCGTTCCCGGTCAGATGCGGGATCAGGATGCCGGTGGTGGTGAAGTACACCGCCATGAACCCGCACGTGGCGTTGCCCAGGGTGAGCGTGTCCGCTATCGACAGCCGGAGCGAGAGGGGCATCTCCTCCTCGTCGTCCAGCTCGTCGGCCTCGGGCACCCAGCCCGCCTGGGTCTCCGGATCAATCACGGTCAATGCGAGTCACCCCAGCCACGGTCTTCTGTCCGACCTCGACCGCGACCTCCACGCCCTCGGGCAGGTAGAGGTCGACACGCGAGCCGAAGCGGATCAGACCGATTCGGTCGCCCTGCTCGACCTTCGTGCCCCGGGGGATGTAGGGCACGATGCGGCGGGCCACCGCGCCGGCGATCTGGATCATCTCGATGTCGCCGAGTTCGGTGTCGAAGTGCCAGACTACGCGCTCGTTGTTCTCGCTCTCCTTGTTGAAAGCTGGAACAAAGCCGCCGGGGATGTGCTCGACGGACGTCACCGTGCCCGCGAGGGGCGCGCGGTTGACGTGGACGTTCAGCGGGCTCATGAAGATCGCGACGCGGGTGCGGCCGTCCTTCCACGGCATGATGCTCTGCACCACGCCGTCGGCGGGCGAGATCACCCGGCCGGAGCCGATCTCGCGCTCGGGGTCGCGGAAGAACCACAGCATGCCCGCCGCGAGTGCGGTGGCGGGCACGGCCAGGGCCTTGGCCGTGCCGGAGCGGCGGGCGCGGGCCAGGCTGAGGGCTGCGGTGGCGACGGTCGGGAGAAGCCACGGCGATGCTCCGCGCGCGAGGCGTACGCCGGCTCGGCTGTCGCGAGGTGCAGAGGTTTGGCTGTGGGGCATGGATGACCTTCGTAGCGGATGATGCCGCGCAGGACGGGGGACGGCGGCTTTCCGGGATCGTACCGGTCGCGGGCCGCAACTGGGCAAGCTGGGAAGCCGAGTCGGCGGCCGAAGAGTATCTACGGGGTGTGATCTTCTTCTCGAAGAAAACACCCCGTATCCGGACATTCAGCCCTGGAATCGATACTCTTCGAGCAGTCTGCGACCGATGATCATTTTCTGGATCTCGGCGGTACCTTCACCGATGAGCAGCATCGGCGCCTCACGGTACAGGCGCTCGATCTCGTACTCCTTGGAGAAGCCGTAGCCGCCGTGGATCCGGAAGGCGTCCTCCACGACCTCCTTGCAGTACTCGGAGGCCAGGTACTTCGCCATGCCGGCCTCCAGGTCGTTGCGCTGGCCGGAGTCCTTCTTGCGGGCCGCGTTGACCATCAGCGCGTGGGCCGCCTCGACCTTGGTCGCCATCTCCGCCAGCTTGAACTGGATGGCCTGGTGCTGGGCGATCGGCTTGCCGAAGGTGTGCCGCTGCTGGGCGTACTGTACACCCAGCTCGAAGGCGCGCTGGGCGACGCCGCAGCCGCGCGCCGCCACGTTGACCCGGCCGACCTCGACGCCGTCCATCATTTGGTAAAAACCTCGGCCGGTGACGCCGCCGAGCACCCGATCGGCCGGCACCCGCAGCCCGTCCATGATCAGCTCGGTGGTGTCGACGCCCTTGTAGCCCATCTTCTCGATCTTGCCCGGGATGGTCAGGCCCGGCCGGACCTCGCCGAAGCCCGGCTCCTTCTCGACCAGGAAGGTCGTCATGGACTTGTGCGGGGCCGTGCCCTCGGGGTGACCCTCGTCACTGCGGACGAGAACGGCCACCAGGGACGAGGTGCCGCCGTTCGTCAGCCACATCTTCTGGCCGTTCAGGACGTACTCGTCGCCGTCCCTGACCGCCTTGGAGGTGATCGCCGACACGTCGGAGCCCAGACCGGGCTCCGACATCGAGAAGGCGCCCCGGATGTCGCCGGCCGCCATCCTCGGCAGGAAGTGGTCCTTCTGTTCCTGCGTGCCGTGCTGCTTGAGCATGTACGCGACGATGAAGTGGGTGTTGATGATGCCGGACACCGACATCCAGCCGCGGGCGATCTCCTCCACGCACAGCGCGTAGGTGAGCAGCGACTCGCCCAGCCCGCCGTACTCCTCGGGGATCATCAGACCGAACAGGCCGAGTTCCTTCAGGCCGTCCACGATCTGCTGCGGATACTCGTCGCGGTGCTCCAGCTCGGTCGCGACAGGAATGATCTCCTTGTCGACAAAGTCCCGGACGGTGGAGAGGATCTCCTGCTGGACGTCGGTGAGACCGGCGGTCTGGGCGAGACGGGCCATGTCCTACTTCTCCTGCTGCTCGAGTTCCGGGCGGCCCGGCTGCTCGCCGCCGCGCTCCTTGATGTACGTCTCGGTGGGCACCATGACCTTGCGGCGGAAGACGCAGACGAGTGTGCCGTCCTGCTTGTAGCCCTTGGTCTCGACGTGGACGATGCCGCGGTCGTTCTTCGACTTCGACGGCCACTTGTCGAGCACGGTCGTCTCGCCGTAGATCGTGTCGCCGTGGAAGGTCGGCGCCACGTGCTTGAGCGACTCGATCTCCAGGTTGGCGATCGCCTTGCCGGAGATGTCCGGGACGGACATGCCGAGCAGCAGGGAGTAGATGTAGTTCCCGACGACGACGTTCTTGCCGAAGTCCGTCGTCCTCTCCGCATAGTTGGTGTCCATGTGGAGCGGGTGGTGGTTCATGGTGAGGAGACAGAACAGGTGGTCGTCGTACTCCGTGACCGTCTTGCCCGGCCAGTGCTTGTACGTCGCACCGACCTCGAACTCCTCGTAGGTGCGTCCGAACTGCATCGCGCTCAGGCCTCCGGGATCTCGAACTTGCTGGTGCGCTGCATGCCGGCGGCGCGTCCCTTGCCCGCGACGACCAGGGCCATCTTGCGGCTGGCCTCGTCGATCATCTCGTCGCCGAGCATCGCGGAGCCCTTCTTGCCGCCGGCCTCGGACGTGTAGTACTCGTACGCGTCCAGGATCAGCTCGGCGTGGTCGTAGTCCTCCTGCGAGGGCGAGAAGACCTCGTTGGCGGCGTCCACCTGGCCGGGGTGCAGCACCCACTTGCCGTCGAAGCCGAGGGCGGCGGCGCGGCCGGCCACCTCGCGGAAGCCGTCGACGTTGCGGATCTGCAGGTAGGGGCCGTCGATCGCCTGGAGGTCGTTGGCGCGGGCGGCCATCAGGATCTTCATCAGGATGTAGTGGTAGGCGTCCGCCGGGTAGCCGGGCGGCTGCTCGCCCACGACCAGGGACTTCATGTTGATGGACGCCATGAAGTCGGCCGGTCCGAAGATGATCGTCTCGATGCGCGGCGAGGCCTGCGCGATCTCGTTGACGTTGTTCAGGCCCTGCGCGTTCTCGATCTGCGCCTCGATGCCGATCCGGCCGACCTCGAAGCCCATGGTCTTCTCGATCTGGGTGAGCAGGAGGTCCAGCGCGACGACCTGCTGGGCGTTCTGCACCTTCGGCAGCATGATGCAGTCGAGGTTCTGGCCGGCGCCCTCGACGACCGTCACCACGTCACGGTACGTCCACTCGGTCGTCCAGTCGTTGACCCGCACGACCCGCGTCTTGCCGGTCCAGTCGCCCTCGTTGAGGAACTTGACGATGGTGTGCCGCGCCTCGGGCTTGGCGAGCGGCGCGCAGGCGTCCTCCAGGTCGAGGAAGACCTGGTCCGCCGGGAGGCCCTGCGCCTTCTCGAGGAAGCGCGGGTTGCTGCCCGGTACGGCCAGGCAGGAGCGCCGCGGGCGAAGGCGGTTGACGGTCGTCATACGGGGACCTCCAGAGGGTCGAGCTTGTTCGCTTTCCGGATCTCGTCGACGATGCGGCCGATGATTCCGGTGATGTCGAAGTCCTTCGGGGTGAAGACGGCGGCCACTCCGGCGTCCTTCAGTTGCTCGGCGTCACCATTCGGGATGATGCCACCGGCGATCACCGGTATATCTGTGGCACCGGCCACACGCAGCCGCTGGAGTACGTCCGGGACCAACTGCGCGTGCGATCCGGACAGGATCGACAGGCCGACCGCGTGCACGTCCTCGGCGAGGGCCGCGTCCACGATCTGCTCGGGCGTCAGCCGGATGCCCTGGTAGACCACCTCGAAGCCCGCGTCACGCGCGCGTACGGCGATCTGCTCGGCACCGTTGGAGTGCCCGTCCAGACCCGGCTTGCCCACCAGGAAGCGCAGCTTGCCCACGCCCAGCTCGCGGGCGGTGGCGTCCACCCCGGCCCGCACGTCCGCGAGCGCGGAGCCCGGCTCGGCGGTGACGGCCACCGGCGCGGAGGACACTCCGGTGGGCGCCCGGTACTCCCCGAACACCTCGCGCAGGGCCGCCGCCCACTCGCCGGTGGTGACGCCGGCGCGGGCGCACTCCAGCGTGGCCTCCATCAGGTTCTCGGTGCCCTTGGCGGCCTCCTTCAGCCGCTCCAGGGCCTTGCAGGGGCGCGGGTGGTTGAAGGGCGGCTGGTAGCGCGCGTCGCGCCAGTTCTGCAGCGAGGTGATGACGCGGGCCTCGACCGCCGGGTCGACCGTCTGGATCGCGGTGTCCAGGTCCGCCGTGAGCGGGTTCGGCTCCGTGCCCTCGAAGATGTTGACGCCGACGATCTTCTCCTCGCCGGACTCGATCCGGGCCCGGCGTTCGGCGTGCGAGGCGACCAGCTGCGACTTCAGGTAGCCCGACTCGACGGCGGCCATCGCGCCGCCCATCTCCTGGATGTGCTCGATCTCCGCGAGGGCGTCCGCGACCAGCTGGTCCACCTTCGCCTCGATCACCTTCGAGCCCTCGAAGAGGTCGTCGTACTCCAGCAGGTCGCTCTCGTAGGCGAGCACCTGCTGGATGCGCAGCGACCACTGCTGGTCCCAGGGGCGGGGCAGGCCCAGCGCCTCGTTCCAGGCCGGCAGCTGCACGGCACGCGCGCGTGCGTCCTTGGAGAGCGTCACGGCGAGCATCTCCAGCACGATCCGCTGGACGTTGTTCTCCGGCTGAGCCTCCGTCAGGCCGAGCGAGTTGACCTGGACGCCGTAGCGGAAGCGGCGCTGCTTGGGGCTCTCGATGCCGTACCGCTCGCGCGTGACCTGGTCCCAGATGCGGCCGAACGCCCGCATCTTGCACATCTCCTCGATGAAGCGGACGCCCGCGTTCACGAAGAAGGAGATGCGGGCGACCACGTCGCCCATGCGCTCCTGCGGCACCTGGCCGGAGTCGCGCACGGCGTCCAGGACGGCGATCGCGGTGGACATCGCGTACGCGATCTCCTGCACCGGCGTGGCCCCGGCCTCCTGCAGGTGGTAGCTGCAGATGTTGATCGGGTTCCACTTCGGCATGTGGGAGACCGTGTACGCGATCATGTCCGTCGTCAGGCGGAGCGACGGCCCCGGGGGGAACACATGGGTGCCCCGGGACAGGTACTCCTTGACGATGTCGTTCTGGGTCGTGCCCTGGAGCCCGGTGATGTCCGCGCCCTGCTCCTCGGCGACGACCTGGTAGAGCGCCAGCAGCCACATGGCGGTGGCGTTGATCGTCATCGAGGTGTTCATCTGCTCCAGGGGGATGTCCTGGAACAGCCGGCGCATGTCGCCCAGATGGGACACGGGTACGCCCACCCGGCCGACCTCGCCGCGGGCGAGGACGTGATCGGGGTCGTAACCGGTCTGCGTCGGCAGGTCGAACGCCACCGACAGACCGGTCTGCCCCTTGGCCAGGTTGCGCCGGTACAGCTCGTTGGACGCCTCCGCCGTCGAGTGGCCGGCGTACGTCCGCATGAGCCACGGACGGTCCTTTTCCCTCCGGCTGCCCGAAGGCTGACGCTCTGTCATCTGCGGCTCTCAGACGTTGCGGAAGCGGTTGATGGCGTCGATGTGCTTGGCGCGCATCTCGGGGTCGCGCACGCCCAGGCCTTCCTCCGGGGAGAGGCACAGCACGCCGACCTTGCCCTGGTGCAGGTTGCGGTGGACGTCGTAGGCGGCCTGGCCGGTGTCATCGAGGGAGTAGACCTTCGACAGGGTCGGGTGGATCTTGCCCTTGGCGATGAGGCGGTTGGCCTCCCAGGCCTCGCGGTAGTTGGCGAAGTGGGAGCCGATGATCCGCTTCAGCGACATCCACAGGTACCGGTTGTCGTACTCGTGCATGTAGCCCGAGGTCGAGGCGCAGGTGGTGATGGTGCCGCCCTTGCGCGTGACGTAGACGGAGGCGCCGAAGGTCTCGCGGCCGGGGTGCTCGAAGACGATGTCGATGTCCTCGCCGCCGGTGAGCTCGCGGATGCGCTTGCCGAAGCGCTTCCACTCCTTCGGGTCCTGGGTCTGCTCGTCCTTCCAGAACTTGTAGCCCTCGGCGTTGCGGTCGATGATCGCCTCGGCGCCCATGGACCGGCAGATCTCCGCCTTCTGCGGGGAGGAGACGACGCAGATCGGGTTGGCGCCGCCGGCCAGCGCGAACTGCGTGGCGTAGGAGCCGAGGCCGCCGCTCGCGCCCCAGATGAGCACGTTGTCGCCCTGCTTCATGGCGGCGCCGTTGCGGGAGACCAGCTGGCGGTAGGCGGTGGAGTTCACCAGGCCGGGGGCCGCGGCCTCCTCCCAGCTCAGGTGGTCCGGCTTCGGCATCAGCTGGTTCGACTTGACCAGGGCGATCTCCGCGAGGCCGCCGAAGTTGGTCTCGAAGCCCCAGATGCGCTGCTCGGGGTCGAGCATCGTGTCGTTGTGGCCGTCGGAGGACTCCAGCTCGACGGACAGGCAGTGGGCGACGACCTCGTCGCCGGGCTTCCAGGCGTTGACGCCGGGGCCGGTGCGCAGGACGACGCCCGCGAGGTCGGAGCCGATGATGTGGTACGGCAGGTCGTGGCGCTTGGCCAGCTCGTTGGTGCGGCCGTAGCGCTCCAGGAACCCGAAGGTGGAGAGCGGCTCGAAGATCGAGGTCCACACCGAGTTGTAGTTCACCGAGGAGGCCATGACGGCCACCAGGGCCTCGCCCGGGCCCAGCTCGGGCACGGGCACCTCGTCGAGGTGGATCGACTTGCGGGGGTCCTTGTCGCGGGTCTCCAGACCCGCGAACATCTCCGTCTCGTCCTTGTGCACGGTGATCGCGCGGTACGACTCGGGGAGCGGCAGGGCGGCGAAGTCGGCGGACGTGGCGTCCTGCGACTGGATCGCGTCCAGGATGTCCTTCACGGTCACGGTGTTGCCTCCGGCGGTGAGCGCCCTGAGGGAGGAGCGCTGAGGGATCGTCGGTGCTGCGGTGAGTGCTGCTGAGGGTTTCGGGGTGTGCCGTCGGTTCGGCTCGGTGGTGCTTCGGCAGCGCTTTGTGGCGCGGGAGGTTGCCTGTGACGCAGGCGTCCGGGCGCTCGGGCCAATGACCCTTGGGGACAGCCGACGAGCGATCGGTCTCTGCTCGCCGGCCGCCCGGACACCTTCAACGTATGACACCGCGTGTCAGGTGGCAAGGCACTGAGTGCCAGATGTTGCTCTCAGATGAATTCTTTACTTGACAGATGAGCGATGATCGATCATGCCTGCGTCCGGGAGAGGGTGAAAAGGTGCGCCGAGCCGCAAAAACGGCCACCCGGGGGGTGGCCGTTGTCACAGGGGTGAGACCGGGGTCAGCGCTCCTTGAGCGCCTGCTCGATGGTGCGCATGACCTCGTGCAGCGGCGCGTCGGTGCGGGCGACCGTCACCAGCACCTCGCCCTGCCCGAACGTCGCGGAGGCGGTCGGCCTCGGCGCGGTGCCGCGTCCCGCGCCGATCCCGGTGCCGAACGTCCTGCGGACGATCGCGAAGGCGTGGTCCAGCTGCGCCTCCACGTCCCCCTGGCCACCCGCGCGCAGCCAGCGCCGCAGCACGTGGTTGTGGGCGGTGACGACGGCGGAGGCGGCCACCTCGGCCAGCAGCGGGTCGTCGTTGGCGTCGTCGGCGTGCGCGCGTTCGTCGAAGTGACCGAGGAGGTAGCGGGTGAACAGCCGCTCGTAGCGGGCCACCGAGGCGATCTCCGCCTCCCGCAGGGTGGGCACCTCGCGAGTGAGCTTGTAGCGGGCGACCGAGACCTCCGGGGCGGCCGCGTACATCTTCATGACTTCCTTGATGCCGCGGCACACGGCGTCGAGCGGATGCTCGTGCGCGGGAGCGGCGTTGAGGACCGCCTCGACGCGGATCAGCGTGTCGTCGTGGTCCGGGAAGATCGCCTCTTCCTTGGAACGGAAGTGACGGAAGAAGGTACGGCGGGCGACCCCTGCGGCGGCCGCGATCTCGTCGACGGTGGTCGCCTCGTACCCCTTGGTCGCGAAGAGTTCCATCGCTGCCGCCGCCAGTTCTCGGCGCATCTTGAGCCGCTGGGCGGCGGCGCGACTGCCTGCGGCACTTTCCGGCGCGTCGGGCGTGGCTGGTGTACGTGAGGACTTGGCGGGCTGGGACATGCCCCGAACGTACTGCATGTGCGCAGTTCGGTGCGCGGGTGAGGGGTTTCGCCCGGCCCGGGGGCCCGCCCCGCCCCAGGAGGGCGGGGGCGTGTCCGCCGGGCCGAGCAGTCCGCCCCAGTCCGTCTCCGCGTGCGACCAGTCGCCGGCGCCGTCAACGCCGGGCATACTCGCGGAAGCCGCGGCCGGTCTTGCGGCCGAGGCAGCCCGCGGCCACCAGGTGCTCCAGCAGCGGGGCCGGGGCCAGGCCCGGATCGCGGAACTCCCGGTGCAGCACCTGCTCGATGGCCAGCGAGACGTCCAGGCCGACCACGTCCAGCAGCTCGAAGGGGCCCATCGGGTAGCCGCCGCCGAGCTTCATCGCCGCGTCGATGTCGTCCAGGGACGCGTAGTGCTCCTCGACCATCTTGATCGCGTTGTTGAGGTACGGGAACAGCAGCGCGTTCACGATGAAGCCGGCCCGGTCGCCGCAGTCCACCGGGTGCTTCCTGATCTTCGCGCAGACCTCGCGGACGGTGGCATGGACGTCGTCGGCCGTCAGCACGGTGCGCACGACCTCGACCAGCTTCATCGCGGGCGCGGGGTTGAAGAAGTGCATGCCGATGACGTCCTGCGGGCGCGAGGTGGCGCGGGCGCAGGCGACGACGGGCAGCGAGGAGGTGGTGGTGGCGAGGACCGCGCCGGGCTTGCAGACCTTGTCCAGTGTGGCGAACAGCTGCCGCTTGACCTCCAGGTCCTCGGCGATCGCCTCGACGGCCAGGTCCACGTCGGCGAAGTCGTCGTAGGACCCGGCCGGGGAGATCCGGTCCAGGATCTGCGCGGCGGCCTCCGCGGTCAGCCGCCCCTTGTCGACAGAGCGCGAAAGCGACTTGCCGATCCGGGCCTTGGCGGTCTGCGCCTTCTCCTCGCTGCGGGCGGCCAGCACGACGTCGTAGCCCGCCTTGGCGAACACCTCGGCGATGCCGGAGGCCATGGTGCCGGAGCCGGCGACGCCGACCGAGCGGACCTCGCGTCCGCAGCCCGCCGAGCCGCCCTCGGCCGGGGTCAGCGCGTCCGGCACGACGGTGGCGCTGTTCGGCCCCGCGTAGGTGTAGAAGCCACGTCCGGCCTTGCGGCCGGTCAGGCCGGCCTCACTGAGCTGCTTCAGGATCGGGGCCGGGGCGTGCAGCCGGTCGTGGGACTCGGCGTACATGGCTTCCAGGACCGTACGCGCGGTGTCGACGCCGATCAGGTCCAGCAGCGCCAGTGGGCCCATCGGCAGACCGCAGCCCAGCCGCATCGCCGCGTCGATGTCCTCGCGGGAGGCATAGCGGGCCTCGTACATCGCGGCCGCCTGGTTGAGGTAGCCGAAGAGCAGGCCGTCGGCGACGAAACCGGGGCGGTCGCCGACCGCGACCGGCTCCTTGCCCAGCTCGATCGCGAGGTCGGTCACGGCGGCGACGGCGCCAGGCGCGGTCAGCACCGACGAGACGACCTCGACCAGCTTCATCGCCGGCGCCGGGTTGAAGAAGTGCAGGCCGAGCACGCGCTCGGGGCGGGCGGAGTCGGCGGCGAGGCGGGTCACGGACAGGGCGTTGGTGCCGGTCGCGAGGATCGTCCCGGGGCGGACGATGCCGTCCAGCTCGCGGAAGATCTGGTGCTTGGTCTCGTACGACTCCGGGGCCACCTCGATGACGAGGTCGGCCTCGGCCGCCGCCGAGAGGTCGGTGCCGGTGCGGATCCGGGCCAGGGTGTCGGCGCGTTCCTGCTCGGTGAGCCGGCCGCGCTCCACGCAGTGGGCGGTGCGGGTCTCCAGCGTGGCGACGCACTTCGCGGCCTGGGCCTCGCTGATGTCGATGCCGATCACCTCGCGGCCCGCCTTGGCGAGGACCTCGGTGATACCGGTGCCCATGGTGCCGAGGCCGACGACGGCGATCGTCTTGAGGGGCTGCGGGGTGCCGGACTGGGGGGACAGGGGAGTGGCCATCGCGGGACTCCAGGAAAGAGGGTGACGACGAGGAGCGCGCCGGGTGCGCCGAGGGGCGCACCACGGGGCGGAAAGGGTGCGGGTGTGTTGCCGGGCTGCGAGCGCACACGCCCGGTGCTGCCGGATGCCACGGGCGATGCACATCGCCCGCGAGCGGCAAACGGCAGGAACTCCGACCGGCCCTGTCCCGGAGCCGGGTCGTACCAGCGGTACACGTCCGTACCGAACCGACCAGCTCGCGACGGCCGCGTCACCAAACCGTCGCCAGCGGATGCGAGTGGGTAACTCGCTCGTCTGAGCTTAACTTGCCAGTAACGAGCGCGCCAGCCCTGAGTCCGGCCGGAGTTTGTGATGTAGCTCCCTCGGGTCCCCGCACCCGCATACGCTGGACTTCGTGGACGAAGAGTTGCGATCACTCACGGAGCGCTTACGGCAGGAGTCGCGCGGCTCGGCGGCGTTCGAGCGGCTGCTGGCGACCGAGGACCACGACGAACTCGCGGAGGTGCTCACCGCGCCCGGACAGCCGCTGTGGGCCAGGGAGCTGGCCGCGTTCCGGCTCGGCCGCGCCGGCGACCGGCGGGCCTTCGAGTCCCTGGTGCTGCTGCTCAACCACCGCGACCCCCCGCGCTGCGCCTCCGCCGCCCACGCCCTGGCCCGCCTCGGCGACCCCCGCACGGCCCGCGCGGCGGCGGCCCTCGCCACCAACGAACTCCGCGTCGCCTACGCCCTGCAGCCGGTACGGCTGCTGACCGCTCTGCGCGCCCCGGAGTCCGTGCCCGCGCTGATCACCACCCTGGAACGCCGCCTGCGCCCGCACGACCCCTACCGCCGGGTCGCCCTCGCCTGCGTGGAGGGCCTGGGCGCCCTCGGCGATCCGCGGGCCCGCCGCGTCCTCACCGAGGCCCTGGCCCACCCGGCCCTCGCCCGGGCGGCGGCGCGGGCACTCTGGCGGATCCCCCAGCAGCGCACGGAGGTGACCTGACGGGCGGTCAGCCGCTCAGCTCCTTGGCGTAGCGCACCTCCGGCACGGGCACCCCGTCCACGTCGAACGGCTCCTCGGCGCCGTCCGTGCGGAAGCCGGCGCGTTCGTAGAACCGTCGGGCGGCGGCGTTCTCCCTGAGGACCCACAGGAACATGCGGGGACGGTCGGCGCACCGCTCGAGCGACGCCGACAGCAGCGCCCGTCCGACCCCGCGGCCGAGGTGCGCCGGATCTGCGTAGATCGCGTACAACTCCGCGTCCGCAGTGCGCACTTCACCGTCCCGGTAGGGCCCGTACGCCGCCCGGCCGAGGATCTCGCCCGCCCGCTCGGCGACCAGGTTCACCACGGACCCGTCCCCTCGCGCGAACCAGGTCCGGCGCCGCTCGGCGTCCTGCGCGACGCCGAGGCCGTCGAGGTACGCCTGCGGCATCAGCCCCCGATAGGCGTGCTGCCAGCCTCGGATGCGGATCTCGGAGACACGGTCGCAGTCGGCGAGGCTCATCTCCCGGACGGTCAGGGAGCTCATGCGCCGACCACCGCGAGCGCCTCGATCTCCATCAGGAACTCCGGGGCCACCAGCGCGGCCACCTGGACGGCGGAGGACGCCGGGAGGCGGTCGTCGGGTATGTGGGCGGCCCGGGCCCCGCGGATGGCCGGGAGGTGGGCGGTGCCGGTGACGAAGCAGGTCGGCTTCACCACGTGCTCGAAGCCGGCGCCGGCCGCGGCGAGGCAGCGCCTGAGGTTCTCGAACACCTGGCGGGCCTGGGCCGCGGGGTCACCCGCGCCGACCAGTCCGCCGTGCTCGTCCAGGGGGAGCCGGCCGGAGACGGCGACGAGGCGGCGGGCCGCCGAGACGACGTGGCTGCAGTGGGCCGCGGGGGCCATTCCGTCGGGGGCGGGGATGCGGGTGGGCTCCGTGCCGGATCCACGATGATCGCTCATGGGCCCATGGTGGACCACTCCACCGACAACGCCGCCTGCGGGCGCGGAGTCGTCCAGAGGGTTTCGTGAGGGTTTCGTTCGGACCGGGTCGGACGGGCCGCGGCGTCCGGTGCGGTGTGTCGCACGGCGGAGGACCACCCGCGTACCGGGCGTACCCGGATGGTCCGACATCGTGGCGAGGTGCCGATCCGGGCGTCGCGGACCCGGGCCGATCCGACCGAACC
>NZ_JCAJZW010000022.1:0-136698 GCF_059510455.1 Streptomyces sp. NTD91
GTGGAACCTCGTTCCCAGTTGAAGGAGTATCCCTTCGAGCCGAGTGCGAGCCATCCGTCCCTCTGGTTCTTCGGGACTACCCACGATCCGCCAAGGGTGACGGTGGTGGTCTTGGCGTAGGAGATCGAGCCGCTGACGGTCTCCTCGGCGGAAGCGATGAGGACTGACTCACTCAGCTTGGCCGAATATGTAATGGTGCCGGTCCACGTGTGGCCTTGGGCCACCGAGACCGAGAGCGTAATGCCGGACTGCCCGTATACGGTCTTCTTAGGGTCATGACGAACGTGCTCTTGACATTGTAAAAGCGGAAGCCCGGGTCGGGCGGGCAGCCGTCCGGGGTCATCGGGTGGTTAGCACTGCCCGAGTCCCCGCCTTGGTCCACCGATACGTCGGTGTCGGCCGGTGCCTGGGGGATTGGGTTCCCGTCCAGGTCGGCATTGACCTCGGACGAGGTGTCCGACACCGAGGGGGTGTCCTCCGCGAAAGCAGTTCCCATTCCCGCCGTTCCGACGACGAGAAAAACGGCCAGCACGGCGGCTGTGCATGTGCGAGTCAGTGCGGCATTCGTAGTATTCCCTCCCCCTCCGCCCCCCGCCTGGGAGCGGCATGGACACAAAAATCATCGAATGCCTACGTGATCGTCAAGAAAGTGCGGAGAATCTGAGCGAGACTTGAGGTAGAGATCTTTACTGCCTTCGGCGTGTCAGGGCGAGGGTTGGTCATTGAGGGTCAGACCTGTGCCCGCTATGAAGCAGTGGAGGGTGTGGGGCCTGCTGCAGGCGTTCGAATTGGTTGCAGACGAGGGCTTCGAGCCGGTCGAGGGCCATGCCGGGAACGGGCCGCGGGTGTGGGCCACATCATGATGGACGGCGGAGGGCCCGATGCCGTCGCGTGCCGGGCGGCGGGTGAGGGGCCTGGGGAGGGGAGGTTGCTCGCGGGCGAGTTGGGGGAGTTCGACCTCACCATCGGCGACGCGGATGTCCACGCGTCCGCGTCTCAGGGTGCCGCTTCGGGGGGAACCCTCGCGGGGGTGAATGCATCTCCCTGGCCGGGAGGCAGGAGCGGTGGCACCCGGCCTCCGCAGGGTCGCTTCCAGGGGGAGTTCTCGTGGCGCGGCGGACAGCGGCAGTCTCCGCTATCAGCCTGACGGTGATGACGGCTGCTGTGGCGTGCGGTCCAGCACATCCGGGCGCCGGGAAGGCGGGCGCCGGGCCGTCGTCGCGAGCGACGGTGGTGACCCCCGGCGGGGGACGGACGAGTGTGTCCCCCACGGCCTCGGCGGGAGCCGCATGCGGGACCGCGCAGCTGCGATGGAAGCTGACACTCTTCACCCATAAGCCGAGCAAGGCGCCGACGGCTCTGCTGAGCGCGACCAACACCAGCACCGCGCCCTGCGCCTTCGATGGCTATCCGAAGGTGCAGGCGTACGCTGGCAAAGGCCCTGCCGTCTGGTCGGTGCCGAAAGCCAAGGCGCCGGTCCGGCTGGTGTTGAACCATGGCGGCAGGGTGGACTTCCCGCTCTTCTACCCGGCATCCCCTTCCGCAGACGGCTCCTGCGCCATCCCGGTCGACGACGCCCCGCGCATCGAGGTGCTGCCACCGTACCCCGCGTCCACCGACTATGGCGCTTCGCTGCAGATCACCGACCCGCACGGCCGGCATGTGACCCCGGTGTTCTGCGACACCATTTACGTGGGCGCACCCCGTCCGCAGTAGTCGGCAACAAAATCTGTACATGCGTTCGATTATTGTGCGATCATGATGGCACCGGTGACCGCTGACCATGGTCTACCGGGTGCCGTCTCACGGGGCGGCGGGGGGAATGCATCGGGGGGTGCGCTGTGGGCTGGACTGGATCATGGGCGCGTCCCTGCCTGTCCACACGTGAGGGCCCGCGCGTCGAACGGCCCGAGTCGGGCCGTCTGCCGAGCCTGCCATCTGTCATGACGCCCGGTGCGCCCGAGCGGCGACCACGATCAGCCGCCACGGCCGAAACGCCTTCACTCCGCTCCGTACCGAGGAACTGAACTTCCCGCCGGCAAGACCCGGCCGCGCCCTCCGCGCCGGCCGTCCATTCACTGCGTGGCTCGGACGTGTCGAGCTCTCCGGCCTGCCTCACCTGGAGCAAATTAAGTTGCATAAACGAATAGGCCTCGGGAGTGCGTTCGCGTTGTGCGCCGCACTTCTTCTGGGCAACGCCGCCGCGGCCAGAGCCGCCACACCCGCCCCGGCCCCCACCAGACAGGTGACTGCCAGTCCGAACCACACCGACGACATGACCGCCGTCGCGAGCCCTTCGGTGTCCGTCACGCCCTCGTCGGCTAACAACGGCAGTTGGACTGTTCAGGACGCCATCCGGTTCTGGACGCCCCAGCGCATAGCCTCGGCCACCGACCCCTCGGGCCGCATCGCGCAGCCGCAGAGCTGGAAGGCACCGCGTAAGAAGCGGTCCCTGACCGCCATTGACGGTGAGCACTTCGGCGGCATCAAGTCCGTCGGCATGCTCTTCACCACCACAGGTGACATGAAGGCCCATCACTGCACGGCCAGCGTGGTACGCAGCCCCGGGCACGACCTCATCCTCACTGCCGGGCACTGCCTCGGCAGCAACGCGGCGTTCGTACCCAAGTACGACCACACGAAGTCAGCGGGTGACCAGCCTTATGGCATCTGGCCGGTTAAGGAGTGGTTCCGCGACTCCCAGTACGCCTCGGACCGCAGCGCCAACTCCGACCTGGACTTCGCCTTCGCGAGCCTGAAGGAGAACGGCGGGCGCAACGTCCAGGACGTCGTGGGCGCCAACACCCTCGCCCGGACACCGGGGTTCGTCAACCAGGTGACCGTGATCGGCTATCCCATGGTCAAGTACGACTCGCAGGACCGCGCGTTCCGCTGCCCGAATGTCTGGACGACGCCGCTGCCGGCCTACAACCAGATGCAGATCGACTGCGCCGGCATGTGGGGAGGGGTCTCCGGCGGACCGTGGTTCTCCAAGTTCGACGCCTCCGGCGACACCGGCGAGATCATCGGCAACGTGGGCGGCTTCCTGCAGGGTGGTCCCGATGTGAAGACCGACAATCCGCTGTACAACCGGATCACCTACAGCCCGCTGCACGGTGACCGGTTCTTCCAGGACTACGACGACGCCCAGCAGGGCCTGCACACCGACCACGGCCCCTACCATCAGCCGCCCCTGCCCTACTCCATGGGCAACGGGAGCACGTGGGAGCACGCCAAGCTGATGGCCGCCGGTGACTTCAACGGCGCCGGCCACAGCGACCTGATCGTGGTCTGGACCGACGGCGAAGTGACCCTCTACACCAACGACGGCCAAGGCCACTTCATCTCAGAACGGCAACTGCTGGCCCCGAACTCGACCTGGACGCACGCGGAGACGATCACCGCGGGCGACTTCACCGGATCGA
The DNA here is from genome assembly GCF_059510455.1 of Streptomyces sp. NTD91. Classification (NCBI taxonomy): domain Bacteria; kingdom Bacillati; phylum Actinomycetota; class Actinomycetes; order Kitasatosporales; family Streptomycetaceae; genus Streptomyces; species Streptomyces sp. NTD91. Next base: position 3,426 of record NZ_JCAJZW010000022.1, read on the forward strand.
ACCAGATCGACCTGATGGTGCGCTGGTCCGACGGGGAGGTCACCCTCTACGGCGACGTCGGCACCAATGGCCTCAACGTGCCCGGCACCCAGATGATCGCGCCCAACTCCACCTGGCAGCACGCCACCCAGATCGCCGCGGGCCGTTTCGGTTCCTCGGCCTACGTCACGGACCTGATGGTGCGCTGGTCCGACGGCGAACTCACCCTCTACACCAATGTGGGCGCCGGCGGCTTCGGACAGGAGCACAAGCTCAAGGACCCGAATTCCACCTGGACCAACGCCACCCTGCTGACCGCCGGCGAGTTCTCCGGCAACCAGAAATGGGACCTGATGGTGCAGTGGACGGACGGTGAGCTGGACAACTACGTCGGCACCACGACCTCCGCCCTCGGCAGCGAGGCACGCATCCAGGACCCCAACGGCCTGTGGACGCACAACACGGTCATGACGACCGGTGATTTCACTCCCGACCACCGCACTGACGACCTCGTCGTCCGCTGGTCCGACGGTGAGACCACGCTGTACGCCGACACCGGGATGAGCACCCTGGGCACCGAGCACAACCTGGTCCCCCACGCCTGAGGACCCGGTCCGAGCGCACGGAACCGGTTGAGTGCGGTCGACGCCATCCCGCCTCGCCGCGCTCAACCGGAACCTGTCCTCGGCCGGGGCCTCACCACGCCGTTCCCGGTTTCGCCGCGACCGCCGTGGCGACTGGCGAGAGCCCCAGCCGCGCCGTCCGCGTGTGGCTGGACGACCGCGGGCTGCCGGGACCGGCCGCGTAACCGCGCCGGCAGGGGCGACGAGCACCAGGCGCACGGCGAGCCGCCCCCGGCAGCTGCCGTACGCCCGGCCGCAACCCTGCTCGAGAACGTAAGTCACGCCGCCTACGTGCCTCCGGTTGAGAGGTGCCCCTGCCGCGGCGGTGAAGCTTACGACGTGGTCGGCTATTGAGCGAGTCATGCTTCGGAACGTGCTTGCATCTCCAGGGATACTGAGGGGCATGGAGCTGCGTGGGGTCAAGGTCGTACTGCGGCCGGTGGCCGTCGGTGATGGGGAGGCCCTTGACAGCATCGTGCGGGAGCCGGAAGTCGCGGTGTGGTGGTCGCCCCCGAACGACTTCGGGGGCATGCTCGCCGTTGTCTTCGAGGGCGAGGTCATCGGAGCGATCCAGTTCGAGGAAGAAGCCGACCCCGAGTTTCGGCACGCCGGCATCGACATCTTCCTGACGGCGCGACATCACGGGAAGGGGATCGGCACCGACGCCGTACGCACCCTGGCCCGGTGGCTGCTGCACGAACGCGGCCATCATCGGCTGACCATTGACCCCGCCGCAGCCAACACCGCGGCGATCCGCAGCTACGGCAAGGTCGGGTTCAAGCCCGTGGGGATCATGCGCGCCTACTGGCGCAACCACCGGACGGGCACCTGGCAGGACGGACTGCTCATGGATCTGCTCGCCGAGGAGCTGACCTGACCGGTCGGTGCCAAGTACACCGGGCGTGACGTGATGAGGGCCGCACCGGTTCTTCCGGTGTGCAGACGAAGTGGGCCCGCGCGGCCTTGTCCCATCCTGCCTTCACCGGCATCTCCCGCCAACATCTCGGCGGCTTGGTCGAAGAGTTGGCCGAGCCGTGGTGCGCGGGCACGAGGCAGACCTGCACGAGCGGCGTGGCCACCAGCGGCTACGTGCCGCCGGCGCCGGCCCCAAGCACGAGTTGGTCTTCACCGACCGCGTCGTGCTCAGCCTCGTCCACCTGCGCACGAACCTGCCGCACGCGGCCCTCGCCACGCTGTACGGCGTCGGCCGCTCCACGGTGAGCGAGGCAATCGACGAGATCCGCCCCCTGCTCGCCCGGCGCGGATTCGCGGTTCCCGACCGGCCCGGACTGCGGCTGCGCACCCTGGCCGATGTGTTCGCCTACGCCGAGGCCGAGGGCGTCACTCTGCGGATCGACGGCATGGAGACCCAGGTCCGCCGCCCCAGGGCACACCGGACCGGACGCGGCACGAGCGCGGACAACGCGCTCGCCGAGAGCTTCAACGCGGCCCTCAAACGCGAGACGCCCCGTGGTGTCCGCCGCTTCGACGGGGCCCGCGTCTGCCGCCTGGCCGTCTTCCGCTGGACCACCCGATACAACACCCGCCGACGGCACTCCGCGAACGGACAGCAGGCACCGATCGCCTACGAGCAGCAGTCAGCTGCCCTGACAGTCGCCGCATAACGACACGAACAGGTGTCCGCCCCTCCGGGACAAGGCCCACCGACGAGGTGTCCTGGCAGTTGCCCCAGCCTCAGGCACGACGCCCTGGCGTACATCCTCCCCAGTGTCAGACGCCGCAGCCCTGATGAAGCCGACACCGAGCAGATACGCCCGGTCGTGCCTGCGGCCAGGCTGCAGTGCCATGGCCACGAACAAGCGCGGTGGGCGACGGTGCAAAACTACCGCCACCCACCTGCCATTCGAAGCGGTGGTGCTGCCGCGGGACCGATGGCGGAGTGCCGAACCCTGGACCCGTTGCTGCGTGAGCACCGACCGCTCGAACTGGGAACTCACGCGATGAGCACCGGAAGCTCCTCCAGCCCACGCATCATCAGGCTGCTGCGCCAGCGCAGTTCACCAGGCGCCACTGCGAGCCGCATCTTCGGGAACCGCGCGAAGAGCCGGCTGAGCACGATCTGCCCTTCCAGCCGGGCGAGGGGAGCACCCAGGCAGTGGTGGATGCCATGGCCGAAAGCAAGCCCTCCGGAACTGTCGCGCCCGATATTCAGCTGATCCGGTTCCTCGTAACGCTCCGGATCACGGGCCGCGGCGCCAAGTGAGATCGTCACGAACTCGCCCTCGGGGATGACGATGTCGCCCACCTCGACGGGTTCAGTCGTGAAGCGCCACGTGGCATTGGTCACCGGGCCGTCGTAACGCAGGAACTCCTCGATCGCGGCAGGCCACATCGATTCCTCTGCGGCCAACTGCTCACGTACCCCCGGCTGGCGAAGCAAGGCAAGTGCACCATTGCCGATGAGGTTGACGGTCGTTTCGTGCCCGGCGACCAGGAGCAGGAAGGCCATGGAGATCAGTTCGTCCAGCGTCAGCTGATCTCCGTCGTCCGTGGCATGGACGAGGTCGGACAGCAGGTCGTCGTCCGGCGCGGCGTGCTTGGCATCGATCAGGGCCCGCAGGTAGCCGATCATGTCGGCACTGGCCTGGCGTACCTCCTCCGTCCCCGCACCGGACACCAGCAGGTTCGACCAGCCGCGGAACGCGGTGCGGTCGTCCGGAGGGACGCCGAGCAGCCAGCAGATCACGGTAAAGGGCACGGGGAAGGCCAGTGCCTCCATGAGGTCGGTCCGCTGGTGGCGTGCGATGCCTTCCAGCAGTTCGTCAGTGAGTTCAATGATCCTCTGCCGCAGCGATGCCACACGGCGCGTGGTGAAGGCCCTGCTGACCAGCCGCCGCAGCCGTGTGTGGTCCGGAGGGTCGCTGTCGAGCATGTGCACGCTCAGCACATGGGGGAACTGGCTCCGCTCTCCCGCCTCCTTCAGAAACTCCTCCCGTTTCGCCGGGTCGGCGAAATTGCGCGGGATAAGGTCCCGGCCGACGCGCATGTCCTTGCTCAGCCTCTGGTCGGCAAGAAGGGCTCTCGCATCCTCATAGCGTGTGACCAGCCATGTGCGTAGCCCGTTCGGAGTGGTTACCGGCACGGCGGGCGCGGTCTGCCGCAGGTCCGCCAGCATTTCGTGCGGATGCTGAAAAAATGCGGGCGTGAACAGCTCGAGCGGGAGCGACGGCGTGTCCGTTTCCGCCATGTCAGGCTCCTTTCCCGGCCGGTTCGGCCCAGCCGGCGCCGTAACGGGCAAGTTCTCTATAGATCTCGAACGGGCGCTTCCGTCCAGTGTCACGGAAGGGGCGCAGCGGTGCCGTCTGCTCCTTGTGCGCAGCCGCTCCCTCCCACGCCGTGAAGGCATCCCAGTCCGACCAATGGCTGATCACCACGAACGCCCGCGGGTCGTCGGCGCTGGCCAGGAGCTGGTTGCCCAGGAGCCCGGGAGTCCCGGCCATCCGCCGGCTCGCCTCGTGGTAGGCAGTGAGCACCCCGTCCGGATCGTCACTGAGGTGGTAGAGCACCACCTCCACCGCACCCGGCGTCACGACCGGTCGCCAGCGGCGCCGGCCAGTGCCGCGACCACGTGCATGGTCGTCATGGAGCCACCGCTGCGGTAGGGATGCAGCTTCGTGCGGTGCTCCAGATGCCGGTCGCTGGTCTCGAATGCCCGGAACTGCGGCTCGTCCACCCAGTCGCTGACGATGTAATAGATGCCGTCTTCCTCGGCGCTGCGGGACAACCACTGCCCGAGGTTAGCGGAATGGCCCGTGACCGAGTCCCCCACTTCGCGCCACACCCGCTCGAAGTCCGCCTCCATACCGGGCCTGATCTCCATTCGGAGCATCACCCGGAACACCGCGTCAGCCATCTTAGATCCCCCCGTCGACGTTGACGGTCTCGCCGGTGACGTACGTCGACAGATCGCTCAGCAGGAACAGAACGGGACCCGCGAGTTCGTCCACGGTGCCGAGCCGGGCCAGGGCGGTCTTCTGCGCGTAGGTGGCCCGCAGGCCCGCGGCGCGATCGGCGGGCATGGCGTCGAACGCCTCGGTTTCTATGACACCGGGCGCGATGACGTTGATGCGGATGCCGTGCGGTCCGAGTTCCTTGGCGAGGGACCTGGTAAGGCCAATCAGGGCGGCCTTGGAGGCCGTGTAGTGGGCCCGCAGGGGAATACCGGCAGCGGCGCCTCGCGATCCTATGTTGACCACCGAGGAGCCATGGCCGAGCAGCAGCAGGGCCTGCTGGATGATGCGGTAGGAGGCGGTGAGGTTGGTGTCGAGGATGCGCGACCACTCCGTTGCGGGGAGTTCCGCGAACGGGATGTGGCTGATCACCCCGGCGTTGTTGACGATGCCGTCAAGCCGTCCGAAGCGGTCCCTGGCCTCGCCGACGAGCCGGTCGACTTGGTCGATGTCGCCGATGTCGGCCCGTATCACATGATGGTCGCCGCCGGTCTCCTTCAGTGCCTGGGTCAGGCTGTCGGCCGCTTCGCCGTCCTGCCGGTGGCAGGTGAGCACATCGGCCCCGGCCCGGGCGGCGGCAAGGACGATCCCGCGGCCGATGCCGCGCGTCCCGCCGGTGATGAGGACTTTCTTGCCGTGCAGGGCGAGTTCCACTGAGCTGTTCCCTTCTGGAGGTCGGGGGCGGCTCACACGCAGCCGTCGACGTGGATGTTCTGGCCGGTGACGTAGGCCGCGTGCTCGCTGATGAGGAAGAGCACGACGTGGGCGATCTCCTCGACGGTGCCGAGCCGGCCGAGCGCCGCGAAGGCGGAGAAGGTGCGCCGCTGTTCGTCGGCGACGTCCGGCGGCAGCGCGTCGAGGGCCTCGGTGGCGATCCGGCCGGGAGAGACGGTGTTGACGCGTATCCCTCGCGGGCCGAGCTCACGGGCGAGCGAACGGGTCATGCCGACGAGCGCGGACTTCACCGCCGTGTAGTGAACGCCGCCGGCCATGCCGATGGAGGCCACCGTGGAGCCGATGTTCACGATCGAGGATCCGGATCCCAGCAGCGGGAGCGTGCGCTGGCTGACCAGGTGTGTGGCTGTCAGGTTGCTGCGCAGGGCAGCCGACCACTCGGTGGTGTCAAGCTCCTGGTAGGGCTTCGGAGCGAAGGCGCCCGCGTTGTTGACCACTGCGTCCAGTCCGCCGAGGCTCGTCTCGCACTCGGCGACCAGCCGGTCGATGTCGTTCTCGTCGGACGCGTCGGCGCGCACCACCGTGTGCTTGCCCATTGTCCGGGCCAGCTCCTGCTCCAGAGTGGTGACGGTCTCGCCGGGCTCCCGGTAGCAGGTGGCCACGCTTGCGCCAGCCCGGGCGGCGGCCAGCACGATGCCGCGGCCTATGCCACGCGTCCCGCCGGTGACCAGGACGCGGCGGCCGGCCAGTTGTTGGTCAGCGCGCGCTGCGCTCTCCACCTTGTTCTTGATGAGCCGCATCTGGACGACCGTGTTGCGGTTGAGGCGATCGGTCATGCCCGCGTCGTCGAGGGGGGCGCCTGGCTTCATCGCGAAGTCCTGGACCCAGCGCATCCGGACGCCGTCGGGCAGCTGCTCGTACTCCCAGCGAATGTTCATGTACTCGAAGGGGCCGGTCTCCACCCGGTGCGCGCGCACGGTGCGGGTCGCCTCGTCCGCTGTTCGCTCGGAGACCCAGCTCCAGACCTTGCCGGTCTCGTCGGGGTGCAGCGCGAGCCGGAAGGTGACCGTGTTCCCGGCGCGCTCGATGATCTCGGCGGACGCGTACTCGTTGAACAGCCGCGGCCATGAGGCCACGTCGTTGGTCATCGACCACACCAGCTCCATGGGCGCGTCGACGATGACCGCGTTATCGGTGTGCCCGGCCATCAGACCTGCACCTCCGCGAGCCTTGCGTTGACGTAGGCCGCAGCTTCGCGTGGCGTCAGAGTGTGCGCCAAGTCGCCGTCCGGGATGGCGATGCTGTACTCGCGCTCGATCCGGCTGGTGAGTTCGAGTACCGCCAGCGAGTCGTATCCCAGGTCGCTGAGCGAGGTGTCGGCGACATGCTCGCCGTCCAGATCGTCGTGCTGGTCGACTCCCGCGCCGGTGCGCAGGATCCGTTTGAGGTCGTCCACCGTGAACGTGGCCATCTGCGGTGCCTTTCGTGGATCGTGTCGTGGGGTGGGGGTCGGTTTACGGCTGGAAGTCCGTACGGTCGCCGCGGCTCACCACGAGTGCGGAGGTGAAGCCGCCGTGGCCACGGGCCAGCACCAGCGCGACGTCCGGGCCGGTCTGGCGCGGCCGGTCGAGGACGAGGTCGAGGTCGCAGCCGGGGGCCGGGCGTTCGAGTCCGACGGTGTGCGGCACCACGCCGCTGCTCAGGGCGAGCAGCGCGGTGGCCGTGTCCACGGCCGCGCCGCCCGCGTAGAGCCGTCCGGTGAGGGTTTTGGGAGCGGTGACCGGGACACCTCCCGGCCCAAAGACCTCGGTGATGGCGCGGGCTTCGGCAAGGTCGTGCTCCGGCACTCCGGAGGCGTCGGCGAAGATGACATCGACCGCGTCGGGCTGCACCTTGGCGTCGGCGAGGGCGCGCCGGATCACCGAGGCGAGCACCGGCGGCCGTCCGGATGCGGAGGGAGGGTCGAACCCGGCCGCGTGGCCGAGCAGCACTCCGTAGTGATCGACGGCTCGCTCTTGGGCCGACTCGGCGCTCTCGACCACCAGGAAGGCCCCGCCCTCGCCCGGTACGAAGCCAGAGGCTGCCGCGTCGAAGGGCAGGTAGGCGCGTGATGGATCGTCCTCGACCGACAGATTCCCGGAGGACATCTGGGCGACCAGTCCGTAGGGGCACAAGGAGGCGTCGGTACCGCCACTGAGCACCAGCCGGGAGCCGGTGTGCAGCAGACGGCGGGACTGTGCCAGTGCCTCCAGACCGCCCGCTTGCTCGCAGCACAGCACGCCGCAGGGACCGCGCATGCCGTGCCGGATGGAGACCTGTCCCGTGGTCGCCGCGTAGAACCAGGCGATCGACTGGTAGGCGCCGACCCAGGAAGGGCCTTGCTGGTAGAGCTGCTCCATCTCGTGCTGCCCGAACTCGGTGCCGCCGGAGGAACTGGCGGTGACCACGGCCATCTCGTACTCGGGGAGGGTCTGGGGATCGGCGTGCGCATCGTCGAGCGCCGCCTGCGCAGCAGTCAGCGCGAGGTGCGTGAAACGGTCGGTCTGCGGGACCAGGCGTCCGGCCACCAGGCGTCCAGCGTCGAACCCCGGTACCTCACCGGCCACTTGCACCGGATATTGCGAGGGGTCGAACCGAGTGATCCGGCCCAGGCCGCTCTTGCCGGCCAGTACCGATTCCCAGTGCTGGCGTACGTCGAGCCCGGTCGGGGCGACCACGCCGAGCCCGGTGACCACCGGTAAGGGATGGTGACCGGACCGCAGTCCTGATGCACTCATGCCGCCGCTCCCTGCTCAATACGGGGGCGGCCCAGCACCATCGCGCTCTGGAAGCCGCCGAATCCGCTGCCGACGCTGAGCACCCGTTCCATCCCGTGTTCGCGCGCGTCCCTGGGCACGTAGTCCAGGTCGCACTCCGGGTCGGGCACCGAGAGGTTGGCTGTCGGCGGTACGACCTGGTGACGCAGTGCCAGGGCGCAGGCGGCGATCTCCAGCGACCCGATGGCGCCGAGGGAGTGCCCGATCATTGACTTGATCGAGCTGACCGGAACCTGATACGCGCGCTCCCCGAGACTGCGTTTGAACGCTGCGGTCTCGTGGCGGTCGTTCTGCTTGGTGCCGGAGCCGTGGGCGTTGATGTAGTCGATGTCATCCGGGTCGAGCCGGGCCCGGTGCAGGGCGACCCGGATGGCTTCGGCCATCTCCCTTCCGTCCGGCTTCAGCCCGGTCATGTGGAAGGCGTTGCTGCGGCCGGCGAACCCGAGGATCTCCGCGTAGACGGGTACTCCGCGGCGCCGCGCCGCTTCGGCCTCTTCGAGCACCAGCACCGCCGCGCCCTCGCCGAGCACGAACCCGTTGCGTCGGCCGTCGAAAGGCCGCGACGCGTGTGCGGGGTCGTCGTTGTCGGGAGTGGTCGCCTTGATCGCGTCGAAACAAGCGGAGGTGATGGGCGACAGCGGGGCGTCGGTGGCACCTGCCACGACGGTGTCAGCGCTGCCCTCCTCGATCAGCTGAACGCCGTGACCGATCGCATCGAGGCCCGAGGTGCATCCTGTGGAGATCAGTGCCACCGGACCCTCGGCCCCCGCCTGCCACGCGACCTCCACGGCCAGAGTGCTCGGGACCATGTAGCCGTAGAGGTGCGGAACACCGTAGGAGTGGTCGACGAGCCAGTCCCGGCCGCCGTCGGAGAGTACGGCGTACTCGTCCTCAAGGCCCATGGTGCAGCCCACGGCGCTTCCGATGCTCACTCCGACACGGCTCGGGTCGGCGCCCGGCAGGTCCAGCCCGCTGTCCTGGATCGCCTCGCGCGCAGCGACGACCGCGAACTGCGCGGCGCGGTCCATGCGCCGCGCCTCCTGCGGTGAGAGTCCCGCGCTCAGCGGATCGAAGTCGCATTCGGCGGCGATCCGGGAGCGGAAGCCGGAGGCGTCGAAGAGGCTGATACTGCGGGTGGCGGTGCGCCCGGCGGTGAGCAAGTCCCAGTAGGCGTCGCGTCCGACACCGCCTGGTGCGACCGTCCCCACACCCGTGACGACCGCGCGGCGGTTCATCGAGGACCGCCGACGCTCGGGTTGTCGGCGTCCGTGTCCAGGGCCTGCTCCGTGTCGACGTGTCCGAGTTCCGGGCGGGGCGCCAGCGGTGACAGGTGGAAGACGGCTTGGGCGGGTACAGGGCCGGTGTTCACCAGCCGATGGCGGATGCCGATCGGCACGAGCAGCGAGTCTCCGGGGCTCAGTTGCACCGTCACCCCGTCCAGACGCATCTCCAGGTGGCCCTGAACGATGTGCAGGAACTCCTCCGAGTAGGGGTGAAGGTGCTCTGTTACGAACTCTCCGGGCGCCAGCCTCAGTACCCCGCCGAAGCCGGAGCTGCAGCCCACCGTCTTCGGGCTCAGCGTCACGCGAATGTCGCCGCCGCGCTTGGTGTTGGCCGGCACGGAGTTGACGGCGACCTTGGTGGCCATCTGCGAGGCGGTCATGCGGCACCGTCCCCCATGCTCATACCGGCCGGATCCGTGATCAGTGGCCCTTGCTCGGGCGTCCAGGAGTAGAAGGGGACGGCCATGGCGTCCTTGGGCTCCTGCCAGTGGGGGTCGTAGGGGGACATGAACTGGCCCAGCCGGGTGTTGATCTCGCCGTACAGGGGGTGGCTGCGTGCCTTGTCGAGATTCGGCGCGATGTCCTGGTCGGCCTCCACCAGGTGGAAGTAGAGATTGTGGAAGGCGAACAGGGTCCGCCGCGACACTCCCACCATGTGCGGCAGTTCGGTCCGGTCTGAGTCGGCGAAGATTTCTGCGACGCTCCTGGCGTCGGCGAGGTTCATCTTCGCCACGATCAGCGTTCGATGCACGATGTCCTCCGGCTGCTCGGTTCCTGCTTCACCCTGGTCGGCGGGGTTCGAAGGAGTCTGAAAGGAGCCTGAAGAAGTCTCGAAGGAATCTGGAGCCATCAGGCCGCTCCACGGGGCACAGTGAAGCGGCCCTCCGCCGAATCGTGCGGAGGGCCGCAAAATCCTGGTCGGGCGATCAGCTCTCGATGGCCGCCACGATTCGGCCGTCACCGACACAGCCGGCAAGCCGCGGCGGACCGCTGGGCGCCTTCAGGAGGCCTTCGTCAAACTCACCGTCGCCACCGTGTCTTTGCTTCTTTCGCCGAGCAGAAGGAGTACCGCTCGCCGTGTGAGAGGGGACATGGTGTAAACGGGCTCGTTCCCCCACACCTCCTTGAGGCGGGAGGGGTGATCGAAGGACTCGTTTACGAGGTGTACGTCGACAAGGGAATCAAGGAGTATCTCTACGTCACCGCCAGGCAGCAATTGGCTGACCTCGCTCAGGTGCCATCGTGTGCGACCGCTTTCTGCCAGGAGTTGCAGCAGATGCCGGTGCTGCTCCGGCAAGTAGCGGTAGCTCAACTCCACCGTATTCATCAGGGACTGGGTGCCTGCGGGGAGCTCCAGCAGCAGGCTGCGGTCACGGCGGAGCCGCGCCATCAACCGGGTGGCCGACCATGTCGGCCTGGACGCGAGGCGGTTGCCCACGCCGCGTACGAGCAGCGGCAGGCCCTCGCACATGCGCATCAGTTCGTCTACGGCATCGGACTCGCTGTGCGAGCTGCCTTCACCGACTACGCCGTCGTACAGCCGGAGTGCCAGGTCGTGTGACAGCACGTCGAGCGCGATCTTCCGGCCCGTGGCATGGCCTTGCGTCCGATGGCGGTTGGTGGTGATCACCGCGCTGTTCGAGCCGCCCGGCATCAGGGTGCGCAACTGTGATGCGGCCGCCACATCGTCGATCACCACCAGTACGCGCCGGTCGGCGGTCCAGGTGCGAAAGAGCTGGGCCAGCTCCTCGAGCCCTGTAGGTAGTCTGTCGCGGGCCATTCCGCACGCGCTGAGACTCGCAGCGAGCACGTCAGCGAGCCGAGTGACGCCGTCGTTGCCCACCTCGGACAGGTCCATGAAGAGCTGTCCGTCCGGGAAGTGCTTGCGAAGCCGGTGAGCGGCCTTGATGGCGAAGGTGGTCTTGCCGATTCCGGGTGGACCGTGAACTTCCGCGACCCGCAGGCCTGCCTTCTCGGAGGCATCGAGGCAGAGGTACTTCTCCAGTTGATCCAGTTTCTCGGCCCTTCCCACGAAGTCACCGATGTCCGCAGGGATCTGAGCAGGGTTCAAGGCTGTTACCCGGGCAGCCGTAACTTCGCCCCCGGGCTTCATCCTGCCCTGCCTGGCCAGGTGGCCGCGGTCGGCCAGCACCTCTTGGTGCAGCCTGTGCAGCGGTGCCGACGGTTCCAGTCCCAGCTCGTTGACCAGCCTGGCCCGCAGCGCGCGAAACACGTCGAGTGCCTCAGGACGGCGGCCGCAGCGTTGCAGGGCTCGCATGAGCTGCCCGGCGAACGCTTCATGGGTGGGGTAGGTGCGGACGATGGCGGACAGTTCGTCCACGATGGCATGGTGGTGGCCGAGTTCCAGCTCGATGGCGAACCGTTTTTCCAGGACGTTCTTGCGCCGCTCTTCCAGTTGGGTCGACCAGGCGGACAGCCGGTGTCCACCGGATACATCAACGAGTGCGTCTCCTCGCCAGGTGTCGAGGGCGTCCCGGAGCGTCCGGGCTGCCGTGTCGCCGGCACCGTTGCGGTACTCGTCCATCCCCTGCTCGACGAGTTGCTCGAAGCGGTACGCGTCTACGGACGCCCTGCCTCCCAGACGCAACTCGTATCCACCCACTCTGGTCAGGAGCGCCGGGAGTTCCCGCGGTGGACGGGACCCAAAGGCCGCACCGGTCTGCCCGGTGGCCAGTCGGAGCTTGCGGCGCAGCTGGTAGACATACGTTTGCAGAGTGGCCGCCGCGGTAATGGGGGGATATTCTCCCCACAGCTCTTCGCACAGCTGGTCGCCCGTAACCAGCATATTGAGATTGAGTACCAGAAGGGCGAGCACTTGGCGGAGTTTAGGAGCTGACGGTGTGGCATCCACACCGTCCCGCCGTATTCGTAACGAGCCTAATACCCCGATCTCTATCAATACACTCCCCCGTAGCCTTGTGAGCCATCGGCTGGTTCATTGTCGTGATCGGATCTCAGTCCCGGGTGACCCTAGCTGACCACACGTCTCGGTGTCATCAGTACACATGCCGCTGGCAACTTTTTTGCGCCAGCAGCAAGGCGGGCAAGTGATGTGCGGTTACGCCTGGGTCTTCGAAGTTGCTGGGGGTGCGGCGGTGACGGGTGGGCTCGCCGGTCACGCTGAAGACCCCCTATCCTTCGCAGTCTTCCTCTTGCTCCAGCGAACTAGATTCAGCAAGGAGAAACGCGCATTCCTGCACCCTCGGCGGAAATGGCGAGAAAGCGGCTTGCAGCCCTGCGACCAGTGAGGGCGAGTCGTGATTTACAGGCGCAATTCAATACCGTATTCTCCGAGCCAAGCATCAAGTTGGAGCACCATCTCCATGCTCGCCCGCTCTACCCACGCGAAGGCTCCACTCGGAGCGGTCTCCGCCGTCAGCACCGCCTCGGTGGCTTCGCGGTCGAGCAGCGGGGCGACGGGGGCCGCGTGGTCGCGTGCCAGCTGCACGAACCGGCTCCGGACGGACTCTCCGTAGGCCGCTTCCTGCGTGGACGGATAGGCGCTCTTGCGTCGCTCCAGCACCGGCTTCGGCAACAGGTCCGCGACCGCGGCGCGCAGGAGGCTCTTCTCCTGGCCGCGCACGCGCTTCATCGCCGCCGGGACGTTGTACACGTACTCAACGAGGGACCGGTCGCAGAAGGGCGGCCGCAGTTGCACGCTGTGCGCCATGCTCATCCGGTCGGCCCGGTCGAGATGGGTCGGCGCCCAGCGGGTGAGCGCGAGATAGGTGATCTCGCGGGCCCTGCGCTCCTCGGCGCTCTCGCCGTCCACGTGCGGCACTTCGGTGAGTGCGTCCCGGTAGTGCTGGTCCGCGTACTCCATGAAGTCCAGTTCCTTGCGCAGCGTCCGGTCCACGAGCGAACAGCCAAGTCCGCCGGCCGCCGCGTCGTGGCCCCGTTCGAAAGAGATCCAGGGGAACGTCCTGGAATTGCTGTGCTCCGGGTCGTAGGCCCAGAAGTAGCCGTTGAAGACCTCGTCGGCCGTCTCTCCCGAGAGGACTGCCGTCATTCCCTTGCCACGCAATGCCTCGAAGAAGAGCAACAGGGAGACGTCCATGTCTCCGAGAGGCGAAGGCGCGTCCTGGCTGCGCAGCGCGGCTAAGTGCGCCTGCGCGTCTGTGAGGGCCGCGGTGTCCAGAAGGATTTCGGTGTGCTCGGTGCCGATGTGCCGGGATGCCAGCTCTGCGAACGGAGCATCGGGGGTGGCCCGCATCGTCGGGTGTGGCTCGAAGTTCTCCGCGTAGCCGGTGAAGTTGACCGAAAAAGTGCGCAGCGGGCCTGCACCCGAGATCCTGAGCGACTCGGCGGCCAAGGCGCTCAGCGCGCTGGAGTCGATGCCGCCGGACAGCATCGCGCCTACCGGAACGTCCGCGCGTAGGTGCGAGGCCACAGCGTCGGACAGCAGCCTGCGTACCGTGGCGATCGTTGTCTCCAGGCTGTCGGTGTGCCGATGTGCGGGCAGACGCCAGTAGCGGCGGTGCCCCGTGCCGGAGTGACGGACGACAACCGTGTGTCCGGGGAGCACCTCGCGCACGCCCCGGTACACGGCTGTTCCGGGTTTGCGGCTGTGGGCGAACAGTTCACGCAGTCCGTCAGCGTCCACCACCGGCTTGACTGCGGGGTGAGCGAGCAGCGCCTTTGGTTCAGAGGCGAACAGCAGACCGGTCCGGGTGTGGCAATAGCACAGCGGTTTGACTCCGAGCCGGTCACGGGCCAGCAGCAGTTCCTGTCGGCGCTCGTCCCATACGGCGAGTGCGAACAGGCCCTCCAGGCGGCTCGGGAAGTCGGCGCCCCACTCGAGGTAGGCGTGCAGGGCCAGTTCCGCATCGCTGTGGCCGGCGAAGCGGTGGCTCTTGGCGGCCAGCCGGCGGCTCAGCTCATCTCCGTTGGTCAGCGCACCGTCGAAGACCAGTACGACCAGAGGGCCGCTGTCCGACGAGACCACGGCGGGTTGCTGCTCGTGGCGCACATCGAGCAGTGCAAGCCGACGATGGGCAAGGGCGGCGTGACCCTGAATCCACTCCCCTGCGCCATCGGGCCCTCGGTGGGCCAGGGCTCCCGCCATCGCGCGTACGGTCTCCGCCTCGGGGACAAGGTCGCGTTCGAAGTCGACCCAGCCAGCTATTCCGCTCATCGTGGAGTCCTCTCGTCTGCAACATAGGTCCCGGAAGGCACGACCGTGTCAGGCGACTGCTGGCGCATCTGGACCTCCACGAGGGACAACCCGCAGCGCTCGACGGCTTCTCGGAAGTCGTCGGGCCGTGGGGGCGTCTCGCCGTGCACGACGATCCCGAGACGCCGGGGCGCCTGCGCTCCGTACCGCTCGTAGAGCTCCAGGTAGCCCTGTGTGGTCAGTGCGGCATCGGTCAGCAAGATGAAACGGACCGGCAGACGCTCGCCACGCCAGGTCAGTTCGCCTTGGGCTCCGCCCGCGAAGTTGTGCCGCCATGCGCTGCCCGTCGCGACGACCAGCCTGCCGCCGAGGCGGTGCACCCCTGCCGGCACGGTGTACGGACGACTGCTGCGCCGACCGGTGAAGTGCAGCAGGGCAAGGCGTTCGGCCACGGGTCCCGCGTCGGGCCGGGACAGCAGCTCACGCATCCGGGCGTCGGCCTCGGCCCGCTCCTTGTCGTCGGGCAGTGCCCGTTCGATGACCGGGGTCACGACAGCACGACCCCTGCAGCGGTCAGTGCGCATCCGGCAACAGCGCAGCAAGTGCGCACCAAGTGCCAATCACGCCACTGGATCCGCGGGTCCTCCCACCCCGGCCCGAGGTCCTCGGGCCGGGTGCGCTTGACCCGTTTGTTGATCGGGACGTTGCGGGTCTGCGAGACAACGGCCACCCCGGCCATGCAGAAGGCCGCAGCCGCAAACAGCACCCATTTGGTGCCGGACGCCCGGATGGCGAAGGCCGTGTCGATCGCCGTGGAACCAGTGACGATGAACGGCATGATCCGGTCGTAGTGCCGTCCCAGCAGCTTGTGCGTGGCCACATACCGGTCTGGGGGCATGGCTATCAAGGCCGGCATCACGCTCACCGCAACCGCGAACAGCACCCCCGCAACCAGCCCGGTGCCGAGCAGCACCAATACAGTCAACGCCTCCACCACGGCCTTGCCCCTCCCGTCGTCTGCCCGGTCGCACCCCTCGGGCCTCTCGCCCGACCGCGGCTCGAACATGTCACTTCGGTCTCGGACACCGCTGAATTCCACCTGGTGTCTCCTTGCTGGCCGTCCCCACCGGCTGGCGGCTCCCCTCAGCCCGGCTCGAGGCACGCCGAGTTACCTCGACCGGTACGGTCCCGACTCATCCGGAAGGAGCCTTCAATGGCGGACGAGACAGTCGAGGTACTCGTCGCGGGCGGCAGCATGGTGGGGCTGGCCACGGCACTGTTCCTCGCCCAACAGGGTGTCCGGCCAGTGCTGGTGGAGCGGCATCCGCAGCTCTCGGCACATCCGCGTGCCCAGGCGGCGAGCCCGCGCACCATGGAACTCATGCGGGCTGTCGGTCTGGAGGAGGCCGTGCGCGCCAACGAGAACCCGCACGCGCAGTACGGGGACATCTTGCAGGTCGACTCGCTCGCAGGCAGGGAACTCGGGCGGTTCGACGGCCCGTTCCGCCACGATTCCGGTGAGGTGGCCGCCACCGGCTGGACTCTGATCGGGCAGGACCGGTTCGAACCGGTCCTGCGGGCACGCGCCGAGGAACTCGGGGCGGACCTAAGGTTCGCGACCGAGCTGGTCTCCTTCGCTCAGGACGGCTCCGGAGTCGACGCAGTTCTGCGGAATGTGACGGACCGTACGGAGCACTCCGTGCGCGCCCGTTATCTGGTCGCCGCGGACGGTTTCCGCGCCCCGATCCGCGAACGGCTGGGCATCGGCGCGCACGGTCCGGGCGTCTTCGGCCGGCAGATGAACGTCGTCTTCCACGCCGACCTCGACCCGTACGTCGCCGGGCGCACCTTCTTCCTCTGCTTCGTGAGCAATCCCCAGGTCAAGGGTGTGCTGGGCAAGCTCGGCGGCGACGGCTCCGACCGCTGGGTGCTGGCGCCCAGCCTGTTGCCCGGGGACAGCCACCAGGAGTACGACACGCAGGCCTGCGTGGATCTGGTACGCGCCGCGGTGGGAGTATCCGACCTGCCGGTGACGGTGGAATCGTCGACCAGCTGGGAGATCGGCGCCTGGGTGGCCGACCGGTTCCGTGCGGGTCGCGTGCTGCTGGCCGGCGACTGCGCCCATGTGATGCCTCCCACCGGCGGGTTCGGCGGCAACATGGGCGTGCAGGACGCGCACAATCTGGCCTGGAAGCTCGCCCTGGTGCTGCGCGGCCAGGCTGGTCCCCCGCTGCTGGACAGCTATGAGCAGGAACGGGCGCCGGTCGCCGAGTTCACCGTGGATCAGGGGGTGATCCGCTATCTGCAGCGCAGCGGGCTGGATCAGGAAGCCGCGGCCCGACATCGGCCTGAGGCCACCGTGCTGTTCGGCCACGTCTATCACTCGGACGCGGTGCTGGGTGAGGCCGGTACGGACGACGGCTCTCCTGTGGAGGATCCCACCCTCCCGTCCGGGCGTCCTGGGACGAGGGCGCCTCATCTGCTGCTGCGCGACGCGGGTCGGGACGTGCCGCTGCACGACCTGCTCGACGGAGGGTTCCTGCTGCTGGCGGGCCCGGCCGGCGCGGGATGGGAGCCTGCGGCCGTGCAGCTCAGCACCGCCACCGGGCTCGGCATCTCCTTCCGCCGGGTCGGCGCCGCGGAGCCGGCTGAGGTGGTGGAGCGGTTCGCCAAGGCCTACAGCGTGAGTGAGGCCGGGGCGGTCCTCATCCGGCCGGACGGGTTCATCGCCTGGCGGACGTCGGCGCTGCCGCCCTCCCCCGGCGCGGAACTCTCGGCCGTTCTCGACCGGATTCTGCACCGCGCCGGGTAGACAGACAGGGCCGCGCGTCCGAGGAAACTCCTCGGCGCGCGTCTCCGCAGAGGCGCGCGCCGAGGGACGGCCGGTGGATCAGCGTCGGCCGAGCACCTCGCGCAGCGCATCAGCGACGGCCTTGGCCGAGGCGGAGCCCGTACTGGTCGTCGCGCGCCAGCAGATGAACCCGTCCGGCCGGACGAGTACTGCTCCACCGTCGTGGAGGCCGTAACGCTGCCTGAACTGTCCTGCGGGGTCGGTGAATTCGGCGTCAGGGCCCACGCTGTGCACCGTCAGCTCGACGCCGAGCCGCTGTGCCGCGGTCACTGCCGCCTCCCTCCACGGCCTCGCCGCGGCGTCGGTGAGCAGTGTGAAGCCGCTGCCGAAGAGGTCGATCGTGGACACTTGGCCCTCCGGGCCGTCCAGGGCGACGTGTGGGGCGCGGCTCCCCGGTCGGCCGCTGGGGTGCTCGGGGTCCTCGATCACCGTGTCGGCAGTGCCCTCCTCGGGCACGAAGGCACCGGCCGTATAGCAGTAGCCGAAGGTCATGGTCGTCTCGTCCAGCAACCGGTCGGCGACGTCCTGGAACTGCTTGCCCTCGCGCACGGCGAAGCGCAGCATCGCCTGCTCGACGGTCGCTTCGGCCACGGGGCGCCGCTCGGAGTCGTAGCTCTCCAGCAGCCTCGGTTCGGCGGTGCCGGACAGGACAAGGCCGAGCTTCCAGGCGAGGTTGTACGCGTCCTGGATGCCCGTGCTCGCCCCGAAGGCCCCAGTGGGCGGCATCACATGGGCCGCATCACCGGCGATGAAGATCCGCCGGGTCGCGAAGCTGTCCGCGACGCGGGCGGAGATGTCCCAGGGCGGCATGTTCACAGTTTCGATCTTCAGCAGCAGGTCGGGGATGCCGACCGCCGCCCGGACCAGGTCGACACACCGCTCCTCGGTGAAGTCCTCCGCGCTCTGGCCCTTCTCGGGGAAGAAGGAGACGTTGATGACCCAGCGCCGGTCGTTGTCGATCGGAATGATGGTGCCGCGCACCTCGGGGTTGCTGACGTAGGCGGCGATGATCTTCCGGCCTCGCAGGGCCGCCTCCAGATCGGCCTCGAAGAAGAAGCTGACCAGGTTGGTAATGGTGCCCCTGCCGTGCGTGCCGATGGAGAGGTGCTCCCGCATCGGACTGCGGCTGCCGTCTGCGGCAATCACGTACGCGGCGCGTATCCGGGCCGTGTCGCCGGTGGACAGGTCGGTGGTGTGCACCAGGACACCGTCGGCATCCTCCTCGAGCGCGTCGACCCTGGTGTGGAAACGCACGTCGGCGCCGACCTCCACGGCGCGTTCACGCAGGATCGGCTCCAGCTGGTTCTGGTCGATGAGCGTCCACGTGGTGGGACTGATGCGTCCGATGTCCTCGATCGAGGCATTGGGCATGCGCACCCGTTCCTTGCCTGCCAGGGACTCGACATGGATCAGGTCGGTGTTGCCGGTGATCGGCGAACGGCCTGCCCGCACCCGGTCCTCCATGCCGACGGACCGGTAGAGCTCCATGGTGCGGGGGTTGATGGCCCGGGCCTTGGGGTGACTGGACGTGTACGGGTGCCGTTCCACGAGCGTCGCTCGCACACCGTGCCAGGCGAGGAAGACGGCGGCCGACAGGCCCGTCAGCCCGCCGCCGACGATGACGACGGGCGCGTTCTCCTGCTTCATGATGTCTCCTGGGAAGTTGACGGGATCGATCGCTGCGCCCCGGTCACTTGTGTGCCGTCACCAGGGTGTGCGTGCCGAGCATCGGCTCCGCGCTGGTGTCGGCGAATCCGGCCTCACACAGCCAGGTGCGGCAGTCCGCCACCCGGTACTCGGAACCGTCGGGGCTGACCAGCCTCATGTGCAGGCTGCTGAGCAGCCGCTCCGGGTCGCTGCGATCGTCGTCGATCATCCGGTCGTAGACGAGGACAGCGCCGCCGGGCCGTACAGCCTCGAAGACCCGGTGCAGCAGGGCGCGTCGGCGGTCGGTGTCGAAGCCGTGCAGGATGTGCCCGAGGACGACCACGTCAGCCTCAGGCAACGGGTCGGTGAAGAAGTCACCTCCGGTGAACCGGATCCGGTCGCCGAGGCCCAGTCGGCCGATGTGCTCAGTGAACAGCGGCCTGGTGCGCTCCAGGTCGAAACACATGGCTTCGAGGTGGGAGTGGGCCCGCACCAGGACAGCGGCGAGGTTGCCGCGAGCACCTCCCAGGTCCGTGAACGATCCGTAGCGCTTCCAGTCGACGCGGCGGGCCAGTTCGGCCCCCATCCGGTCACTGTAGGCGTCAAGCCCGGCGAGGAATCGCTTCATCTTGGCGGGGTCCTGGTGCTTGTCCCCCACGAACCCGCCCTTGTCCGGGTCGAGGTGCTGCGGCTCACCGGTGCGCAGCGCCTCGGTGAGCCGGCCCCACGTCCCGTACAGCGTCTCGTTGGTGAGTTCGACGAACCCTCCGAGGTACGATGCCGAGCCGGGCACCAGATAGGTCTGCGCCACGGGGGAGTTGCGGTAGCCGTCGCCCGTGCGCTCCAGCAGGCCGAGGCCGGCCAGAACGTCCAGGAAGTCGGCGGCCATGCGGTCGTGAAGACCGGTGCGTTCGGCCGTGCGGGCCAGGTCGGCGGGGCCGTCGGCCAGCGCTTCGAACACACCGAGTGCAAGGGCACTGTGCAGCACCCTGGCGGCGCAGTCCGCGATGGTCAGCTTGATCAACGGGCCGGGATCGACCGCTGCCTGTGTTGTCGGATTGTCGGTCGTGGTCACACGCGCCTCCAGCGCAGCTTCTCGATATCCGCATGGGTGCTGTGCGCACACCATGTCTGGGAGGCGTCGAGGCAGGCTGAAGAAGCTCTGAAGCTGCGCGACCGGTCATGTTGCCGCGAATGCGTGAGCTGTGCGGGAACGCATCCGGGCATGACGAAGCGGCCGACCGCCTCGGGGGACTTCGACGGCCGGCCGCAGCTCGGGTGGGTCAGGGAACGAGGACGATCTTTCCGAAGTGCGCCCTGGCCTCCATGATTTCGTGTGCCTTGACGGCATCCGTGAGGGCGAGCCGCTCGCGGACGACCGGTCGGACCTTGCCACTGCTGATCATGTCGAACAGGTCGCGCTGCCCTGCCGCGATGGCCTCCGGCCGGTTGTACAGCATGGCGTAAAGGGCGAAGCCGGCCACGGTCTTCATCCGGCTGAGGGCCAGCGGGTGGATCGGCTGGATGTTGCCGCTGGCCGAGCCATAGAAGACCAATCGGCCGAACTGAGCGGTGAGCTGGAGACTCTTCGTCAGGATGTCGCCGCCCACGGTCTCCAGGACGACGTCGGCACCCCGGCCGTCGGTGGCGGCCTTGACCTGCTCGTCCCAGTCCTCGTCCGTGTAGTTGACGGTGACGTCGGCACCCAGCTCACGCACGAAGTCCAGCTTGGCCTTTGTGCTGGCGGTGGCGATGACCCTGCCGGCGCCCATGGCCTTGGCGATCTGTACCGCGAGGTGACCGACACCGCCGGACGCGGCGTCGATCAGGATCGTCTCACCGGGCTTGAGCTGGCCCGACTCTTTGATGGCGTGGTAGGCGGTCTGGGCGGGGCTGGGCAGCAGAGTGGCCTCGGCCGCGTCGATGGTCTCAGGCAGGACGATGAGCCAGGCGCTGTCCGCCACGACGTAGTCGGCGTAAGCGCTGTGGTCCACGTCGGCGACCACGCGGTCCCCGACCCTGACATTGGTCACGCCCTCGCCGACCGCCTCGACGGTGCCGGCGACGTCACCGCCCGGAGCTCCCGGCAGGTCGGCGTGGCCGCCGATCGGGATGCCCTGACGGCGCTGGACCTCAGCGAAGGTCACTCCGATGGCCTCAGCGCGGATCAGCACCTCGCCCGGACCGGGCTGCGGCTTCTCCACCTCTTCGACACGCAGCACTGTCGGAGCTCCGTGCTCGTAGTGGCGGACGATACGCATGGTTTCTCCCAACTAAGGAGGTCTTTCGAGCCCAGGTCACAGCCTGCGGCTCCGCCCGGCAGCGGGTTTCATTTACGTGCACTACTGCACTTGCTTGCAAGCATACACATGCCTGCAAGTGCGGGACCACTTTCGGCCCGGCCTCCCGGCCTGCTGCTCAGACCGCCCCGAACCATGTCGTGAGGGCGGTCCGCAGGCCCTCCCGGAGTTCATTACCGGAGTCGTCGCGATCCGCAGCCCACGCTATATAGCCGTCGGGCCGCACCAGGAGGCCCGCAAGATCCGGCTCTTCGTCGCATTCGGCCCGCACGGCGCTCACCCGGTCCGCTGCCCCCCACTCGCGCAAGACCTCCTCGACTTCAGCGCGCCCGCCGAGGTCGAGCAGCACCCCTCTGCCCCGGTGCATCAGTTCCGGCAGGGTGCACTTGCCGTCGTCCGTCCGCAGTTGCAGGTCGCGGGCGAAGTCACCGAGGAGACGATGCCCGGGGCCGTCGAGCGGGTACCTGACCGTGACACCGCTCAGCATCTCGGCAAGGTGGCGGTTGACCTGCTCCTTGCGCATCAGATCCGTGAAGAGGCCGCGCAGTTCGCTGACGTAGGGATCGGGGTTCATCAGCGCGATCTGGGCGCGGGTGTTGTCCAGGACCCGGCGAGCCGGCGGCTGACGCTCCCGGTCGTAGCTGTCGAGCAGCCCCTCCGGCGCCCAGCCGTGGACGGCGGCGGCGAGCTTCCAGCCGAGGTTGAAGGCGTCCTGGAGGCCGAGGTTGACCCCCTGCCCGCCGACCGGGAAGTGGGTGTGTGCGGCGTCGCCGGCGAGCAGGATCCGCCCCTCGCGGTACCGTTCCGCCTGGCAGGCCGAGTCGGTGAACCAGGACATCCAGCGTGGGGAGTGCGCCCCCAGGTCGTCGCCCCAGATCTCGCGCAGGCTGGCAGTCAACTCCTCCAGGCCGAGGTCCTCGCCAGGGGCCTTGCCCCGCTCGAAGTCGAAGGTGGCGACGCGATGGTATGTGTCGTCCAGAGGCACACAGAACAGCAGTCCCCGCTCGGTGCGCTCCATTCCCATCGGGGCGTTCTGCCGATCGGCCAGCATGACGTCCCCAAGACGGGCGGTCACCCGTCCCCCTGTGCCCGGAAATCCGATGCCGGCGGCCCTGCGGACCAGGCTGCGGCTGCCGTCGCAGCCCACGGCGTACCGGGCGCGCAGCGTGTAGTCGCCGCTGGGTGCGGTGATGTCGGCCTCGACGCCGTCCTCGTCCTGGCGCACCGCCGTGACCTCGTGCCCGCGCCGTATCTCGGCTCCCCTGTCCCGGGCGTGCTCCTCGAGGAGTCGCTCCGTCCGTGTCTGCTCGGACAGCAGGGCATAGCCGTGCCTACTGTCGAGCGTGGAGAAGTCGACCCACTCGTCCAGCCCGGCGAAGTGCCCGTTGTTCCAGGAGCGGGCGCCGTCACAGAACCGGTCGAGGAGGCCTCGCCGCTCCAGTGACTCCAGCGAGCGGGCGTGCAGCCCGAACGCCTTGGAGTGCGGGGAGCGTTCTGGCAGCCGTTCGAGCACGACGGGACGGGTACCGGCGAGACGCAGTTCGGCGGCGAGAAGCACGCCCACCGGGCCACCACCGACGACGAGCACGTCGAAGTCTTGGTCGGGTGTCATGGTCAACCTTTCAAATCATGTGCGCCAGAACACGCAATTGCATATCACCATGCATGTGCAGGCTATCCAAGGGCTGGCCTAAGCTGTCCCCATGGACGAATCGCCCCCGAGGCCGGCTTCTGCAGCTGAGCTGCTCGATGCCGTCGGCCCGGCCTTCTCCCGGCTGCGGCGTGCCGCTGCCCTCAACGCCCAGAAGCCGCTGTCCCGCAAGGACCTCACCCGCACCCTGGTCCTCGGCCTGGTCGAGGAGGGACCGGGTGCCGACGGACAGGAGGTCACCGTGGGCGTGATCGGTGAGCGGCTGGCCGTGGATCCCTCGGTGGCCAGTCGCATGGTCTCCGACTGCATCTCCGCGGGTTATCTGGTCCGTGCGGCCTCGCAGCTCGACGGTCGCCGCACGATCCTGCAGCTCACCGGCGGAGGCAAGGAGATGCTTGCCGGCTTCCGCCGTCATCAGCGGTCGGCGTACGAGCACATCACCCGCGACTGGCCGGAAGAGGAGCGGCTGGAGTTCGCCCGCCTGCTGATCAAGTACGTGGAGACCCTCGCGGAACTGCCGCACGGCACGGGTCTCGACTAGGGCGTGTTTCGAAAGTCCCGTCTGGTCCGCGACGCCTGGCACGGCACCTCGCCGCGTTGTCGGGACCGTCCACGTACGCCCGGTACGAGGACGACCCTCCGCCTTGCGATGCACCGCACCAGACGCCGCGGACCCCGCCCTCCGGGCGGACGACGCCACTTTCGAAACACGCCCTAGTGCCGCGGCAGGCAACGTTTGCCCGTCAAGGAGCGGCGTCCGGTGCGTGCTCTCGGCGTGCCGGGTGCAAGCCCTCGTACCGGATGTACTCGGGTTTGTGCCCGGTGCGGCGAGTGGGGGCACTCCCACGCCCTTGAGGCAGTGGGGAAGCGTGCCGGGCGTCGCGACGGGGCGAACGTTGCCTGTTGCGGCACTAGACGGCCGCACGCGCGGGTGCCCCATGCGTCAGGTCAGTGCGAGGATGCCACGCAGCGCCTCCGTCAATGTGTCGGCCTCGTCGCAGTCGGGCTGGGCACCGGCCGACCGCCAGGCCACGTACCCGTCCGGCCGGACCAGCACCGCACCGTCGGGCCCCACTCCGTACCGATCCGCCCAGCGCCCCGCGGGATCGCAGAGCCTCCCCTTGTCTCCGCCGCTGTCCGGCACCACGCACCAGGCGGTCACGTCGGCGTCCAGCCGTTGTGCTGCGGCCGTCGCGCCGACGGCCCAGGACGCGCCCCGTTCTCCAGCCAGCAGCACGAAGCCTTCCCCGAACAGGTCGAGTGTGGACATGGGCCCGCCCGGCCGGTCGAAGACCACATACGGCGCCCGGGTGCCGGGAACCCCCCGCAGGGTGCGGGGATCGCAGGGCCGCGGCCGCTGACCGTCTCCTTGCTCGGGGACGATTGCGTCGGAGCGGTAGGTCTGTCCCATCGTCACCGTGAGCTCGTCGGCCAGCTCGGCGCGCTGCTCGGGCGTGGCAGTGCCGGAACGTACGGCGAGCTGCAGCGATGCCTGCCGTGCCGTGTACTCGGCGACAGGCCTGCGCTCCGCATCGTAGGTGTCGAGCAGCCCGGCGCCCGCCGAGCCGTTGATCACCAGCGCGAGTTTCCAAGCCAGGTTGTGCGCGTCGGCGATGCCGGTGTTGGCGCCGTACCCGCCGGTCGGCGGTATGACATGCGCCGCGTCGCCCGATAGCAGCACCCTGCCGTGCACGAACCCCTCGGCAACCTGTTCAGCCATGTCCCAGGGGAAACGCGAGCGGATGGTCACCTCGGCATCCGGCGCGCCGATGGCCGCGCGCACCAGCTCGGCACAGCGCTCGTCGGTGAAGTCACCGAGGCTTTCCTCGTTCTCCGAGCTCTCCGCATCCCGCCCGACGATCAGGGTCCCTCCAGTCAGGGTGTCATCATGCACCAGAATGCCGGTGACCTGCGGGTTCTTCACGTGGACGACGCTGTAGCGACGGTCCCCGAGCACCCTGCTCAGATCCGCACGGAAAGCGATGCTGACGTGCCGGGACAGCACGCCGCGGCCGTGCCGGGGCACCTTGAGGGCCTCTCGTACCGTGCTGCGCGGCCCGTCGCAGGCCACCAGATAGCCGCTGCGCACGGCGCGGGTTGTACCGTCCGTGCTGCCGAGCACCGCGGTGACGCCCTCGGGGTCCTCCTCAAAGGAGAGAAGTTCGGTGCCGAACAGAAGATTGGCGCCGAGTTCCTCGGCGCGGGCGCGCAACAGCGGTTCGAGTCGATCCTGCGGGAGCAGCAGCAGACGCGACGGGGTGAGATCGCCGAGGTCGTCCTCGCCCGCCAACTCCTCGCGGTTGAAGAACACTTCACCGGTCAGGGACTCGACCCCGGCACGTGTCCGGTGGTTCTGGAATCCCGACGCGGCCCGCGCGGCCGCGTCCTCAACGCCGACCTGGCGCAGCAGTTCACAGGTACGGGGGTAGTAGCCGACGGCTCGGGGGTGGACGGACGTGCCCGGGTGGCGTTCGACCAGGGTGCTCGCGATGCCGTGGTGGGCGAGGAACACGGCGGTGGACAATCCGACCAGGCTGCCGCCTACGATCAGTACGGGGGTATCGATGGAACTCATCGCGGTGGTCCCTTTCAGGCTTTGAGCGCGTAGGTCGCCCAGTGGGAGTCGGCCGTGAATCCGAGTTTCCTGTTGAGCGCGACGACGGCGGTGTTGGTGGTGTCGTTGAACGCTTGGACGATGGTCAGATGCGCGTTGTCCCGGGCGGCTGTGAGCAGGAGGTCGGCCTTGAGCCAGGTGGCCAGCGAACGCCGGCGCAAGTCCGGCGCCACGAACGTCTCGCCTGCGTCGGCCATCGGGCTGGCGCGCACGTAGAGGGTGCTGTACGCGACGACATCGCCGTCGTCCCGGACCGCCGCCGTGGTGTACTGCCTGTGCCCCGCCCTGACCGCTTCGGCTTCCTTGGCGCGTACATCGCCGGCGGCGGGATTGCGGACCTGGGCCTGTCCGTTCACCCGTGCCTCCAGCGCGCCCCAGGCTCGGGCGTAGGAGTCGACCAGGTCGTCAGGGCACGAGCCGACCCATCGGCGCAGTCGGTGCCCGGGGACCGGCCGGGCGGCCGCGGCTTCGAGAGCGGCTCGTGCCGATCCGTGAAGCATCAGTCGGTTGCGCATGGTCACCGCTGTGCACCGCGCTCCCAGGGTGGATGCGAAGCCGTCGGCCGCTTGCCCATGGGGGGCATCCACCAGCAGCAGGCCGCGTCCGCGCTCGCGCAGTCCGGCCAGCGCGGCGGTGGCCAGTGCGCGGCCGAAGCCCCGGCGCCGGAAGCGGGGGAACACCCACAGGGAACCGTGACCAGGACCTTGAGAATCAGCAAGGTCGAGACCGAGTTTGACCACTCCGGCCGGCTCTTCCCCGTCGAAGGCCGCCAGCACGATGCGGTCAGCACCATGCCGGCGCTGAAGCAGCCGGGCAAGCAGTTCCTCGGTCACCGGAGGATCGGCGGGCAGCTCACGCCGCATGGTCTCCCGGAACCCGGGAAGCAGGGCGGCGATCGTGGCCGGGTCGTCTCCGTCCAGGGCGCGTACGTCCATCAGGCGCCCCCGGTGACACGCAGGGTCTCCCCGTTGGTGTTGCCGTTCGCGGCGGAGCCGAGGAAGAGCACCGCGTTCGCCACGTCCTCCGGCAGGGACATGCGCCCCGACGGCAGGCTCCTGCCCTTCTCCTCCGGGAAGGACGCGGGCACGTTGACTCGTACGGTCTCGGTGAGGGTCTGGCCGGGAACGACCATATTCACCAGGATGCCTTCGGGGCCCAACTCCCAGGCGAGGCTGCGGGTCAGCCCGTACAGCGCCGACTTGCCCGCCCCGTACGCCCCGGCACCGGGCTTGCCCGTGTCCGCGAGCCCGGCGCCGATCATCACGATGCGGCCCCAGGGGCGCCCGCGCATGAGGGGCAACACGGCCTGGACGGTGTGGAACACGGCGTCCACCGAGGTGCGCAGTACCTCCTGCCACTGCTTGGGCGGAACGTCCTCGAAGAGCGGGACCGGTTTGCCGGGCCGGGGAATCGCCTCGCTCCACACGACGGCGTTGGCAACGAGGACGTCGATGTGGCCCCACTCCTCGGCGACCCGAGAGACGGCGTCCCGGATGGACTGTTCGTCAGCCAGGTCGTAGCGGACGACCAGCGGGGTGCCGCCCGCCTCACTCACCAACCGGGCCGTCTCCCGGGCACGGTCCTCACCGGTATGGTAGGTGATCGCAACGTGCGCTCCCTCGGCGCCGTACGCGACGGCAGTGGCGCGTCCTATGCCCGAGGAAGCACCGGTGACCAGCACCGCCTTGTCGAGCAGATCGGTTTTCATGAGGCCGCCTCCGTGGTCGGGGGCCGGCTGCTGATGCTCTGCCCGTGCCGGAAGAAGTCTTCCGGGTCGTAGACGTTCTTCACCTGTGACAGCCGGTCATGGTTCGCGCCGTAGTAGTCCGCCTCCCAGCCCGGCGTCACCCGTGAGCTGGGGAAGTTGATGTAGGAGCCGCAGGCGAGCGGGGCGAGCGCGGCGGCGCAGCGGTCCGCCCAGGCCGTGAGCTCTGCGGCGGTGTCCGGGGACGGCTCGGTTTCCCGGCACGCGATCTGGTAGCCCGTCAGGAATTGGGCGGAGCGGTGCGCATAGGCCGTCTCGGCGGGATCGACCCGGTTCGCGGCACCGCCGACGGCGATGCAGAGCAGGTAGCGCTCCTGGTCGAGTTCCGGGTTCCAGGCGTCGAGCAGCGACGTGGCCTCGGGCCTGGTGACGGCCCGTGAGGTGAGCCGGTAACTCTGCCGGGTCCAGGGATGCCGGTGCCCCTCCGCCTCCGGGCCGGTTCCGGTGCGGTGGCACTGTGCGACGGTCTTGGAGCCGCACATCGCCTCATGGAGCACGTCGGCGTACGCCCTGCGGGTGCCCACGGTCCGGCTCGTCGGCTTGGTGCCTGCCCGCTCCGAGAGTTCGTCGAGCGCCTGGCCGAGGACCTCGGCCGGTCCCAAGTGAACTCCCCAGATTCTGACCACGGGTTGTCCGGCCGGTCCGAACATGCCTGGCAGGACGACCAGCGATGAGCCGAGTTCGTCGGCGCTCTCAGCGCACCAGTCCTGCCAGGCCGCCAGGACCTGGGCGGCCTCCTCGTAGACCCATAGCGTTTCGAATCCGACCAGCAGGGGCGCGTCGATCGGCCGCACCTGGAACTCCGTGACGATCCCGAAGGTGCCGCCGCCTCCGCCGCGCAGCGCCCAGAAGAGATCCGGGTGCTCGTCGGCGGAGCACCGCACGATTCGGCCGTCGGCCAGTACGACCTGTGCGGAGACCATGCGGTCGCTGGCGATCCCGAACTTCCTGGTCTGCCAGCCGATGCCGCCGCCGGTCAGGAAGCCGGCGGCGCCGACCGTGGGGAACGTTCCGGTGACGATCTGTCGCTTCTGCCGTTTCAGTGCGTCCAGCGCGTCGAGTGACTGCGTACCGGCTCCCAGCCGCACCACCGGACCATCTGCAGCGACCCGGTTGATCCGAGAAACGTCGATCACCAGACCCGTGCCGGTGGACCAGCCGTTGAAGCTGTGTCCGCCGCTGCGCACATGGACGCGCAGGCCGTTCTCCTGGGCGTACAGGACGCAGTCACGGACGTCCTGGGGCGTCTCGCAGTACGCGACGGCCTGCGGCTTGACTGTGTCGTACTCTGTGTTCTGCACCTGCAGCGCAAGCCGATAGCCGGGGTCCATCGGGAGGATCAGTTCGCCGCAGACGCGCTCCCGCAGCAGCATCACTCGGCGACCCCGAACTTGTCAGCCGTGACCTTCGAGCCGGAGTGGCCACGCAGCTTGGTGTCCTGCGGGTCGTAGAAGTCCGCTCCCCCGGTTCCGTGCCACCGGGTGGCGGACAGGAACTCTCCCTCCACCCGGATGCGGGCCTGCCCCACGTAGGTACCCTCGTCGTTCACGGCGAGGATGCGGAAGCCGTACTCGAAGGTGTCGGATCCGGTGGACCGCCAGGTGCCGAGGCCGATGTTCCTCGTGTTCGCCTGGACGGAGACGACTCCTCCGTCGGCGGAGAAGGTGACGAGCCCCGGGACTGCCTTGCCGTCATCGTCGAGTTGGGTGGTCCAGGTACCTATGAGCCGAGCATCGCTCATGACAACTCTCCTCAGATTCCCCAGAAAGCAGGTTGCGGGAGCCACAGTGCTGGGCCGGTCTGAGAAAGCGCTGGAGCGAGCCTGTAGGAGCCGCGGTCCGCCGAGCCGTCGTCGGGCCGCTCCGCTGCCTCGGGCGCAAGGCAGTCGAGCATCGCGCCGTAAATCATGTCGAGTTCGACGACCCGCGGCCGGTTTCCGGGCGCGGTCGTCCACCTGTCGGACGTCATCCGAACGCACTCCGCCTCTCGGTCAGTGCCCTGGTCAGTCCGCGCGGACGGCGAGCTCCAGCCCGCCGTCGAGCCTCAGCGACAGCGAGATGTAGCCGCTGTCGGGGGAACGGAGGTAAGCCAGCAAGTCGGCAGTCCCTCCCGCCTCGTGTGCACTGCTCCGCGCCACGATCATCGCGCCCGGCAGCAGGCGGGGCTCGAACAGTTTGAGGGCGGGCAGGGCTTGGGCCGGGTCGCCTCCCAACACGAGCAGGTCGACAGCTCCGCCGACGGCGGACAGCACATCCTGTGCCGCCCCCGGCACGACCCGGGCATGCGCCGTCAGCCCCGCGCGTTCCAGCGTGGCGCGGGCCTGTTCGGCCGCCTCTCGGTCCGGTTCGCAACCGACCACCCTGCCACGGCCGTTGGCGCGCAGGCTTTGGGCGATGCGGAGGGTGAGGACTCCTCCGGCGGATCCGCACTCGGCCACATTCGTGGCCCCGGTGGCCAGGACGAGTTGTGACAGCAGAGTGCTCGCACCGTCGAACGGGCCACCGGTCCACAGAAGCGGCGGATTCCCGATCGTACGGACGGCGGAGTCATGGGCGGCTGGTCCGGGCGTGGTAGGCGGCATCACGACGCTCTCCGTCTCTGAGTGCATTCGGTGACTGGCGGTTCCCGCATCGAGGTTCCCAGGCGCCCGCGCCCGACGAGCCGTCGTGGATGCTTGCACCAGCGGGTGTCAAGGCTGCTTCTAGATGTGAGCAGGGCGATGGGGGCACCGCGCTCGATGGCGCATCCGGGTGTCGGGGAGTGGTGACCGTCGGGAAGTGCTGCAGATTGGCGTGCCAGATGGCCGCGCGGTTGCGGTGCGATACGCCAGACATCTGGTGTCAGGCAGCCCTGGAGCCGCCGAAACGGTCGGCCAATTCGCGCTTGAGGACCTTGCCGCTCGGGCCCAGGGGGAAGGCGTCGACGAACTCCACACGGCGCGGGTACTTGTGTGCGCCCAGGCGCCTCTTGCTCCAGGTCACGATGTCCCGGGCGAGCGAGGTGTCCGTCGGGGCGCCCGGCCGGGCCACCACCACGGCACACACTTCCTCGCCGTGCACCTCGTCCGGAACACCGATGACCGCGACCTGCGCGACGGCAGGGTGGCGCGTCAGCACCTCTTCCACCTCGCGCGGATATACGTTGTGGCCGCCGCGCAGCACCATGTCTTTCTTGCGGTCGACCAGGACCAGATAGCCGTCGGCGTCCTTCCTGCCGAGGTCGCCCGAACGGAACCAACCGTCCACCATCACCTCGGCGGTGGCCTCGGGCCGGTTGAGGTAACCCGCCATCACGTTGTGGCCGCGGATGACGATCTCGCCCAGCTCCCCGTCGGGGAGCAGTTCGATCTTGCCTTCCACGTCGGCCCGGGCGATCCCGACCTCGACGCCCCAGATCGGTCGGCCGACCGTGCCCGGTCGGCACGGCCACGGCTTCTGGTTGTAGGCGACCACGGGCGACATCTCGGTCAGCCCGTACCCCTCGTAGACCGGGCAGCCGAACGTATCCTGGACCTCCTCCAGCAGCGCGACCGGGAGGGCCGCGCCCCCGGAGAACGCTCGGTCCAGATGAAGCCGGTGGGAGCTGTGCCGGGCAGCATCGAGCAACGCCACGTACATGGTCGGCACGCCCATGAAAACGGTGCACTTCTCGCGCACCATGAGGTCGAGGGCCCGGGGCCCGTCGAACCTCGGCATGAGCACCAGAGTCGCGCCGGCACGGAAGCATGTGTTCATGCCGCAGATCTGACCGAAGGTGTGGAACAGCGGCAGGGCACCGAGCAGGATGTCGTCGGCGCTGAAGTCGAAGGGCGACAACATCGTTGTATCCACGTTCATGGTGATGTTGAGGTGCGTGAGCATCGCCCCTTTTGGCCGTCCGGTTGTACCGGAGGTGTAGAGGACCACCGCCACGTCGCCTGGTTCGCACGGCACGGGGCGGTCGACCGGAGTGGCATGCGCGGCGAGAGCGTCGAGGCGCGGTGCTGCGGTCTCGCCCTCCTCCATCACCGTCAGCAGTGGGACACCTGCCAATCGTGCGGCCACGCCGCCCTCGGGCATGAGCGGCGTCGCGCACACCAGCGTCTTCGACGCCGAGTCCCGCAATACGTAGGCGATCTCGTCGGCCCGCAGCAGCGCGTGCACGGGAACCACCGTCGCTCCGAGCGCGAGTGCCCCGAAGTACGCCATCGGGAAGTGCGGCGTGTTGGGCAGGAGCAACGCGATCCGGTCGCCGGGGCCGATCCCGTGCTCGCGCAGGACCGCCGCATACCGCCCGGCCCCCTCCCACAGGTCGTGGTACGTGATGCGCGTGGCGCCGAATACGACCGCAGGATGATCCGGGCGGCGCAGTGCGGACTCGGCGAGGATGGCGGCTACCGAGAGAGACACGATGACCTCCGCGTTTTCGGGCTGTTGTCGGGCTGTTCATCGACCGGGACTCATGAGCATGGCACAGGTGTCCACATTCCGTTGAGCGGGATATTCCACTGCCCGTCAATTATCGGGTAACGGACGGGAACGAGGCCGATGGACGTGCGCTTACTCCGGTGGACGCACGCCGGAATATCTCTCTGTACAGAAGCCGTGGCACCGCCCTAGCGTGCTTCTGGTCCGGGTTTTCCGCGAGACCCGGCGCGGCTCGTTCCGTTCATCCAATCAGCTTCAGCAGAAAGCGAGTTGACGTCATGCCGCAGCACCTGGACCTCTTTACGGGCCAGCTCGAAGAAATAGCGGAAAGGAAACGTGAATTCCTGGAGATAGGCCGGAGGGCAGGTAGTTTCCCGACCGCCCGGGCCTGGAACAAGCAGGACGGCGACATCTCGGACATCAGCGTGTGGTGCAGCAACGACTATCTCGGCATGGGCCAGAACCCGCACGTGCTGGAGGCGATGAAGCGCGCCGTCGACGAATTCGGCGCCGGTTCCGGTGGTTCACGGAACATTGGCGGCACCAACCACTACCACGTGCTGCTGGAAAAGGAGTTGGCGGATCTGCACGGCAAGGACGACGCCCTGCTGTTCACCTCCGGGTACACCGCCAACGACGGTTCGCTGTCCGTCATCGCCGGCCGGCTGGAGAACTGCATCGTCTTCTCGGACGAGCTCAATCACGCCTCCATCATCGACGGACTCCGGCACAGCGGCGCGGAAAAGCAGATATTCCGCCACAACGATGCGGCGCACCTGGGGGAGCTGGTGTCCGCCGCTGACCCCGACCGACCCAAGATGATCGTGCTCGAATCGGTCTACTCGATGTCAGGCGACGTCGCCCCGCTCGCTGCGATCAGCAACATCGCGAAGCGGTACGGGGCGATCACGTTCCTCGACGAGGTGCACGCCGTCGGGATGTACGGTCCTCAGGGAGCCGGCATCGCGGCACGTGAGGGGATCGCCGACGACTTCACCGTCATCATGGGGACCCTGGCCAAGGGCTTCGGCACCGCAGGCGGCTATATCGCCGGCCCCGCCCCGCTCATCGACGCCGTCCGCGCCTTCTCCCGGTCGTTCATCTTCACCACGTCCCTGCCCCCGGCCATCGCCGCAGGAGCACTCGCCGCCGTCCGGCACCTCCGGGCGTCCGGCCTCGAACGCGATGCCCTCAACGAGAACGCCCGTCTGCTCCACCGGCTGCTCACCGAACGGGGCATTCCCTTCCTCTCCGACGACTCCCACATAGTGTCGGTGTTCATCGGGGACGACGCGACCAGCAAGCAGGCCTCTCGCCTGCTCCTCGAGCGTCACGGCATCTATGTGCAGGCGATCAACGCCCCCAGCGTGCGGACCGGTCAGGAGATCCTGCGGGTTGCCCCGGCGGCCGTGCACACCCCCAGCGACGTGGAGAAGTTCGTGGAGGTGCTGGACCAGATCTGGCGCGAACTGGCGATCGCGCGCGTCCAGGCGTAGCACCTCGACCACGGTGATGGCCCCGGAGCGGCGGTGACGCCGGTCCGGGGCCTGGGGCTCAGAACTGCGCCACCAGACTTTTCCCATCGAATCTCGAGAACCGCCGCGAACGATGGCCCGGTCCGCAGCGCCCCATCGCCGGGTTCAGGCCTCCTCGCCTCCCCCAGATTGGATCACCGTGGCAGCTCCCCTTCCCGTATCCGTCGGAGAACCGGCGCACGAAACGACGCACTATGTGGCAGCCATCCTCAAGAGTCTGCGGCTCCGTGGGGACGACACCGTCCTGCGCTGGCGCGGCGCGCCGGTCACCGGCCACGAGTTCTACTGGTCGATCATCCGTGCCGCTGAAGGCCTGCGCCGCCTGGACGTTGGCCCGGGTGTCACGGTAGGCGTGCTGACGGAAGCCAACAGTCCTTTGACCCTGACCGCCCGCTACGCCGCGCACCTGCTCGGCGCGACCGTCGTGCACGTGCGCTCGACGAATCCGGGACCGCAGGCCCCGGCTCTGCCGGTCGCCGCCCAAGCGGAGATTCTGCGCGAGGCCAGCAGCAGTCTGCTGATCGTCGACCCCGCGAACGCCGGGCCCGGGCAGGCCGCAGTGAGCCAGCTGCCGCATCCAATCCGGCTGGCCGGCTTCGGGAAGTGCGGAGCAGGAGTCACCGATCTCACCGCCGTCGAGGTGCCACCGGACCACACGTTTCCCCCTGGTCCCGAGCCCGACACCGCAGTCGTGACCTACACCAGTGGCAGCACCGGCCGCCCGAAGGGCATCTGCCAGTCCTTCACGGGCTGGAACAGCACGGTGCTGTCCGCCTACCCCGCCCTCCAGGACGCGGGACACGTCACGTTCCTGGTCATCACCCCGGTCAGCCACGCCGTCGGCGTGATTTTGGACATCGTCATTGCTGCCGGCGGCACCGTCGTGCTGCACGAGCGGTTCGACCCAGGACAGACCCTCCGCGCCATCGAGGCGGATCGCGTCACCGGCACCTACATGGCGGTGCCCCAGCTCTACGCCCTGCTCGACCACCCCAGACTCGCGGGCACCGACGTCTCCTCACTGCGCCAGCTCATGTACGGTGGCTGCCCGGCGTCACCGGAGCGCCTGGCTCAGGCGGTCCACGCCTTCGGCGACGCCCTGATGCAGAACTACGGCACAAGTGAGGGCGGCAGGATCACCCTGCTCGGCCCTCAGGACCATCGCAGGCCGGAACTGCTCTCCACAGTGGGCCGCCCGTTCCCCGAAGTCGACCTGCGCGTATGCGACCCGGACACCGAGGAGAAGCTGCCTCCGGGGCGCACTGGCGAGGTGTGGATGCGATCACCGAACATGATGTCCGGCTACCTCGGGGACCCCGCTCTCACCGCCAGGACGCTGCGGCACGGCTGGCTGCGCACCGGCGACCTGGGGCACCGGGACGAGGAGGGATATCTGCACCTCGTCGGACGGCTCGACGACGTCATCAAGTCCCGCGCAACCAAGATCCATCCTGCGGCAGTTGAGAAGGCCTTGGTCGCCCACCGGGAGGTCGCGAACGCCGTCGTCTACGGCGTGCGGGACTCGGACGGCATGGAGCACGTCCACGCGGACGTAGCCCTGCGGTCCGGGGCCGTGTGCACCGCCGAGCAGTTGTGTCACCATGTCGCGGCGGTACTCACACCGTTGCACGTACCGGCCCGCATCGCGTTCCATGCCGAGCTGCCACTGACCATCTCCGGGAAAGTGGACCGCGGACTGCTGCAGTCCCTGACGGAGCGGTTCCCCGCTTCCGACACCGTCTGACGAGGTGTTACGTGGACAGACTGCCAACGGGCGCCCCGCTCCCGCACTCCGAGGGCGAGCACGTGGTCGGATTCCGGGTGCTGGGGCCGCTGGAGGTCATAAGCAGTGACCGCGTCCTGCCCCTGCGCGGTATCACACAGCGCGCCGCGCTGGGATTCCTGCTGCTGCACGCCAACCGGACCGTCGCGACCGGCGATCTGGTGACCGCATTGTGGCCGGCCGATGCGCCTCCCACTGCGCGCAAGATGCTGCAGAACGCCATCTCCGGACTGCGGGGCACCCTCGCGCGGTACCGAGTCGACGCCACCGCAGCGGCGCTGGTCAGTCGCTCCCCCGGATACGCGCTGCGGCTGGATCCCCAGAGCCTAGACCTCGCGCGGTTCCAGCGGTCCGCGGAACAGGGACGGGCGGAGCTGTCAGCCGGCTCGTTCGGCAGCGCCGCGCGCCTGCTGCGAGACGCCCGCGCGCTGTGGCGGGGCTCGGCGCTGGAGGACCTCACCGAATCGGGCATCGCCTGGCCGGAGCTGACCAGCCTGCACAGCATGCGCATGGCCGTGCACGAGGACCTTTACGAGGCCGAGCTGGCCTGCGGCCGCCACCACGAGGTCGTGGGCGAACTGCAGACAGCCATGGACTTGGACCCCCTGCGGGAGCGGATGTGCGGCCTGCTGATGCAGGCCCTGTATCGCTGCGGCCGGCAGGTCGAGGCCCTGCGCGTCTACCACCGGCACCGTAGCGCCCTGCTCGATCAGCTGGGGCTGGAGCCTGGCCGTGAGCTAGCGGAGTTGGAGCGGGCGATTCTGAACCACGATCCGGCGCTTGCCGCTCCGGAGTTAGGAGCAGTCCCGGTACGGGCCACAGGCGGAGCAGCACCGCAGGTCGCGGCCTCTGCGGTGCGATCGACCGCCGGAGCGCGTGGTGTGTCCGCGGCCCGGCTGACGGCTCCGAGACCGGCGCTGGCGACGGTCCAAGGACCCCGCGGCAGAGGGTCCGCGACCTGGGCGGCATCGGCGCGACGGGACGGGATGCGGGCGCTCGACCGCGATCCGGCACTGGGCGTGCTGCACAGTGTGCTGGAGTGGGTCCGGCGGCGGCGACAGGCTCACCTCGTCACGATCCTGGGCGGCCCGGGCGCGGGCAAGAGCCGGTTGGTCGCCCGACTCCGCAACGTCGTACGCGAGGACGAGGGGGCCGTCCGGTGCGTCGTCGGGCGGACCCGGCCCGGCGATCCGGACGGGATGGCCACCGCAGCCGTGCTGGCGGAGGTGGCCGAGGCCCTGCGCCCTACCGCCCACAGTGCCGACGCGCCAACCGCTGCACTCCGGGACGAGGCCTTCACCGCCTGGCGGAGTGTGCTGGAACAGGCATCGGCAATACGCCCTTTGATCACGGTCTTCGAGGACGTGCACCAGGCCGACGAGACGCTCCCGGACTTCATCAGCGACGTCGTCCGCACCGTCGGCTCCGTCCCGCTCCTGGTGGTCGCCACGGCGCGCCTGGAGTTCCTGCAGCGGCGGCCCGACTGGGGCGGCGGCTCGCCGTGCGCCACCACTATCACCTTGGCTTCGCCGACGAACGGCGGAGCCTGGCCGATTACGCGAGGAGGTGGACAGGCGTGAAGAGGTTGGTACGCCGCTGTGCCGGGGCGGTCTGGCACAGTCTGGTCGCTTTCGGTGCCATGCAGGTGGGACCGACGGTTCTGCTCGGTGGCAGCTACCTCCTCAGCGCTCCGCCTCTGGGCGGTCCCGAGCAGTTGGTCCCCGATCAGCCGCTGACTGAGCTGGAGCGGGCCATCGTCCGAGAGCTCACGGGAGACCGCGGACTCGGCACCTGACAAGAGGGCGGCCGTACCCGCCCCGGCGCCGCTTCCACACTGGGGCTGCAGTCTCGGCGCTCCTTGACCCGATATACTTCGGTACCTAATCATGAGGCCATGAAGTATATTGAGGGATCAGAGCTGGAAGCCCTTCAGCCCCTCAGCAGCGATGCACCTATCGGGCAGCTGTTCGCACTCGCGGCCCGGCTGTCCGGCAGTACGTGGGTCCGGCTGCTGAACGAGCGCCTGGGCATCGGATGGACCGCCTTCAACGTCCTTCGCCGGCTCGGCGTGGCGGACGGTCAGACCTCGAAGGAGATCGCCAAGGCCACCATGGTGGCGGCCTCCACCTTGACCGGCGTCGTGGACACGTTGGAGAAGGACGGACTGCTCGAGCGTCGCCGCTCGGAGGTCGACCGCAGGGTGGTCCGGCTGTATCTGACCGAGGCCGGACGACGACGCCTGTCGGTGTCCGACGCCGAACTGTCCCAAACCTTCGAGGGCTTCTTCGACCACGTCGCCCCGGCGGACGAACCGGTCATCCGCCGTTTCCTGCTGACGGCCGTCGACCGCTTCTCGGCCGAACTCGCTCTCGCTTCCCGGCCCTCGGCTAGCGCCGACCAACCCACTTCTGGAGACACTTCTTGCTGATCCGACTCTTACGAGCGCATCTGCCTCCTCATCGCAGAGCCCTCACCCTCATCCTGGTGCTGCAGTTGGCGCAGACACTGGCGACCCTCTACCTGCCGACCCTCAACGCCGGCCTCATCAACAAGGGCGTGGTGACGGGAGACACACCCTACATTCTGCGGACCGGCGGCGTCATGATCGCTGTGTCGTTCCTGCAGATCGTCTGCTCGCTCATCGCCGTGTACTTCGGCGCCAGGGTCGCCATGGCCGTCGGCCGTGACGTACGGGCGGCGGTCTTCGATCACGTCCAGACGTTCTCCGCTCGTGAAGTGGACCGCATCGGCGCTCCGTCGCTGATCACCCGCAGCACCAACGACGTGCAGCAGGTGCAGACGCTGGTGCTGATGACGCTCACGCTCATGATCGTGGCGCCCTTTACCTGCCTGGGCGGCATCGTGCTGGCACTCCGTCAGGACGCGGAGAGCTCCGTCATCCTGCTGATCGCCGTCCCGGTGCTAGCCGCTTGCATCGCGTTGATCGTCAGCAGGCTGAGTCCGCAGTTCCGTGTCATGCAAACCCGTATCGACCGGGTGAACGGGGTGTTGAGGGAACAGATCACCGGTGCCCGGGTGATTCGTGCCTTCGTCCGCGATCAGCGGGAGAGACGGCGCTTCGAAGAGGTCAACACCGAGGTGTCCGATGTGAATCTGCGCGTCGGCCGGCTGATGGCGCTGATGTACCCCTCGGTCCTCGTCGTAATGAACGGCTCTTCTGTGGCTGTCCTCTGGTTCGGCGGGCACCGTATCGCCTCCGGGAGCATGGAGGTCGGATCCCTGACCGCTTTCCTCACCTATCTGGTGCTGATCCTGATGTCGGTGGTCACCGCGACCTTCATGCTGATGACGGTCCCCAGGGCCGAGGTCTGCGCGGAACGCATCCTCGAGGTGCTCGACACGCAAACCAGCGTCACGCCGCCCGCGCAGCCGTCCGCCTCAGCCACCGTGCGAGGCGAACTAGAGCTGCAGAACGTAGAGTTCCGCTTCCCCGGTGCCGAGCAGCCGGTGCTCAGCGGTATCGACCTGATCGCGCGCCCCGGCGAGACCACCGCCGTTATCGGGCGCACCGGCAGCGGCAAGACCACACTGCTGCGTCTCATCCCGCGGCTGATCGACGCCACCGACGGCTCCGTCCGCATCGATGGCCTCGACGTGCGCACGCTCGACCCGCAAGCCATCTCGTCCGCCGTCGGCCTCGTGCCGCAACGGCCGTACCTCTTCTCGGGCACGGTCGCCTCCAACCTCCGCTACGGCAACCCCGACGCCACAGACGATGACCTGTGGCACGCCCTCGAGGTCGCCCAGGCCCGTGACTTCGTCGAGCAGATGCCCGACGGTCTTCAGTCGGAGATCTCTCAGGGCGGCACCAATGTCTCCGGAGGCCAGCGCCAGCGACTCGCCATCGCCCGCGCCCTGGTCCACCGCCCCCGTATCTACCTGTTCGACGACTCTTTCTCCGCCCTCGACTACGCCACCGACGCCGCTCTGCGCACGGCCCTCGCCCGGGAGACCGCCGATGCGGCGATCGTCCTGGTCGCCCAGCGCGTCAGCACCATCCGGGACGCCGATCGCATCGTCATCCTCGACGAGGGCCGGGTCGTCGGTACGGGCACCCACAGCGAGTTGCTCGGCGGCAACCGGATCTACCAGGAGATCGTGTCATCCCAGCTCACCGAGAGTGAGGCCGCCTGATGAGCCGCTCACTGCCCTCCAGCAGGCCCCCCGGAAACGCAGAAGCAGCCCGTCCAAGCGGACCGGGGGCCCGCCCGCACGGGGGCGGCGGCCCTGGCCGCGGACGGGCCCAGCCTGCCAACGACTTCCGGGGAACCAGCCGTCGGCTGCTCGGTGTGCTGCGCCCCGAACGGGCGCTGATGTCTGCCGCACTCGCGGTCTGCGCCCTCAGCGTCACTCTGTCGGTGATCGGCCCGAAGATCCTCGGCCACGCCACCGACATCATCTTCGCCGGTGTCGTCAGCAGCCATCTCCCCTCTGGCCTGCCCGCCGCCGAAGCCGCGGCCCGCCTGCGGGAGCAGGGCGACCGCGCGCAGGCCGACGCCCTCGCGTCGATGCACGCCGTGCCTGGGGCAGGCATCGACTTCGAGCGGATCGGCCAGGTGCTCATGCTCGCCACGGCCGTGTATGCAGCCGCTGCCCTGCTGATCCTCGTCCAGGGGCGTCTGACCGCGGTCATCGTGCAGCGCTCGACCTTCCGCCTGCGGGAGCTAGCCCAGGGCAAGCTGTCGCGGCTGCCCCTGAGCTACTTTGACCGGCAGCCGCACGGCGAGCTACTGAGCCGGGTCAGCAACGACATCGACAACGTCAATCAGACGTTGCAGCAGACCTTCAGCCAGATCGTGAACTCCGTTCTCACCGTCGTCAGCGTCCTGGTCGTCATGTGTCTGATCTCCCCCCTACTCGCCCTGATCGCGGCGGTCACAGTTCCGGTGTCCATCTACGTCGCAGCCGTGATCGGCAAACGGGCCCAGGCCCAGTTCTCCCAGCAGTGGGCGATCACCGGTCGGCTCAACGGGCACATCGAGGAGATGTACACCGGGCACGTGCTGGTGAAGGTCTTCGGGCGGCAGTGGGAGGCGGCGGTAAGGTTCCGGGAGCACAACGACGCGCTCTACGCCGCTGGTTTCAAGGCCCAGTTCGTCTCCGGCATGATGCAGCCCGCCATGCTCTTCATCGGCAACCTCAACTACGTCCTGGTGGCCGTGGTGGGAGGTCTGCGCATTGCCTCCGGCACTCTGTCCATCGGTGATGTGCAGGCGTTCATGCAGTACTCCCGCCAGTTCAGTGCCCCGCTCACACAGATGGCAAGCATGGCCAACGTGATCCAGTCCGGAGTCGCTTCCGCCGAGCGTGTCTTCGCCTTCCTCGACGAGCCGGAACTGGAGCCGGAGCCCGCCGCACCGGCGCGCCTGGACAAGGTGGACGGGTGTGTCCGCTTTGAGCAGGTCACCTTCAGCTACACGCCCGACGCGCCGCTGATCGAGGACCTCTCCCTGACGGTCAAGCCTGGCCAGACGGTCGCCATCGTAGGCCCCACGGGGGCAGGCAAGACGACCCTGGTCAACCTGCTCATGCGGTTCTATGAGGTCACTGCGGGGCGCATCACCCTGGACGGGGTGGACATCGCGGCCATGTCACGGGACGAGCTGCGTTCGAACTTCGGCATGGTGCTCCAGGACACCTGGCTCTTCGACGGCACCATCGCCGAGAACATCGCCTACGGTGCAGTGGATCCGTCCCGCGAACAGGTCGTCGAGGCGGCCATGGCCACCCATGTCGATCACTTCGTGCGAACGCTCCCGGACGGTTACGACACCGTCCTGGGCGAGGGATCGAACAGTGTCAGCGCCGGCGAGAGGCAGCTGATCACCATCGCCCGCGCGTTCCTGTCAGATCCGGCCATCCTGATCCTGGACGAAGCCACCAGTTCGGTGGACACCCGCACCGAAGTACTGATCCAAAGGGCGATGCACTCACTGCGCCAGGGCAGGACCAGCTTCATCATCGCCCACCGGCTCTCGACCGTCCGGGACGCGGATGTGATCCTGGTGATGGAGTCCGGCCGCATCGTGGAACAGGGCAGCCACTCCGAACTGCTCGCCGCGGGCGGGGCCTACGCCCGTCTGTATGCGGCACAGTTCAGTCAGGCGCTCGCAGAGGTCGACTGACGCTCCGTCCCCGCGTTCCCGGGCAGCCGGGCGCGGACGGCGCCCCTGCCCCCATACGCTGACCGTGGGACCCCCGCCTCACTGGCGGCGGTCCCACGCGGGTTCTGGCCTTGATGCCTGCTCAGCCGGTGGTCACCGGGCGCACCGGAATCCCGGCGTCCTGCAGCCCCGAGTAGTCCACCACTTCCCAGTGTTCGGCGACCTTCCCGCGGACCAGCCTGAACTGGTCGGAGGTGCGCATGAGCAGCCGCTGGCCCGTCGGAGTCCGCCCGCGTGAAACGCCCGTGAAGTGCCCGCGCCAGGTGGCGAACACCATCACCTTGTCCCCGTCTGCGAGCAGGTGGTCCACCGTGGCCGTCAAGTCGGGGAACGCCGAGAAGTTGCCGGCGAAGTACTCCTTGAACGCCTCGACCCCATGGGGAACGGCGGGCATCTGCGCGTTGTGGTGCAGGTAGTCCCGTTCGTAGTAGACCTCTGCCTGGTCCAGTCTGTGCCCCGTCATCACCTCCCGGTAGGCACGCAGTACAACGTCCGCGTTCGCCCGTTCGGTGTCGCTGTGCGGTCCGAGCAACTGCGGTTGCGCCGGGCCGGGCCCCTGGCGAGGCAGCGCACCGAATGGCCTGAGGACCGAGTAGTCCACGACGGCCCAATGCTCGGCGACGCGGCCTGCTTCCACTCGGAACAGCTCACTGGTATGCAGCACCAGCTCCCGACCGCTCGCGCGCCGTCCTGCGAAGGAGCCAACCTGCCGCCCTCGCCAGGTCATGAACGCCATCACCCGGTCGTTGTCGGCGAGCAGACCCTCCACCGTCACCGTGAGATCAGGAAATCCCCGCACCAGCTCACTCCAGAATTCGCTCAGGCCGCCCCGCCCCGGCGCGACCCGCGGGTCGTGCTCCTGATGGTCCTCACGGTAGTAGTGGTTGAGCCGGTCGAAACGGTGACTGTTATACACCTCATCCACAAGCCGCAGGATCAGCCGAGCCCCGCTCTTGTGGTCTGCTCCGCCGTTGGATGCGACGCCAAAGCTGTCCTTGTCAGTCATCTTGGCTCCTGCCCTTGTCAACACCGGCTAAGTGTTAAGTTCACAGGGTGGTCTGAAGGGATGCTCGAGTTGTCCTGTGGCCGATCCGGGGAGCGCTTCTCTGCCGTGCGGGCCGTGGCAGGCTTCACCGAAGACCGACGGAGTCGTGTGCCCAGAGGGCTGCTGCGATGCGGCGCAGGACGGCAGGGGGTGCGGCGGGTGGTGCGTCGTCGTAGGGGACATAGGACTCAGGGACGATGATCGCTGTTTGCGCGGCACGTCCGGGGTGCTGGCCCAGCAGGGGCGAGAGGGCATCGACCAGTTCTAGGGTGCGTTTCAAAAGTGCTGTTCACAGCCATTCGTTGATGGCTGCGACCAGCACTTTTGAAACGCACCCTAGGACTGCTGGGCCCGGTCGGGCGCAAGAACGGCTGGCAACTGGCCGAATACGCCGGACACCCCCCCGACCGCCTCCAGCGGCTCCTCGACGGCGCTCGTTGGGACGCCGACGAGCTCCGCGACGACCTTCGTCGGCGCGTGTGTCCGGCTCATGACTCCGCGCGGCTCCCTCGCTGACAGCTCGGCGCGACTGTACCGGCCGGCACCTGACGGGGGTTCTCTCGGCGACCGTATTCTCGGAGCATGGTCGGCACACAGACACAGAAGGCCGAACGCGGACCGGCGCGGCCGCGGCAGGAGCGGGTCACGGACGACACCCTCGAGGCAGTGATCGAGCTGGTGACCGAGCAGGGCGTGAAAGCGGTGACGTTGGATGCCGTGGCTGCTCGGGCCGGGGTGAGCAAGCCGGCCATCTACCGGCGCTGGCCGTCCAAGCAGGCCTTGATCATCGCGGCGGCCGAGTCACGCATCGGTCCGCTGTCGGTGCCGGACCTGGGTGACATCCGGGCCGAGCTGCGCGAGGTGCTGACCGCGCGCTTGGAGGCGTACCGACTGCCGGGTACGGCGCGGCTGCTGACCGAACTCATCGCGGCGTCCGCCGAGGCGGGCGGGGCCCGTGGAGAGTACGTGGACTACACGGATCGGACGATGGCCGAGACGCGCCGCATCCTGCAACGAGGGATCGCCCGAGGCGAGGTACGGCCCGACGTCGACATCCGGTCGGCCGCCACGCTGGTCGCGGCGCCGCTGGTGTACCGCTCGCTGACGGAACGTGAACTGCCCAACGCGCGCTTCGTGGAGGACCTGGTGGATCTGGTCGTCCGGGCGGTCGCTCGCCCGCGCCCCGCCGGGCGCCGGGCGTCGCGGGCCGGATCGAGCAGTGTCGCAGCGGCCGTGCCGACGCCAAGAATTGCGCCAGTCGTGCGCGAGCGCGTGGCACCGTACACGTACCCACGGGGGGCCGGCTCGTCGACGCTTTCCCCAAAGGGCCCACCGGCAAGATCCTCAAGCGTGGAATCGGGCTTCCAGTCGATATCAGCCGCCCCGGGGCCATGACGGTCTCGGGGCGGTTGTTCATGGCGCACAACCCGTGCGAGGTGCCCAGCTAGGCGGCCGACTCGCCCCACCGTGGGCAGGCCCGTCGTCGAGACGCGCGCTGAAGGCGGCCTGCCTCATCTCTGCACCGGCGACTCACCCGTTCGACGCTGACACCGCGCCTCGGAGCCGACACCCCTTGACGATGAGCGGAAGGGGTCCGCACGGTGCGTTCTCGCTCAGCCGTGCCACGGAGCCCGGCAGCCGGGCGTCCTTGCCCTGCACGATTGCCAGTGAAGGGAGGCCGCCTTGGGACACGCGGTCGGTGATGTGCTGGGTCTGTCAGCAGGTGTCGCCGTCAGCCCGCTCCCCATCGTGGCGATCATCCTCATCCTGGCCACGCCCCGAGGTCGCCTCAACGGCCCCCTCTTCGCTCTCGGTTGGCTCCTGGGACTCGCGCTGCTGGGCGCGATCATGCTGGCGATCGGCGGCACGGGCGGCGCCTCCACCGCCAGGCACCCGTCCACCTGGGTGGGAGCCCTGAAACTTGCTCTCGGCCTGCTGCTGGCCCTCTTCGGCGCCCGGCAATGGCGCCGGCGCCCCAAAGACCCCTCCCAGGCGCAGCTCCCGAAGTGGATGGCGGCGATCGACCGTTTCACCCCGCCCAAGGTCCTGGGGCTGGGGCTGCTGCTCTCAGCTGCCAATCTCAAGAACGCACCGCTGACGATCGCCGCGGGCGCATCGATCAGCTCCGCAGGGATCCCGGTGCCGCAGCAGATCGGAGCCCTGGCGATCTTCGTCGTGATCGCCTCCCTCGGCGTGCTCGCGCCGCTGGCCGTCTACCTGATCATGGGCGAGCGGGCGAAGAACATCCTCGGCAGCTGGCGAGACTGGGCGGCTCAGCACAACGTCGCCGTCATGGCCGTCCTGTTCTTCGTCCTCGGCCTCAAGCTGCTCGGGGACGGCATCAGCATCCTCACCTGACATCCGCAACCGCCCGGGCAGGCCTTTGTGGATCACGTACTCGCGTGCTCCTCAGATCCACCGTTGATCGAACACTCCTGGCGTGGGGCTGCCGCCGGTTTCGGCACGGCTGGCGGAGCCGGCCGCGAGCGAGCCGGCATTATGAAGGCCCGGACGACCAGCGTGAGCGCACCGAGTTCACTGACGAGGGGAACGCCTTCCTCAGTCCTCAGCGATGACGCCTCCGACGCCGGAGGGGAAGACGATGACCCGTACGTGGGGAGTCGGTGAA
Source organism: Streptomyces sp. NTD91 (assembly GCF_059510455.1). NCBI lineage: Bacteria > Bacillati > Actinomycetota > Actinomycetes > Kitasatosporales > Streptomycetaceae > Streptomyces > Streptomyces sp. NTD91. Next base: position 48,318 of record NZ_JCAJZW010000022.1, read on the forward strand.
GGACGCCCAGGTCGCACCCGCTCAACGCGCATGGCGGAGCGGCTGTGACCGGGCGCCGGGCAGGTGCGGTTGGTGCCCACCTGGCGCCCGGAACGCGGGCATGGACTGAAACAGTCTGTGAGCCTGGTCCCTGGTGCGACGCAGCATCATGCAGTCCCGCCGTGTGAACGATCTCGATATTCCCATGCTGCTATACCGAACGAATGACACAGTGCCAGGCATGGTGACTTCCCCACTTCTGCGACAGCTCGCCCGCACCCGCCGCTTCGCCCTCGGCGCACCCGCCCGTTTCACCGTGGCACCGGACGGTGCCTGTGTCCTGTTTCTGCGGAGCCGGGCCGGGGACGATCCGGTCGGGTGCCTGTGGAAGCTCGACCTGGCAACCGGCGCGGAGCGGCTGCTGGCTGACCCCGCCGGGCTGCTCGGCGACGCGGCCGATGAGGTGCCGGAGGAGGAGCGCATCCGGCGCGAGCGCGCCCGGCAGCAGGCCGCCGGGATCACCGACTACGCCACCGACACGGCCGCCCAGGTGGCCGCGTTCGCCCTCTCTGGGCAGCTGTGGACGGTGGATACAGACTCCGGCGCCGTCCGGCAGTTGCCCGCTCGGCAGCCGGTGGTGGACCCGCGCCCGTCCCCGGACGGCCGGTACATCGCCTACGTCTCCGGCGGCGCGCTCCGGGTGATCGGCGCCGACGGCAGTGGCGACCGAGCGGTGGCCGCGCCCGAGCCGGAGGAAGGTCCGGACGTCTTCTTCGGCCTGCCGGAGCATGTGGCGAGCGAGTCGATGGGCCGCTACCGGGCGTACTGGTGGGCACCGGACGGGGAGCGGCTGCTGACCACCCGGGTGGACAACCGGGAGGTCGGGCTGTGGTACATCGCCGATCCGGCCGATCCCGCCAAGCCGCCGCGCACGATGCGCTACCCGCAGGTCGGTGCCGCCAACGCCGACGTCACGCTCTGGATCGCCGACCTGGCGGGCAGCCGCACCGAGGTCCACTGGGACCGGGCCGGCTTCGAGTACCTCCCCGCGGCCAGCTGGGACAGACACGGTCCGTTCGCCGCCGTCCTCAGCCGCGACCAGCGCACGCTCCAGGTACTGGCCGTCGACCCGGCAGACGGTACGACCAGCCTCCTGGCCGAGCGGCACGATGAGCGCTGGGTGGAGCTGCTGGTGCCCGGAGTGCCCGCGCGGACAGCCACCGGCCTGCTCGTCGACTACCTCGACCGGAACGAGACCCGGCACCTGAGCATCGACGGCACGCCTGTCACGCCGGACGGCCTGCAACTGCACGAGGTGCTCGCGGTGGACGGCGAGACAGTGCTTTTCACGGCGTCCGCAGAACCCACCGAGCGCCATGTGTGGAGATACCGTCCGGGCCAGGACATACGCCGGTTGACCGAGCAGCCGGGCGTGCACTCCGGCGCATTCTGCGGCGGCACGTTCGTACACACCACACGCACGCTGGATCTGCCGGGCTCGCACACCACCGTGCACCGCCTGACCGGGGACGGCCGACCGGAGCCGGATGGCCCCGCGCCCGTCGAGATCAGCTCGCACGCCCAACGACCGCTGCTCCAACTGCGTGTCGAATCCGCCGCCGTCGGGCCGCGCGAACTGCGCACACACCTCTTCCTGCCGTCCTGGCACCGGACCGGTGACGCCCCGCTGCCGGTGCTGGTCGACCCCTACGGCGGCCCCGCCATGCAGAAGGTGATGGCCGAACAGACCGCTCACACCCTCGTCTCTCAGTGGTTCGCCGAACAGGGCTTCGCGGTGCTGGTGACGGACGGCGCCGGCACGCCCGGACGCGGGCCGCGCTGGGAGAAGGAGATCTACGGCGACCTGATCGGCCCGACCCTGGACGACCAGGTCGCCGCGCTGCACGCGACGGCTGAGCGCCACCCGGAGCTGGACCTCGGCCGGGTCGGCATCCGCGGCTGGTCGTTCGGCGGGATTCTGGCCGCCGCCGCGGCGCTGCGCCGGCCCGACGTCTTCCACGCCGCGGTGTCCGGCGCCCCGCTCACCGACCAGCGGCTCTACGACGCCTGCTGGAAAGAGCGCTTCCTCGGTCTGCCCGACCGGTACCCGGAGCACTACGAGCGGTCTTCGCTGCTCGCCGACGCTCCGAAGCTCAGCCGCCCGTTGCTGCTGATGCACGGACTGGCGGACGACAACGTCTTCGTGGCCAGCACCCTGCAGTTCTCCAGCGCTCTGCTGGCCGCTGGGAAGCCGCATGAGGTGCTACCGCTGAGCGGGATGACACATGCCGCGCCGACCAACGACACGTTCGCCCGGCTACTGGGGCACCAACTGGAATTCCTCCAGCGGCACCTGGTCGGCCGACCCGCCACGGTGCCCTGCTAGGGCGCATACCAAGTCGTGATCAATCTGCGGGATCCGCCCTCGTGGTGGGCCCGCACCGGTAGACCCTCGTAAGTGACGCAAGTGCAACTGACGGACGCCGAGTGAGAGTTCATCGGGCCGTACCGGCCGATCGGCGAGCACTGCCCGTGCTGGTCCGGTACTCACGAAGCTAGGGTCAGGTGCCAATTGGCACCTGACCCCCACGGTCTCCCCTGCTGCCATCACTCTGTGTATTCGATGGGCGGGGGACACCCTCAACAGCAAGGCCTCGGGTCGGGGCGGGAGCGGTCGGGCGGCCTCGGCCCGCTCGTCCTGCTCGTGCACCCGGCGCTCGTAGTCCTGGCGGGCGCCGATCTCGGCGGCGGTGCGGCGCGTGAGCGTCGGGGCGGCCCAGGTGCCGATCGCCCAGGCGACGATAGCGGGCAGGACGGGCGCGAGGAGGAGCAGCGTCCAGCGGCCGCCTGCGGCCGAGGCGGCGTTCCTGCGCTGGCGGGAACGGTGCTCCCGCCATGCCTGTTCGGGGGTGGGGATCTCCGCCGGTGCGCGCCGAGTGCGCACGAAACCCGCGACGAGGCTGAGCAGGCAGGCGACCGCCGTCACCGCGTACACCGCGGTACGTGCGGAGCGGGGCACCCCCACCGCCTCCCAGAACCCCGCGTAGAAGGCGGTCACGACGAGCCCGGCGAACAGCAGCAGGGCGAGCTGGAAGCAGCCATGTGCGATCCGGCGCAGCCAGTACCCGGCGCCCCGGTCGAACCACGTCGCCGATCCAGTGGCCGGTGCCGGTCACCATACCCACGCCCGCATTCCACGCCTGGGTCCCGGAGTGGCCGATGCCGTCCAGCGTGCCCACGACCGCGCCGTGGTCGTCCCAGTCCTCACTCCAGTGCTCGTGGAACAGCTTGTCGGCGAAGGTTCCCACGCCGACGACCGCGCCGCCGACCGCTGCCGTGGCGACCACCCCGTCCACCGGGATCGAGGCCGCGAGACCGACACCGCCACCCAGGGCCACCAGGCCGCCGCCCACGTCGACGAGCACCGAGTGGCCCCAGGAGCAGCCCTCGTCGTGGTCCTGTTCTTCCTCCAGCGGGAGCCCTGAACTGGGCACCGTGACTGGTTTGTTGGGGTGCTCGTTCAATCGGCCGGAGCCTCGGGCGGTGTTCGCGCAGTTCATTGAGGGGCTGCTGGCGGAGCTGCCGAAGAAGAACGTCTGGACGCTGTCGGCACGTGCCGGGCATGTGACCGCGAACCGGATGCAGTGGCTGCCGAATGGATCGGTGCGGGACGCCGACCGGCTGCGTGACGCGGTCCGCGACCACGTCATCACGCACCTGCGCTGCGAGGACGCCTCACTCGTCATCGAAGACATTCAGGCGCAGATGAAGGCACCAAATCGGTCGGGGTGACCTTCCAGCGCTGTGGACCGACCGGCGATGTCGGCAACCGCGCCTGCGATGCCGTGAGGCCGCGGTGCCGGGGTGCCGGGTGAAGGCATGCTGATTCTTCGGTCCCGTCAGTCCCGTCCCTTTCCTTGGATCCTGGCCGGAGCGCTCTGAGCGGCGAGGGGACTGACGCGATGAAGCTTGGAAATGGGCAGGTCGAGCACGCCTTCTTACTGATCGCTGCAGTCAGGGCGACCAGACATACGGTGTCGTCGTGGTGACCGCGTGCAGGCCCAGGCGGGTGAGTATCGGGGCACTGTCGGCTGAGGCGTCGACATAGACGTAGGGGACGTCGCGGGCAGCAGCGAGTTGGGCTCGGTGAGCGACCATGGCCCGGTAGATGCCCTGTCCGCGCCATTCCTTGAGCGCCGAGCCGCCCCAGAGGCCACCGACCGGTGGACGAGCAATGCCGGGGCCGCGGTGGTATCAGGTGCGGGCGGCGACCAGCAGGGTGAAGGCGGCGATGATGACGGCGACGCGGACGTAGTGGTAGCGGTTCCAGCGGTGCAGCTGCTGCTTCCAGTCGGCGGGCCGGTTGTCGGGCGTCCAGGTCTTGTTCCGGTTGTTGATCGGGACGAGCAGCAGCATCGACATCACCACGCTGACGATCAGCAGGCCGGCGGCGGTGACGACGAGTCCGGCGCCGTGGTGGTGCCATCCGGCGACGGCCCAGATCGCGCTGAGGACGAGCGAACCTATGTACCAGAACGGCATCAGGGCGCCGAGCATCCGGCCGCCGTGGGCGTGGCCGAGCTGGCCGCTGTTCTCGGGAAGAGCGTCCAGGATCCGGTTCATGATGAAGGCGACGGAGAACTCCACCCCCACCATCAGGCCGACGATCACGGTGGTGACGACCTCGAGTGCGTTGAGCATGACGATCCCTCCGTATTGGACTAGCGCTGCTAGCCGATGAGGCAACGCTAGTACTGCTGCCGCTCGATTGTCTAGCGATGCTAGGATCGATTCATGTCGGTACAAGAACGCAAGCAGCGCGAACGGGCGGAGCGCGAGCGACTCATCGTGGCGGCGGCCCGCGAACTCGCCGAGCAGCAGGGCTGGGACGCGGTCACCACCCGCCGGCTCGCCGAGCGCATCGAATACAGTCAGCCCGTCCTCTACAGCCACTTCCGCGGCAAGCGTGAGATCATCGGCGCCGTCGCCCTGCAGGGCGCCGCCGAGATGGCCGTGGCGGTGCGTGCCGCGACCTCTGCCGCGGACGGCCCGCGCGCCCGGATCGCCGCCCTGGCCCGCGCCTACCTCGACTTCGCCGCCCGCAACCCGGCGGTCTACGACGCCATCTTCCAGCTCGACGGCGGCCTGGCGTACGCACAGGAGGACACCCCAAAGCCGCTGAAGGACGCCTTCGCCGCGCTGATGGAAAGCCTGAGCGAGGTCGCCGGGACCGGCATCGACCCGGGGCTGTTCACCGAGGTGTTCTGGGCGTCCCTGCACGGGCTCGCCACCCTGACCCGCTCGGGCCGCCTGCTTCCCGAGTACGCGGAGCCGAGGGTGGAGCTGCTGGTGGACCGGCTCGCCATGGTCTGACACACGATCCAGGCGGGCGCACGACCAAGGCCCCGGGCCCCGGCGCTGCCTGCCTGCGGCGACGCTTCCGGTCACTCGCGCCCGCACGGCACAGCCGCAGACCGCCGGGCCCGCGTCCCGGACGGGCGCCCGGATCCGTAGCCGACGGCGACGTTGGTGCCGCCGCCTGGAGGCACATACCGGTGTGGTGGTTGATCACCTGGACGCCGCGCGGTACGGGTGGGCGTGCCCGATGCCGGTGCTTCGGACCATGGCGATGGTCGCGACGGCCGCTGCGGTCAGCATGGACCTGATCTTGGTCTTCACGTGATTTCTCCCATCGAGCGTCTGTCCCGTCAGGTCCTGTGGATGCCGCTGCCGCCGACGAGCGGGTGCTTCGCCGCGTCCGCCGTGGAGGGGCAGGCGCGGCGGGTCGTACAGCAGGGCGGGCTCGGCGCTGGTGGCGCGGGCGGTACCTGCTTCACGCCGACGCTGCCGAGGGCCCGCACGGGGCTACGACGCCCTGGACGGCCCGGTGTCAGGTGGGCGCCGCATGACCTACGGCGGCTGAAGGACGCCGGTGCGCTGTGAAGCGGCCCGTCCGGTGCACGACCGCACAGCGAGCCCCTTTGTCCGCCTGGCAGAGCCCCGGATACGCTCCGGCTGAGCGGATTCGGGTGTCTCTCGGGGGGAGTGACATGCACGGTGGTGATCCGTGTACGGACGCGGCAGCAGTCGGACGCGTTCGGCGGGCCGACGACGTGCTGGACATGCAGCGGGCCGCCCGAAAGGGCGGCACCGCACTGCTGCTCCGCTGGCTGGCCGACCGTACCCGGGCCGCCGTCCTCCTGGTGAACCACTTGGGCGTCGCTGCCTCCCCGCCCCCACGGCCCCTCGGCAGGATCGAGCACGGTCTCGTACTGCACGGGGTTCGGGAGGCCACCGCGCGAGGGCTCAGGTCCGCGACCATCGACGAGGAAGCCCTCACGTGCGTCGTTCTTCCCCTCGACGGCCCATCGGGTGCCCGCGCGCCCCTTCTCGCCGCCGTGGTACCACGGCCGATGCCACCCGGTCTGCCGCTCCTGCTCGCCGATGCCGCAGCCGGCCTGAGCCTGTGCTGGCAGCTGGAGCACGCCCGGCAGGAGCAGCGCCGGCTCCGGGACGCCGATGCCCGGACCCGGGAAGCCGTGGTGCACCTGCTGATGAACGGTCACGTGACCGCCGCTCGCCAAGTCGCGGGGGCGCTGCGACCCGCACTGCCCGACGTGGTGCGGATGTATCTCATCGAGGGACCGCGCACGATGCGCAGGGCGGTCGCGGACACCTGGGCCAGGGCGGTCGACGACGCGTGGATCGTGCCGTGTCCCGTGTACGTCAACCACCTGGTGGTACTCGCACCCGCCGGCTCCGAGACCCGCCCCGACATCCCCGCCGAGCCGACCTGGCCCCCCTCCGTGGTGGACACCTGCTGGATCGGGGTGAGTGACCCCGTGCCCTTACGCGACCTCGCCATCGGCTACGGCCAGGCCTTCCACGCCCTGGCCGCGGCACGCCACCGCACCGAACGGCGCGCCTCGTTCGCGGCCAACCCCGACCTGACGCTCACCATCGGGCGGGCCGCGGCGGCCTGGGCCGCGGTCTTCCTCGCGCCGCTGCGCGCCCACTGCGCACGGCGCCCGCAGGACCCGGACAGCAGGGAACTGCTCGCCACGGCCGCGTCATGGCTCAGTTTCTCCTCCCATGCGACCACCCATCTGAAGATCCACCGCAACACCCTGGCGGCTCGCCTCACACTCGTACAGAAGCTGCTGGGCCTTGACCTGAACCGGCTCGCCGACCAGGCTGCACTGGCTCTCGCACTACGCGCGACCGCCGCAGGCGTCCCGCTCCGCCCGGAGCACCCCACGACAGACGCCGGCGCGACGGCGCCCTGCCTGGACGAACTCCTCGCGATGCCCCACGTCGTGGCGTGGGCACAACGACAGTTCCGTCCCCTGCGGACGCCGGAAGTCCCGATCTCCGTCGGGCACACGCTCGCCACCTGGCTGCGCCTCGATGCACGCATCAGCCCGACGGCCGCTGCCCTGTCCGTCTCGCCATCCGCGGTACGCAAACGCCTGGCACGGAGCGAAGCACTGCTCCAACGCTCACTGTTACGGCCCCCCAGCGCCGTCCACGACCAGTGGCTCGCACAACGAGCCCTCGACCTGGCTGTCGAGCGTGCCGCGGCCCCCCTTGATCTCCGTGTGGGAGGCCAGGGCGATGCGGTCGCGGGTGGACAGCTCCGTGCGGACGGTGGCGTAGCGCGACATGCTCAGAATTGACGCGCTGGTGTGCGAACAGCACGGCCAAGACCCCGCTGACGGTGATGGCGACGCTCGCCGATCCGAGCGCACAGCGGCGCGGCCGACGGGCCACCAGCCACACCCCCGAGGGGGGCGCTGCGAACGGGGCAGGCCGCCTGGACACGGCATACGGAGGCCGACCGTCCTGTCACCGGCCGTGCAACACTGTCACCAGGCCCCGCCAGGCTCCCCCGTCCTGGCGGGGCTTCCTGCATCCTGTCCGTACGGGCCCGCACGGGCACGCGCCCGTCCTTTCGGGGATACGCCGCAACGGCAAAACGGCGCCCCCCCGGGCGCCGACCGATCGGCTGCCGCGCGCCGGCCCTGCGAGCCGGAGCACCGCCCTCCGCCCCTCGACCACGGTTGCCGAGGGGCGCTCGAGCGTCTGGCACCCACCTCCGAGAGAGGACCCGTCGAAGGCGTCGGGCCCCATGCATCGGACCGGTCGCCAGTCGACCCGGGTGGCCTACCCGATGGTGGTCCTCGGGCTCCGGACGTCGCCGTAGTGGCGGCCGTTCGCCCAGAATCCCGTCATCGAAGCTCCGCCCTCTTGAAGTGGCTGGTCAGCGGGGTGGCGTGACCTCGTTTCGGGGGGCTCGTGCCGGTCGTGGGCGGAAGTCCGTGGTGGAGATCGTCCGGCAGGGCGGCTTTGCCGATGAGTTCACCGTCCTCGGACGGTCTACCCAGCGACACGACCGTTCTCGACAGGAGTGCCATGTCCACCATCCAGCCAGTGATCTTGACTTCCGACCACGACGTCCTGCTCGGCTTCTATACGGAATTGTTCGGCGCCGAGGAGATCTTCCGAGTGCCGGAGGACGGCCCGGTCTTCTACCTCGGCCTGCGCATCGGCGACAGCGACCTCGGGCTGGTGGCCAAGGCGGACCCGGGGGACCGGGAGGCGTCGCGGATCTTGCTCAGCATCGGTGTCGACGACGTCGATGAGACGCTCGGCCGGGTAACGGAGCTGGGCGGCTCGGTCCGCGGCGGCCCCAACGACATGCCGTGGGGACAGCGCGTCGCCCACATCCAGGACCCCGACGGCAACCCGGTGAACCTCACCCAGCCGATCCCGGCTCAGTGACGCCGTTCCGGGTGCTTGTGCTGGTCGTGAGCTGCCTGCGGTAGGGATCATTTGCCGGTGGTGACCTCGATGTTCGCCAGGACGAGCAGCGCGCGGAGCAGGTGGGTGGCGAGGGCAGGGTCGGTGCGGAGCTCGGTGAGGATCCGCCGGTTCTTCGGGTCGGGCGAAGCCGCGTTCGGCGGGGGGCGCGGCCGGGGGCGAGCACTGGGTCGGCCTCCTTCTCGGCGGGTGTGAGCTTGCGGGCACGGGTGGCCTCGAAGCCGGTGACGACCACGGGATCGTCTCCGTCCTCGGCCCGGCCGAGGAAGCCCAGGTCGGCCAGGGCGCCGAGGCCGGCAGCACGCAGGTGGGCCAGGATGTGGTCGCGGCGGGCGGCGGTGATGTCGTGGGTGCGGCCGGGCCGGGCGGCCGCGGCTGGTCCGCATGCTCCACACCCCCGTCGTCCTGAACGACGGCGGGGCCGTCGACGTCACCGTCTCGCTCGGAACCGCGACCCCGCACGCCGTCGGCTCCCGCGACCTGAACCGTGCTGCGGTGGGCCGCCGACGCGGCCCTCTACGACGGGAAGTACTCCGGCCGCGCGGTACTGGCGACCGCCGCGCACGCTGCCACGCCGTCCGTCAACGGGCGCCGCGCGGGCAGGCCGGGCACGGCCGTGCGGGGCGAGCGGCATGAGCATGGCGCCCCTCCCTGAGGGCGACTGGATCCGCGGTATCTGCGTCCGAACGTCGCACGTCACCCGTATCCTGACCGGCGCCAAGGGCATCGAGAACCGCCCCAAGCACTGCTTTATGAGCAGCTCAGTGGGTGGTTGCGGTGTCTGAGCTGCTCATTTGCATGACGGACACGTCCGTCGGGGGGCCTGAACCGGCCTCGGTCCCCCGAGCGTCCATACGGGCACCCGACACACACCCGTGGAGACGCCGCGCCATGAACACCCCTTCGCCTCCCCCCTGGCCGCACTGCGGGCACGGCGCGAACACGGCCACCGCTCCGGCCGGTTGCCCCGGTATTCACGTCCCTGGCCACAGCACGTGCCTGGCCCACCTCACCGAGACCAACCGCACCGCCTACCTAGCCGGCCTGTCCCCCCGCGCCGACAGCGACCACCGCGGCACCCCCTTCACCCAACAACTGCTGGGAGATCTTCTCAACGCCCTCAAAGACCCCTCCACCGGCAAACCCCACCTTGGCATCGCCATGTTCACCGGTGCGCAGTTCTCCGGCGACGCCCAGTTCACTGACGCACGGTTCTCCGGTGACGCCGAGTTCACTGATGCACAGTTCTCCGGTGACGCCGAGTTCGTTGATGCACGGTTCTGTGGCGAAGCCAAGTTCACCGGTGCGCAGTTCTCCGGCGACGCCCAGTTCACTGACGCACGGTTCTCCGGTGACGCAGAGTTCACTGATACACGGTTCTGTGGCGAGGCGATATTCGTCGGCACGCAGTTCTCCGGCACCACCTGGTTCCACAGGGCGCAGTTCTCCGGCGAGGCCACGTTCGGCAGTGCGCAGTTCTCCGGCGAGGTCCGGTTCTCCTGGGCACAGTTCTTCGGCGACGCTTGGTTCTCCCATGTACAGTTCTCCGGCCACGCCGGGTTCTACGAGACGCAGTTCTGCGGCATCCCCTCGTTCGGCGAGGCACAGTTTTCCGGCTATGCCATGTTCGACGGGGCGCAGTTCACCCGCCACGCCATGTTTGCGTCGGCTCAGTTTTCCGACGACGTTTCGTTCGACGGGGTGCGGTTTGAAGACGTGTCGGTTTTGGGACCGCTGGTGTGTGCGGGACAAGTGGTGTTGTCGGGGGCGGTGTTCGTCCTGCCGGTGACATTGGAGATAGCGGCTCTGGAGGTGGTGTGTGAGCGAACGCGCTGGGAGTCGACTGCAACGCTCCGCGTGCGGTACGCGGCGGTGGACCTCGGTCACGCGGTTCTGGCGGACCCCGTCGCGGTCATCGCCCACCCCGCCCCTTTTCACTTCATCCACAGCGACAGCCCTGTGAGTGAGGGCCTGCTCGCGGGCCCCGGTCGGCAGCCGAGGTCCCCGGACCGGGTGCGGGTCGTCTCTGTGCAGGGCGTGGATGCCGCGCACCTGGTGCTGACCGACATCGACCTGGCCGACTGTCTGTTCTCCGGGGCCTTCCACCTCGACCAGATCCGCCTGGAGGGCCGCACCACGTTCGCCCCCACTCCCATCGGCTGGCAGCGCCGCGGCATCCGGCCGGTGCGCTTCACCCCCCGACGTACTCTCGCCGAGGAACACCACTGGCGCGCCCACATCGCCGACCAGCCCGTCCCTACCGAAGGCGCGGCGCCGCAACCCCGGCTGTGGCGTCCCGGACCGCATCACACCGACCCCGCCCGCACCCCCGACCCGGAAGACGTCGCCGCGCTGTACAGGCAGCTACGCAAAGCCTTCGAGGACGGTAAGAACGAACCCGGCGCCGCCGACTTCTACTACGGCGAGTGCGAGATGCGCCGCCATGACACCACCGGCACCACGAAGGGCGAACGCCGCCTGCTGTGGGGGTACTGGTTGCTGTCCGGCTACGGCCTGCGCGCCTCGCGCGCCTTCACATGGCTGCTCGCCGCCATGTCACTGACCGTGCTGCTGCTGATGGTCCTCGGCCTGCCCACCCGCGACCCCGATCCCGCCACGACCGGCACCCTGAACGGCAGCAAGATCAGTCTCAACACCAGCACCCCCGATCCCGCCCTGCACGGCGGATGGTCACAGCGGTGGTCTTGGGCCCGCACAGAGAAGGCCACCCGCGTCGTCGTCAACTCCGTGGTGTTCCGCTCCAGCGGGCAGAACCTCACCACTGTCGGCACCTACATCGAGATGACCTCCCGCCTCCTCGAGCCCACCCTCCTCGCCCTCGGTGTCCTCGCGATCCGTGGACGCATCAAACGCTGACATGCCTTACTTGCCTGCACCACCAATCACGCCCCTGAAGCACTGCGCCGTCGACGGACGGGTCGACGCGACACCCGCCCCCCCGGCCCGCGCGGCACCGCCACCTTCGACCTGATCGTCCGCCCCGCCGACACCGACGCTCCCGCCGACGACGCCCCAGACACAGTCGTCACCTCAACAGCGGAGACCCCCGGATCACCCACGAGCTGCTGAACGGCATACCGCCCGCCGACCTGCCGCACGTCACCGGCACTCTGGTCCGGCCGCCGGCACCTGGCGAGCCGGCCCGGCTCACCGTCGACGCGCTGGAGATCCTGGACACCGGACTCATCCCGGTCCCGCGGGACATGGTGACGGACCGCTCCGGCGACCACTGCGTCACTTCGCCGCCGAGACCGACGCCGTGCCCGTCCTCGCCGCGCTCGGGCAGTGCGTCGGCCTGGCGGACAACCCGGACGTCGTCGCCGCCCTCATCGACATCCACGAGCGCCTGAAGACGTCCCAGCGGGCGGCACGTGACGTAATGTCACCATCTGTCGTGACCGGAACGTGCAGGACCGCGGCATCCGCGCCGGCCGGAGGGCTCGGCCGTGTTGGAGTCTCCTGGGAAGGGGTGCAGATCCCCTCAGGGGACCTGCACCCCTTCTCGATCTTCACTGCGTCAGAGGTATCGACGCCTCTCCGACGGGCCCAATAGGATGCGGCGCTCAATTCAACCGCGATCAAGCAAAGAGGGGGCGCGGGATGCTACTGACGTGTCGGAAGTGTCGGCGGCGTGAAGTTGCCTTTGACGGGATCAAAGGGCTGTGTCCGGACTGTCAGCAGGAGAGCGACTTGTCGAAGCCGCCTCAGCGCCGCGGGCGCAACGCCAAGGCGGCGTTGCTGGTCCAGTCCAAGGTGAGTCCCGGGCGGGTTTCGATGACGGGCCCACTGCTCACGGTACTGGCTGCGGCCGCGGCGGCCATCGTCAGCGAGGCCGTGCGGTTCTCCGCCGAGCGCACGCGGGCCCACCAGTGGGCCTTGGCCGCCGCTCACCACGGCTACGACCCGCAGACCTTGCACACCGCACTCCAAACGATCAACACCACGAGCATGTTGCGCTTCGTGGTCTTCATGGCAGTTCTGTACGCCTACCAGCGGTGGGCACGCGCCGGCCACGCGAACGCCATGTCGCGCACCGACATCGGGCTGGGATGGACCAGGGCCCTGCCAGGCGGCCGCGGTGTCGTCTGGACCTACGGGGCGTGGTTCCTGTCGGTTTTCGCCGCGGTCTACGTCTCCTTCGTGATCAACTCCAATCTCCGAACGCCCGGCGACTACGAGACCGCCGCGAACGTCGACGCCATCTACAGCCTGGTCCGAATAGTCCTGGCCGTCCTACTGAGCATGTTCGTCGTGCAGTTGACCCTTGGACTGAACAACCTGCTGGCGACGCCACAGACGATGGACGTGGCCGATGGGCCCATCGAGTTGCAGACCGTCGACGAGGAGTGACGTGCCACGCCTGGCCATCAGCGCCGGAGGAAGAGCGACCTGCGATGTTCCAGGTATCCACAAAGGTGCGGTCCCTGAAGGGATCCGCACCCAGCTGCAACAGCAAACGGGCATCAGTCCGCGTACCGCCCTCCGAGAGGGCGATACGCGCCTCGATATCCGTTCTGACGTTGCCTGAACATGTGGCCTTGCCACCCGGGGCCGGTGTCCGGGCCGATGCCGTGCCGAGGTGGCTGCGTGAACAGTCGCGAGCCCTGCGGGAGCGATCTGACCGACGAACGCCGGGCCCTGATCGAGCCCGTGGTCACGGCATGGATGGAAGGCCCAGGACCCCTTCGTAGCGGCCACGAGGGCCGCTGCGAGACGCGGGAGATCGTCAGCGCGCTGCTCCACCGGTGAACCGGACATGGCATGGGCCGCAGGAAGCCGAGTGCCACACTGCCCTCGAGCAGGCATCTCAACCGTTTCGGTCGAGGAATGGCGGCGAGCTGCCGATCTTCGTTGCACAGCGGTGGCATCCGACGAACACAACGGCGACGCGCGACTGAAAGGCTTTGGCCATCGCTCACCACGGAAACGGCCGCAAACGGCGGGGAAACGCTCTGCCAAGGGGGTGCCGACACGATCCGGGGGGCGATGTGTACGACTGGACAGACCAGCCGTACACATGGGGGAAATCGACATGCACAAGCGCATCGCCTCGCGTATCGCCGCGTCCGCGGCCGCCGCAGCCGTGGCGTTGGGAGCGGCCGCCTCGTTGGCGCCCGCCGCCCAGGCAGCCACCCCGGCCGCCCGGACCGCGCACTCTTCGCCCTGGCTGTCCGGCGGCGAGCTGCCGCTCGCGTCCACGTTCCGCTGGAAGGCGGAGCCGAAGACCCGTCACACCAGCACCGGGCCCTGGCAGGCGCTGTACTCCTGCGAATTCAGCTCTCCGGAACAGCTGCACGTCACCTCGGTCACGGGGATGCAGTTCCAGGGCGTGGACCGGCACGTGCAGGCAAGCCAGGCGCTCTTCCACTTCAAGGACAGCACCACCGCGCGCAAGGCGCTGGACGTCATCGGGCACGACTACGCCGGGTGCGCCGAGCACCTCAACAGCGGCCACCCGATCGACATCGACTCCGGCAGGCCGGACCACTGGACGCTGACCCGGACCGCGACCCGAGGCGACGGCGCCGCCTACCGCCTGGTCGGCCGCGACTCGGCCGGCGAGCCCGCCTCCGCTCCTGACCTGTCCCCAGACAGCCAGGAGCTCTTCGTCCAGCATGGCGCCACCATCTCCATGCTCGGCCTCTACGCCATGAACGACAAGATCGACAACGCCGGAGCCGCCTCGGTACTGCGTGCCATGACCTACCGGCTCAGCCACGCCTGACATCGGAACGGCTCTTCCGTGTCCGGTGCCGGACGGCACGGGCAGGGCACACCGGGGGTGTGACCGCCACCGGCGGTCACAGGGACAGACGCAGCCACGCCTCTTGGACCACGTCCTCCGCGTCGGCATGTGATCCCAGCATCCGGTAGGCGACGGCGCGGAGCCGGTCACGGTGGGACTCGAAGGCATCGGCGATCGGGTCCGCGGGATGGGTGCCGGCCATGTTGTTACCTCCCTGGAAGCTGCTCCGTCATAGGGATGACGCGCACAGGCGCCGCAACGTAACCCGCCGAAGGAGAGCACTCCCCCATGGAAAACCGGCTCAAGAACAAGAACACGCACAACCCCGATGTGTGCACCGCGATCCAGCACCTCCAGACGGCGATCGCCGTCGGCGGTGTCGACCCGAAGCTGCTCGTGCTCGTCCACCTGCGCGCCAGCCAGATCAACAGCTGCTCGGCGTGCGTCTACGCCAGTGTCGCCGGCGGGAAGAAGGCCGGTGACACCGACGAGCGGCTGCACAACGTCGCAGCGTGGCGCGAGGCGCCGTTCTACTCCGACGCGGAACGCGCGGCGCTGGCGCTGACCGAGGCCGCAACCCGACTGCAGGACGGTGCGCCGGGCGTCACTGACGAGATCTGGGAAGAGATCAACGCCCACTTCACCGAGGAGCAGATCGGCGCCATCCAGCTGGAGGTCGCGCTGACCAACTTCTTCAACCGGATCAACCGCACCCTACTGGACCTGCAGCGCGTCGAGCTCGGGGTCTTCAGCCAGAAGACGAGCGCGGTCCGCCTGTACGAACGACTCGGATTCCGCGCCGCAGCCGAACCACGTGCAGCCGACGGAGGCCCGTTTGTGACGAAGGCCCCGAAGCCCTCGCGACTGCACTGCACGTGAAGATCGACGACTCTCCGGCGGGCTCGCGCCGACGGGGCCGCCCGCCGGACCTGAGCGATGCCGAACTGTTGGCGCCGGCGGTGATGCGGGCCTGCGCGGGTTCGTCTCCGAGACCCGCCGACTGCGCTTCGCCCGAGTCCGTCTGGCGGCCGCGTTCCCGTACCGGCCCGGGCGGTCCGCGCACAACTAACGCCTGAGGGCCGCCAATACGCCGATCAGCAGGTTCATCCGCACTCCCGCCCACGACAGCGACCTGTGGCACGACGACACCTGGATCGTGGACTCCACCCCCGCCGAGTGCGCCCGCTCACGGCCATCAAGCCCCCGCCCGGCGAACACCTGCTCAAGCCCATCCGCCCGCTCATCGAGTCGGCTGACGGACAAGCCCGGTGCCCGCACTGCCGTGCGGGTCGTCGAGCGACCGTGCCCGGGGGACCGGAGGCCTACGGCGCAGAGTCCTTCACGTTCTTGGCAAGGGCGTACGCCTCGGTCGGGGAGGTGCTGGACGGCGGGTGGTCCTCGCTGGTGGGCATACCGTCGGCGTCCAGCCCGATGACGTCGTTGTACGGGCTGACCGTCGCGCACCTCTTGGTGTCGCCGGTCTGCTGGCGGGAGCCCTTCAGAGCCACCCGGGTGTCGACGTGCGGCGGAGCCGGCCTGCCGCCGGGGAAGGTGTCGCCGGTCCTCCAGTCGTTGCCGATGAGCAGCACGATCTGGGAACCGGTACCCTGCTCGACCGCCTCGGACGGGAGGCCGAGCGCCTTGGCGACCGCCTGGGCCTGCGCCTTCTGCCCGGCCGGGTAGGTCAGCGCGGTGGTGGTGGAGAGAGTCCCGTTGCCCGAGTCGGTCTCCTTGCTGAAGCCCTGGTCGATCAGCGCCTGGGCGATCGCCGACCCCCGGTGGTACACCCCGGTGCCGTTCTCGACGTGGACGGCGACCGAGGCGGCGGAGACCGGGCCGGCGGTCGCCGAGGGAGAGTCCTTCTTCCCGGTGGACGCGGTGAGCGACTCGTCGTCCGCGATGGTCTTGAACATCTCCTTGGCGCCCGAGCCGATCAGCGTCTCGGACCCGCCGCCCGGCAGGTCGACGTCCCGGGTCTGCATGGTGACCCAGGTGATCCGGCCGGCGGGCACCTTGTTGAGGTCGAGGGCCAGGCCGATGAGCTTGCTGACGGAGTCCAGAGTCCTGTCGACGGTCAGCGCCCTGGTCGCGGTGTCGGCTGTGCCCCACATCTTCGACGGGCTGCTCAGCGTGCCCTTGCTCTCCATCTGGTCGAGGAGGGCATTGAGGAAGATGTGCTGGGCGTCGGTCCGGCCGCGGCTGTCGCTGGAGTCACCGAAGCCGTGCCGGGTCCGCACAAACTCCAGCGCGGCATCGCCCTTCAGCGTGTGCCACCCCTCCTTCAGCTTCAGGTGGCTGTAGGGGTCGTAGACGTTCCTGTCGACGCAGACGCGCGTCCCGCCGACCGCGTTGGACATCGCCACCACGCCGGCGAAGTCGATCACCATGAAATGGTCGACGGGTATCCCGGTGAGCTGGTGCACCGCGACGACGCTGCAGCCGGGGCCGCCGTTCAGCGCCGAGTTGATCTGCGCACGGGTCTGCGCCGGCATGCTCGGGTGGCCCGGGTCGTGGCAGCCGCTCCAGCCGGTCCGCAGGTCGCGGGGGATGCTCATCACCGTGGCGTTGGACCGGTCGGCGGATATGTGGACGATCATCTCCACGTCGGCTCGTGCGCCGCCGGCCGTTCCGCAAGCGCCCCCGAGCTTGCAGTCCGCCGCGCTGTTACGGGCGTCGGATCCGATGACCAGGATGTTGATCGGGCTGCGTCCGAACCCGTCGACCTTCTCGTGCCCGGCGCCGTCCTTGCCGTTGGCGGACAGGTCGTCGGACTCGATGTTGCTGTTCAGCTTCCAGTACGCGTAGGCGGCAGTGCCGGCGCCGAGCACCAGCACGGACCCGAGCAACAGCCCGACGACCTTGAGCGCGCGCCTTCTGCCAGGCTTCTTGCTCGCACGGCGCACGGCAGCCCTGCCACCACCGACCAACTCCGCCGGGTCCGCCTTCTCGGCCCTGTTCCGGCCGGTGGCATGCCTCCGCGATCTGAGGGGCTGCGTCATGAGAACTTCCTCGTACCTTCAGGGGGGTGACGGCTGACGGAACATCCGTAAGGGGGACTCGTGGAGGGCCGGTTGGGTTGGGTGCGGCTCATTGCGAGGGAGGTCCGACCAGGGAGCCGTGCCGGCTTCGCGCCGCCCGCTCGATGTCGTTCCGCGCCTGCAGGCAGATCAGTACCGCCGGCGCGAGCGCGGGCGCGGCCAGGCAGTCGCCGAACGCCGAGGTGGTCTGCCCGCGCCGTGTTCGTCTCGGCCCGCCGCACGGCCGCTGCGGGCGTTACTGCCACTGCGAGCTGGTTGCGAGGGCTCGCAGTTGGGCCAGTGTCAGGACCGGCGTGGAAGGGGTCGAGGGGGCGTTATGGCTCGCCGCCTGCCACTCCATGATGGTGACGTAGAGTCCGTCGGGATGCAGGACGTTCACCACCACGTGCCCGGGGCCCGTTCCGGGCGGTGCCTGCCGGGACTCGATCAGGGTTCCGTCGGCCAAGGGTGCCGTGCCGGCGAAAACGTGGTCGCGGATCGCGGTGGTGGAGGTCTGCCGGGAGACGTGCACCTCGAGCAGCGACTTGCCGTGGCCGTCATGCACCCACAGCTGCCCGGACCGCCTGCCGCCGGGCGCGCTCGAATGGGACAGGCCGGGCGGCAGCAGCGAGGTCAGGGTGGCAAGGGCGCGGTCGGCGGGCAGTGTGCCGGTGAAGGTCGGCTTCGGGGTGGCGGATGCCGTGGCCGAGCCGGTTGTGGCCGTGACCGCCGGACCGGCGAGCGTGTGGCCGGCTGTTCGCCCGTCCGTCGGCAGTCCGGGAACAGCCGCCGCGCCGAGCCCGACGAGCGCGAGTACGGCTGCTCCGCCCACGCCGACGGCCGTGGCGCGGCGGCGGCGCCTGCGTCGGCCGTTGCGGACACCGGCCTGCACGAGTGACGGGGTGTTGGGCGGCTCGAAGGTCAGGAGAGTGGTGCGGAGGGCTTCGGTGAAGTCTTCTTCGATGGGCATGGCGGGTCACCGCGTTTCGGGGTCGGTGCAGAGGGCGAGGTAGGTGCCGCGGGACCGGGGTCAGAAGCTGACGAGCTCGGACAGGTCGTGCCCCAGAAGGTCCCTGATCCGGGCGAGAGCGCGCATGCTCTGGTTGCGTACCGCGCCCGGCCGGACCTGAAGGATCTCGGCGGTCTGCTCGACGCTGCGGTCCTCCCAGTAGCGCAGGAGCAGCACGGCCCGGTCCCGTGCGGAGAGCCGGCCGAGAGCGTCGAGCAACGTGACCCGCAGCGTGGCGTCGTGCTCGGTGACGGCACCGGAGTCCGGCAGGATGCCGGTGGGCCGCTCAGAGCTGCTGCGCCGGCGGCGGTAGGACAGGTAGATCCGTACGAGGACGGTGTGGGCGTAGGCCGCTGGGTCGTCTATCTGCGCGATCTTGCGCCAGGTGGCATACATGCGGCCCAGCGTGTCCTGCACCAGGTCCTCCGCGAGGTGTACATCACCGCTGGTGAGGACACACGCAGAGCGGAACAGAGGTGCGGAGCGCGCAGCGGCGAACGCCATGAATTCCTCTTCGTACCGGCGCTTCATCCGAGATCCTGTTCGTCGTCCACACTCTGAAGACGCTGTGGCAGCGGGGTTACGTCCCACCCTGAAAAGCAGAGAACCTGGCCGCCTGGGGCGAACTTCCTCTCGGCGACGTTGGCGTCGGGCCCGAGCGCTCTGACGTTCCAGTCCCGGCGATCCGCTCCACCGACGACGCCTGATGTACACGCCGGAAAACGGGTGGAGCCGTCGGAGCATGTATCCGGACCGTTCCTGGCGGAGAGGAAACACGTCGACTTGGTCCTCACCGTCAGAGCCCTTCCCGGATGCTCTGGAACAGCGGCTCCGCGCCATGAGCAACCCGAAGGTCCGGCCACCACCGGCATGGACCACATCCGTAACTTCGAGGAGACCCGCGTCTCCCGGCACGAGGGCTGGCTGGTGATCACCCTTACGGGCGAGCATACGGCTGCGTTTCCTGGGCAACCGGCGACCCGTCCCGGGGCGCGTTCCGTCCGTGGTGTTCCGGGAGGTGGGTGCCGTGGCCGAGTCCCGTGCAGGCCGCGGCACCCGTCTCGTCATGGCACGGCCGACTTCGCACCCGACCTGGTGCTCTGGGCGAGCCTCGGGGCCGGTGCCGAGGTGCGGTGCCGTCATCACCGCGATCACCGTGCGGGCGAGGCTCGTTACGGCCAGGTGTTTCCACGTGCCGAGGCGCATCGGCGGCGCCAGCGGTGATGACGGCACCGCCGGCACGGAAGCCTGCCTGCTGTGACGCGCGGACCAGAGCTGCAGAGATCAGTTGGCGGAGATGTTGGCAGTGAGGACGCGAACGGCCTCCCGGGTGCTGTCCGCGGCGAATCGGATCTCCCGTACCTCCTGGAGCGTCCTCCCGGGTTCGGGCGCGACTGGATAGGGCTCGCGCAGAGTGACGCTCAGCGTGGTGGAGTCGCCGATGGGCATCGCGAGGACCCCGCCCTCGATCTGGACGGCCCTTCGGTATCCGCTGTGCCGGCTCGTGCGGACGGATTCGACAAGGTCGAGAGGGATCGCGATCTGCACGAAGTGGGCGAAGCGCAGCACCATCTTGCCGTCGCCTACGATGTGCGGGCGAATGGACAGCGTCGCGATGACGCCGAGAACCCAGAGAGTTCCGTAGATGGAGAGCGCCAGCAGGACGATGCGCGCCACGGACCAGGGAACCAAGAACTCGACGGCGAGAATCTCCAGCGGCACGAGAAAAACCATCACCCACATAATCGGTTTGATTTTATCCCTCTTCCACAACGATCCACGTGAGCCCCTGCTCGAGAAGGCATACGGGAGGAGGCCGTAACCCTGAGCCCCCAGCCGGTTCCCCAGCTGTTGCGGACCTGGGAGAGTCACCCTGAAACAGCGACGCACGACCCACGGAGCGCTCGGTGCGGCGGGCGGGGTCGCCGCGACCCGAACCGATGGTGCCAGGGCAGGTGGGCAGACCGCTCGCGCGGTCTGCGGGGCACCGTCAGGCGGCCTGCATTCGCTGGCTGTTGACAAGGTCCCGGTAAGGAGAGCAGCGGTCCATCAGCGTCTGGTGGGTGCCGGCGTCGGTGATGCTGCCGTTCGTCAACATCACCACGTGGTCGGCATGCTGCACGGTGGACAGTCGGTGGGCCACGACCATGACGGCGCGGGTGGTCGCCAGGTCGTCGACGACCCGCCGGAATCGCTTCTCGTTGATGCTGTCCATCTGCGAGGTGGGCTCGTCCAGCAGCACGATGTCGGCATCCGCGAGCAAAGCTCGTGCCAGAGCCAGCCGCTGCCGCTGCCCACCGGACAGATCGTTCTCCCGTCCCAGCGTCGTGTCCAGTCCTTGGGGCAAGGAGGTGAGGTCCTGCAGCAGCCCGACCGCTTCCAGGGCGGTGGCCAGTTCCTGTTCGGATGCCGGTTCGGCACGGCCGAGCTGCAGGTTGTCGCGGACGGTCCCCTCCAGCAGGGTGAACTGCTGATCGACGTAGGCGACGCGGCTGCGCAATTCTTCGAGTGGCCAGTCGGTGATCGCACGGCCCAGTATGTTGATCTTTCCGTCGTCGGGGTGCATGAACCGGTCGATGAGTGTCAGACACGTCGACTTTCCGGCGCCGGACGGGCCGACAAGGGCGGTCAGACCGGTACGCGGTGCGGTGAAGGTGACACGGTCCAGAACCGGAACGCCGGTGTAGGAGAAGGAGACGTCTTCGAAGGAGACGGCCGCCGTGCCGGGGCGGGGCTGCGGCGCGCTGAGACCGGACCGGGCGCCGTCGGCCTCCTGCGCGAGGTCGAAGAATTCGTTGAAGCGGGTGCGGGCGGCAAGACCGGCCTGGAGGCGCCCGATACCGGTGGCGACGACGGTGACGGGGGAGACCAGCTGCAGGAGGTAGAGCAAGAAGGCCGCGAAACTGGGGACGGACAGATCGCCGTCGGCCATGCGGGCGCCACCGCCGATGATGACCCCGACCAGGGCGACCTGCTGGCCCAGCTGCATCACGGGGGTGATCCACATCTGCAGGCGGGCTCCGACCAGGGAGACCCCGGTGAGTTGCTGTGCGCTTTCGCCGAGTTGGCCGGCAGAGCGTCCCTCGGACCGGTATGCCTTGATGGTGGGCAGGGCCGAGAGGTAGGCGGTGAAGTGCTGGGCGAGCTCGCCCACGGCGTCCTGCTGGTCGACGACGTTGCGGCGCACGCGGATCAGCACCCAGCCGATCGCCGCACCGGCAAGGACGAAGGAACCCACGGTGATCAGGACCAGCAGCCAGTCGAGTACCGCCATGACCACGAGGGTGAAGACCACGGTGAGGGCGGCCAAGGGCAGTTGGACGACCCCGATGTCGATGACGGCGCGCAGCAGCATGGCGTCGGAGGTGACACGGGCGACCAGATTGCCCGCACCCTGGGCCCGCACCGTGCTCATGGGCAGACGCAGGCTGTGCTCCATGACGCGCTGACGCAGCTCCAGGACCATGAACTCGCCGATGCGGGAGAGCAGGTAGCTGGAGGCTGCCGAGGCGCCTGCGGATCCCAGGGCGGCTACCGCCATGAGGATCACGGGCGGGGTGATCGTTGCGTTCTGACCGAAGGAGCTGATGATGTCTCTAACGAGCAACGGTACGGCCAGCGTGCCAGTTGTGGCGACGAGGGCGAGCAGCAGCGCGGAACCGAGTTGGAGGCGGTTCCGCCGCAGCAGGTCCGCACCGATGCGGACCTGCTGCGAAGCGGCGTGAGAAGTGATCACCGAGCTACCTTCTTGGCTATTTCCACTGCGGCCGCCAGCGACAGTTCCGGCTTGGCGTCGCGCAGTGCCTTGGTGGCGCGCACCTCGTGCTTGGGGTCGACACCGGCGGCCGCCAGGACTCCCCTGGCCCACTCCGTCGTCAGGTCCTCCTCGGAGGACGGGAGGCTGCGAAGAAGGTCCAGGGCGTGCTGCAGCCCCGGCACCAGCGCGGGGTCGGCGTCGGCCAGGGCCTGCTCGAGTTGGGTGCAGGCGACCTCGACGTCGCGGATGACGGTCACGTTGCGGCGGCGGTCGAAGAAGGAAGACATGTCTACTCCTGAAGCAGGAACGGCTTGCGGTGGGTTCAGCAGGGATGGAGCGTGCTGGCCCCCTGATCGTCTATCAAGTCGGCGATGTATCGGAGATAGAGCAGGAGTTCTGGGTGCCAGCCGACGAAGGCGGCGAAGTCGTGGACGTGGGTGAGGGTCCGTAGCACCGCAGTTCGTGCCAGGGCGGGGCGGTCCGCCACCGGGCCGTAGGCGGCGAGGAAGCGGTCGCGGGCCTCGCCGAGCAGGGGGCGGGGCTTCTTCGCGGCGGTACTGATCATCTGGAACTCGGCCAGCTCGCCGAGCAGCCACCCGACGTCGATCTCACCGTGTCCGCCGGCGGTGTCCTCGCCGGCCAGGATCACGGCGCCCTCGTCGGGGGAGTCGGCCATGACGATCTGTCCGAGACCGAATGCACCGTGCAGGGTGACCGCGGCGGGACCGGGGTGCTCCACGGCGGCTCGACTCCACTGGCGTACGTCGTCCCAGCGGGAGGCGCCTAGGTGGTGCGTCATCCGCTGGTGCAGGGCGGCGGCGGCCCGCGGGCCGGTTCCGGTATCCAGCCAGGCCAGCAGCCGGGCCGGCCCCGGCACCGGGCCCGGGGCGGTACTGGGGTGGGCGTGGCGGTGGAGCGCGCGCAGTGCGTGCCCGGCATCGTTCATGGTGCGCAGCAACTGTTCGTGCTGTTGGGGAGTGGGGGTACGGGACAGCAGGCCGGCGGCGGTCATCGAGCCGGGCACCAGGTAGGTGAGAGAGCCGTCGGGGGCGGTACCGGGCACGGGAGTGGCGAACTGCACGGTGCCGTGGACAGCGGCCGCGGCCTGCCGTCGGAAAGAGGTCGTGGGCCGGCGCAGCGGGGTCGTCCGGTCGGGCCCGGGGCGACGCTGCCAGGCGTAGCGTTCCGGCGAGAGACTGCTGATCCGGGTTTTCAGGTATCCGGTACCGAACTCCTGCTGGGGGCCCGTGGCCGGGGCACTCACACCGTTTCCTTCGGCTGCTCGGGGGCGGTCATCGACCGGCGCAGGTTCTCCAGGGCGTGGAGCGCGTCGGGCAGTGTCGCCGCTGAGGGGCCGGGCTCGCCGGTGGTCAGGCTGAAGCCGGGCTTGGGCGGCACAACGACCACGTTCGGCCGCTGCGACAGTTGGTGGACGTGGCGGCGGTAGGCGGGAGATGTGTCGGCGCCCGGCGGTGGAGCTGGGGCGACGGCGATCGCCGCGGACGTGCACTCCAGCGCCAGGAGCAGAGGGGTGTCGGCGAGGCCGAGGGCGAAGCGGGCGGTGAAGTGGAAGGTGGCGGGGTGGACCAGGACGGTGTCGGCCCAGCGGGACAGCTCCACGTGCGTGGCGCTTGCGGGGTTGTCGGGCCACACGTCCTGGAGGGCGGGCCGGCCGCCGGTGACGGCTACGGCGGTGGATCCGACGAACTGGTGCGCCGACCGGGTCAAGGCGCAGCGGACTTCCAGCTGCGGGTATGCCCCGCGCAGCCAGTGCAGCCACATGGGCAGGAACATGGTGCCTATGCTGCCGGTGGCGATGTAGAGCAGGCGGCGGCCGCCGAAGACCGGTGGTGTGCCCTGCTCGGGCGTTGTGGTCTCAGACATGGGCGGCCTCGTCCACGGCCGCAAGGACGGCGGTGAGATCGCGCAGGGCGGCTCCGGGGCCTTCGGTGAGGCACACTCCGCACACGTTGAGGATGACCTCGTGCACGCCGAGGCGGTGCAGGTCGGCGAGCTGCGCCGCGATTTCCTGCGGTGTTCCGCAGACGAACACGCCGGACTTCACCAGTTGCTCGGCGCCCTGGAGCGGCTCGGCCGGATCGGCGGGCACTCCGCCCTGACGCAGCATGTCGGTGTAATGCCGGCTGGCCAGGTGCGGGCCGACTGCGGTGTACGCAGCTTGGACGGGGTCTCGGCCGGGCCGCGTCACCGCAACGTGCACGACTGAGGCGACGCGCGGCGGCGTCCGGCCGGCGGCCCGTGCGCTGGCGGACATCTCCGCAATGAGGGTGTCCCGGAGGTAAGTGGGCGGGGCAAGCCAGGTGATCGCGACATCCGCGGCCCGTCCGGCGGCACGAGCCATGGCGGGGCGCAGTACACCGAGCCCGACCTCCACCTCAGGATGGGAGAACTCCGTGAGCCCCGCACCGTCGGTGGTGAACGTCCCGGCTGTGGAATGCGGGTACTGTCCGTCCAGCAGCGCCCGTACGGTGCTGACGTACTCCCGCACGGTGCTGACCGGCCGGGTACGCGTGGCCGGGGAGACGGTGCTCTGGAATTCACTGCTGCCGGGGCCGATGCCGGCCACGTAGGGATGGCCGGAGAGGGCGGCCACGGACCGGGCGGCCACGGCTGCCTGATAAGGGTGCTGCAACGGCGAGAGGACGACGCTGGACCCGAAGGGAATGCGCAGCCCCATCCCGGCGAGCGCGGCGAATACGTGGTGGGTCTCCAGGCGCAGGGACTGGCCCATCCACAACCGGCCGCTTCCCCGCTGCTGCACCAGCCGGGCGAACGGGACGGCCGCGCCGATGTCGGAGGCCTGGATGGGGAACATCACGCTGGTCACTTGCGGAGAAGTCATGGTGCCTCTACTTCGCGGGGTCGATGGAGAGTTCACGGCGGCGTGCCAGGGTGCTTCCCGACTCGCGGCGCGTGGTGTGCCGCAGCAGCCATGCAGCGAGGGTGCTGCCCAGGACCGCCCAGGCGAGGAAGACGCCCAGCGCCGGAAGCTGCCAGCCGCTGTCCCCGCCGGAGGTGAGGGCCTCTCGTACGCCTTGGGCCATCCACTTCAGGGGGAAGGCTTCGGCCACGCCCTGGAGCCAGCCGGGTAGCTGCGACAGCGGGAAGAAGACGCCGGAGATGGCCAGCAGCCCGTAGACGGGGAACATGACCATGGCCAGGGCCTCGCGTGCGTTGGGCAGCACGGCGCCGATGAGCAGGCCCAGCGGCGCCGTCGCGGCGAAGCCGGCCACAAGGATCCAGATCAGGGTGAGCCAAGCGGTCGGGGTGCCGGGCAAGCCGCTGTTGTTGATGCCCGCCCCCAGAAAAAGAAGGAGGAGGGAGGAGGTGAGGGCTACGCAGGTGACGAAGAGGATCTTCCCGGTGACATAGGCGAGCAGTCCGCTGGGCAGGCCACGGACCCGCAGCAGGGTTCCGTCCGTCTTGTCACTGGCCAGGGCCTGCGGCAGCGAGGTCAGCGCTGTCAGGACAGACAGTGAGGCGATGCCACCGGCGACGATCAGCTGTGCCTGCTGGTGGCGCCAGTTGGCGATGAGCACGAACACCACCACGTTGAAAAGGTAGTTGGAGAGGTCCTTGGAGGACCGCACCAGGTGCCGAAGCTCCATCGTGCCGCGGCGCATTCCGTTGCTGATTGCTTCCCTCACGCTTCCGCTCCTTCGGCGCGTACGAGACCGAGGTAGGTGTCCTCCAGGGACGGCCGGATCACCTCGAGGCCGGGGATGGGGCCGCCGATTTTCTCGTGGAGCTCCCACACCAGCTGAGAGGGGTCGTGTGTGGCCTGGCTGTGGGCGATGCCGTCGGCGGTCCATCGCACCTGTGCGAAGGCTCGCACCTTGTGCGCCAGCTCCGTCGGGGTACCGCAGGCGACGAGGCGACCGCGGATCAGGATCGCCGTACGGTCGGCGAGCCGCTCAGCTTCCTCCAGGTCGTGCGTGGTGAGCAGGATCGTCATTCCGGCGTCCTTCAGGCTCAGGATGAGCTCGTGGAAGGTGCGTCGGGCCCGGGGATCGAAGCCGGTCGTCGGCTCGTCGAGGAAGAGCAGCTCAGGGCGGCCGATGATGCCCAGGGCGACATCCACCCGGCGGCGCTGGCCGCCGGAGAGCCTGCCCAGTTCCTGGTCCGCCTGTTCCTGCAGACCCACCAGCTCCAGCAGCTCGTCCGGCGCGTAGGCGCGCGGGTAGTAGCCGGCGAAGTGCACCATGAGTTCCCGCACCCGCCAGCGGGCATGGTCGCGCCAGGACTGCATCACCACGCCCACGCGGCGGCGCCATGCGTCGTCGACCGCGGAGGGATCGGCGCCCAGTACCCGCACTTCACCGGCGGAGCGCTTGCGGTAGCCCTCCAGGATCTCCACGGTGGTGGTTTTGCCGGCTCCGTTGGGGCCCAGCAGCGCGAAGAGCTCGCCTTGCCGGATCGTCATGTCGATGCCCTGCAGCACATCGTGCGGGCCGTAGGACATGCGCAGGTCGCTGACGGATACGGCCGCGTCGGCCGGTGTGTTCTCAGACATTTCCATCATCTGGGCCGCTCATCTCGAAGTTCTTCAGATCGCCGACGACGACGCCACCGAAGCGGGCGGGGGTGTAGAACATGCCGGCCGCCTCCCTCACCTCGGCCGCGCTGACGCCCTCCAAGCGCTGGGTGAAGGTGACAAGCCAGTCCAGGGGCTGGCCGAGCATGAGGTGAGACAGGAGGGTGGAGGCCAGACCACTCTGGGAGGCCAGGGACAGCACGGTGACCCCCGTCATGTAGCGCAGTGCCGCGTCGGTCTCCTCGCTGGTCGGTCCCTCGTGCGCGAAGCGGTCCAGCTCACGAAGGAGCTGCCGCAGGGCGGGGCCGGTCGCGGCCGTGGCCGTGTCCGCCTCCACGCCGATGAGCAGGCGGTCGAGGTGGTCGGTGAAGGCCGACTCCACGCGGTAGGCGAGCCCGAGCTGTTCACGCAGTACGGACACCAGCCGGGAGGAGAAGTAGCCGCCGAAGACGACCGAGGCGACGGACAGGGCCGCGAACTGGGGGTGGTCTCGGTCCACTCCCGGCGCTGCCAGCCGCAGATGGGATTGCACCCAACCGGACCGCTGCTTCTGCTGCAGTGTCGGCGTGGCCGGGGCGGGACAGCCTGCTGACCCGGTGTGCTTGCCACCGGCGGCGCCCGGCTCCCAGCTACTCAGCCGCCTCTGCAGCATCTGAACGGCGGTTTCGGGGTCGAGGTCGCCGACGACGACCAGCATCGCCTCCTGCGGACGCACCAGCTGATGATGGACGGTGCCGATCTCATGCGGAGCGACCTCGCGCAGGTGGAGAGGCGAGGCCAGCGGAAGCAGCGGCACCGGGACGGTGCCGTACAGCTGCCTCAGCAGGGCCTGCTGCGAGACCAGGCCTGGCTGGGCGGCGGCCAGCTGTGCCTGCCGGACGACCTTGTCGCGCGCTTCGCCGATGCCGGTCGGCGACTGTGCGCCGGGTGCGAGAGTCTGCGTCAGGGCCTCCCCCAGCAGCGGCAGCCGGGAGGCCGGGCAGGTGGCGCTGAGACCCAACCAAGCCCCGCGCCGTGACGAGCTCAGGCTCCCCCCGATGTGTTCGAGGCGTTCGGCGGCCTGGGACCGGTGCGGCAGGGCAGCAGTGAGCACCTCCAGCGCAGCGAGTTCACGCTCGTCCGTCGGGTGGACCGGCACCGCGAGGTGGGCCTGGACCAGGGGGACCGAGGGCAACCGGCAGGCCACGATACGCAGGCCACCGGTCAGCGTCGTATCGGCGGTGGGCGGCAGCGTGACCTTCGGCGGAGGGCCCAGCGGGGGCAGAGTCCGGTTCACCGGCTGCCTCCATCGGCCAGCAGGGACAGCAGGGCGGGGTGCTGCTCGCGCAGCCGTGCTGCGGCAGCGACGACCTGGGACGCAGTGATGCCGGCCGCCAGGTCGGGGAGTGTTTCGCCCAGCTCGGGCCGTCCGAAGAGCAGTTCACGTGCGCCCAGGTGACGGGTGCGGGCCAGCAGGGAGTCCAGCGTCTGGAGGAGACGGCTGACGGTGATCGCGACGGCCCTGGCGACGTCCTGCTCGTCCAGTTTGCCGAACGCGATGTCGGCGAATGCGGCATCGACGCTCTGGGCGATCTGCTGCGAGGAGACCTGCGACGGGTGGGTGGCGACGATGACGAAGGTGTCCGGGTCGCGTGCCTGCAGGGGGCCGAACAGGCCGCAGCCGGAGCTGACGTCAACGAACATGGCGGCCAGGGCCTGCTTGAGGGGGGCTTGTTCACCGG
This sequence comes from Streptomyces sp. NTD91, assembly GCF_059510455.1. Taxonomy (NCBI): domain Bacteria; kingdom Bacillati; phylum Actinomycetota; class Actinomycetes; order Kitasatosporales; family Streptomycetaceae; genus Streptomyces; species Streptomyces sp. NTD91. Next base: position 76,943 of record NZ_JCAJZW010000022.1, read on the forward strand.
CGGTCAACAGTGTCGAAAGCACCATGTGCGCAACGTATGCGTCGAGGTCCGTGCCGGGGTCGGGCAGCCGGAAGCCGAGAGCGGTCGCCGGGTGGGGTGCGAAGAGGTCCCGGACGGTACCGTGCCGCGGTTCAGGACGCCGCGGCTCGGCCAGCGGCACGGGCGCGGGCACCGGCTGACTGGGCACCACGTCGAACTGCCTGGCAGCGGCGTCGATCGCCTGCTCCGGATCGATGTCTCCACAGAGCGTGAGAACGGCGTTGCCCGGCACGTAGTGGGTGGCGAAGAACTCGGCGCACTCGGCGACCGTGGCCTTGTCCAGGTCCCCGAAGTCACCGTAGCCGTTGTGGGCGTTCGCCCACGTCTCGTACAGCACCGAGGGCAGCACGGTCCAGGGGAATCCGCCGTAGGGGCGGTTGTCGACGTTGAGCCTGATCTCTTCCTTGACAACGTCCCGCTGCGTCCTCAGCTTGGTCTCGGCGACGTCCAGGGATGCCATACGGTCCGCCTCCAGGAACAGGACGCGTTCCAAAGCGGCGGCCGGCACCACTTGGTGGTAGTCCGTGTAGTCCGGATATGTGCTTCCGTTCACCACCCCGCCGGCCCCTTGCACCAAGGAGAAGTGCTCGCCTCTCGCAACATTCCGGCTCCCCTGGAACATCATGTGTTCGAAAAGGTGCGCGAACCCGGACCGCCCATAGGGCTCGGATCGAAATCCGACGCCATAGTGAACGGCCACTCCGACTGCGGGAACACCTGGCACGGACTGAGCTACCACGCGAAGCCCGTTGGGTAGGGTCGCACGCTGCGGAGATGTTTTCGGCATGCGAACCACTGTAGAGTTCGGCAGCTCTCCGAGAAGCGAGTTCTTTTCCGTCGAACAGACCCAGACGCATGCCCAAAGATGGAGAATGTGCAGGTAAGAAGCTCAAGTTGCACGCTCGCCTCCTTCGCTGAACACCTCAGAAAAAATAAACCGTAACTTTCAGGATTGCTCGCATATCGCCTCCTGCCTAGACTCCTCGCCATGACACCTCAATCCGAAATCAATACGGATAATGCGGGCGAGAGAGCGGAATATATTCCCGTCTCGCTTGAGCGCTTCCCGGAAGTGGACGAACTCTTGGGCAGGCTGGGGCTCGGTGCTTACGAAGCCGATACCCTGACCTCGCTAGTCGGTCGCAACGACAACTGGTCCGGAACGACCACCACGGGCGCGAAAGTGTTCGTCAAAAAGTTGGGAGACGTGACCGCTGCGCAGAATTTCAAGCGCATCACCGTATTCGAAGACCTAGCTGCCAAGCATCCATCACGCCGCCTGCGCACCCCGGCACTGCTGGGCGCCGACCCCGAGCATCATCTGGTGGCCTTCGAACTGCTGCCCGATGTCACCACCGGATCGGAAGTCGCCGCGGACGACGGCTTCGACGAGGGGCTGTGCCGGCAGGCGGCTCAGGCGCTCGCCGTCATTCACCGGCTCCCCGCCGACCAGGCGGCCATCGACGCCTCGCCGCACCCGTTGCCGCCGCTGGGGGGACTGCGCGGACTGTCCCTGGACTACTTCGTCGAACGCAGCTTCGCGGAGATCGAGACCTGGCAACTGCTCCAGAACGACGCGCAGGTGATCGAAGCCCTCCACAACCTGCGCGACAGCGAGCACACCGCCGTCCTGTGCCCCATCCACGCCGACGTACGACTGGACCAGTTCCTCGTGAGCGGCTCCACCCTGTACATGACCGACTTCGAGGAATTCCGTCTCGGCGACCCCGCCCGCGACATCGGGGGCTTCATCGGGGAATGGCTTTTCAAGGCCATCCACGGCATCCCGAAGTCCATCAGCGACGACACCGACTTCGGGCACATTGCCACCCACGACGAGATCCTCGCCCACGGTGTCGCGGAGCTCGCCCGACTGCGCCCGTTGATGTCCGCGTTCTGGAACAGCTACCTGCACGCCGCCAAGCCCTCCGTTCGCCATGTCTCGGGGCTGGCCACCCGGTCGGCCGCCTTCGCAGGCTGGCACATGATCGACCGGATGATCGCCCATGCTGTCCACTCCGTACGGCTCTCCCCCGCTCACCGGGCCGCCGCTGGCATCGGCCGCACCATCCTGCTGTCCCCCATCGATTTCACCGCCACTCTCGGACTTGAAGGCAAAGGTGCAGCATGAGCAGCTTCCACCTCGCCCCGCGGGTCTCCGCATCCCTCGCCGACATCCACGTCGAGCCCGGCGGGCTCAAGGCCGTAGCGGGCAAGGAATCCTTCGAAACCGACAGCGCTCCCGCCCTGGCCAAAAAGCTCGCCGCCGGCCTCTACCAGACTCTGCACATGGGACGTAGCGAGGCGCTGACCTCCCGGCCTCGCAGCTTCCGCGACCGGGACCTGGACCACCGCCTGGCCGCTGCGATGCCGCACGAGCGCACCCGGACGCAGGCCCTGCTCCACTCCTATCGCGCGGAGCACAACGAGGTGATCGTCGAGCTGGACGGTGTTCGGGTCCTGATGCCACCCGACGCCGAGATCACGCCACTTCCCGAAACGCCGCAGCGACCCGTGACGGTGGTCCTCCCCGCCGGCCGCCCCGGTCTCTCCCCTGGTTTCTTCCTGGCCGACGGCAGCACGGGCCGCGAGCGCAGCGGTGACATGCTGCGCCTGTACGTCCATCTCACTCATCCGGAAGCGGCTCCTGACGCCTGGCACACCGTGCTGACGTACCTGGAAAAGGCCGGCCTGCCCTACCGAGCCAAGGTTTCTTCTTCTCCGCATCTGTACCCCCGGCGGGACGCGCTCGTGGTCTATCTCGGTCCTCGTGCCCAGTACGCCGTCTCCGCCCTGGCCGAGCGGTTGAGAGGCCTGGACGGCGTGGGAGAGTCCACCTCTCCCTTCACCCGTGAGGTGGCTCCCGGTATCGGTGTGGCCTGGGAGCCCACGGACCGCCGGGCCGGCCACAAGGGCCAGAGTTTCGGTGAGCACCGCACCGCGATCCTTGCCGAGGCTCTCGTCCAGCACGCCCTGCTTCCGGACGAGGACCCCACGGAAGCAGCGGAGATGGTCGCAAGTGCTTTCCTCGACGCCTCCATCGATCCGTTGGATCCGGCGCGCAACCTCGGCTCGCCCCCGATACCGCTCCTGTCGCCGGCGTGATGACCGCGATCCCGCAAGAGGTCAAGGTGGATACGGTGCTGCGGGTGCTGCGGGGAAAAGCACGGGCCCGTGCCGCGGCGCGTACGTTGGGGGTTCCCGAGGCCTGCGTCGAGTCCTGGATCCGGTGCTACGTCCGCGCCGGCTCCCGCCGGCTGTCCGGCAGCGTGGCAGTGTCCCCGGGCTCGGAACGGGCCGTCGCCCAGGTCCAGCAGCTGCGGTCGGCGTTGGACGAAGCCCTCGAAGAACTGGCCGTGCTCGACGAGGTTCTGCGCCTGGCTGCACGTGCGCAGGAAACGGAATGAACTCATCCGCCCGCTCGCATTCTTTTCCTTCGCACTGACAAACCGCAGGTGACGGTGCTGATGAGGGCAAGTGACCGGTTCCTTTCTTCCTCGCCCGGTCTCGCCGCGCGTGGTCAACTTCTTTGCGTCAGGCCGTCGGCCGGATACCGGCCGGCCGTCTGGATCGCATTCCGTCGCCCGGAAACCGGGCCGACCGTTCCGAAGGAGTTCACGTGAACACTGCAGACCAGCTCATCGCCGGTTACACCGCCTACACCTCCGCCGAGGAGTTCGGCGTCACCGCCGAGGGCGACGCCCCGGCCACCACGCCGGTCACCGTGACCACGGTCTCGTCGACCGAGTGCGTCTCCCTCACCGCCTCCGTCGTCGGCACCACGCTGTCCGGCCACTGCTGACCTGCCTCACTACCGCCGACTCCGCCCGGCCACCGGGCGAACCGATTCGAAGGAGTTCACGTGAACACTGCCGACCAGCTCATCGCCGGTTACACCGCCTACACCTCCGCCGAGGAGTTCGGCGTCACCGCCGAGGGCGACGCCCCGGCCACCACGCCGTCGATCCTGGTGTCGATCGACACCTCGTCCGCGGCCTGCGGTGCGACCATCGGCTACAGCATCTCCCAGACCATCCACGGTGGCTGCTGACAGCTGCAACGCCGACTTCGGTCACTTCGTGGACGTCTTCACGAACTGACGGAACGAAGCCCGTCACATGTCCCCCTATGTGACTCTCCCGCCCGCGCGCCGGGTGAACCGGTAGGTGCCCGTGTACAGGACGGGCACCTACCGGCGTTTCAGGTGTCGGGCGTGGCGGCCGTGTCGTGCCGTCGGCCCTGTTCGACACTTGTGTTCACCAGCGCGTTCAGTGCGGCGAGGTGCTCCTCCAGAGCCTTCCTGCCTTCGGGCGTCAAAGAGAGCCACGTACGCGGTCGCCTGCCGAGGTACCCCTTGCGCACCCGCACGTATCCAGCGCTCTCCAGCGCTGTGACCAGCTTCGAGAGCGTAGCGGCTGACGCACCGCAGCACTCCTGGACCGCCTTGAACTCGGCCTCTATGCAGCCGGAGAGGAAGGCGACGATGGCCAGACGCGTGGGGTGGTGGATCTGCTCATGCAGCTGCCCTGACATCGGTTCTCACGCCTTGCGTGCGCCGGCCAGGCGGATCCAGGCGGAAGCACCGAGACCACAGCCCAGCACGATGAAGAACCAAGGCCCACCGGTCGCCGCGTCGACGAGCAGCGCGACAACCACGACAAGCGACATGGAAGCGCCGTTCTTCCAGCGGTCGTCTTTGTCCGCACCTGCCGACCAGGCCATGACGCCGCTACGGCGTGCGGCCACCAGAGGCACGACGACGGCCGCGACTACCAGAAGGAGAGCGACCGCGCGGATCACCCACTGCCAGGGGTGCGCATCATCGGCCAGGCCGAGCGCGGACAGTCCGATGGCGAAGCCGAGTCCGACGAAGGGCGGGTGCCACGCTGCTACAGGGCGCGAGCGGGCGGCCCCTCGTGCGGTAGCGGCCGCGTCCAGCGCCGCACGGGCGTCGTCGTACGTGTTCATCGCGTTCATCCTCCAGCAGAAGCGTTGCTGCCAGAGTGGCATATAGTTTCCAGATAGGCAACTAGATGGCCGGTGGCAAGATTTGCACGTTGTAGAACTCATGGGCTGTGCAACCAGCGTGCAAATGTGGTCTGATCATTGAGAGAGGCTGTTGATGCAGACCAGGTCGGTCGGCCGGTCGAGAGCACACGGGGGCTACGCGTGGGGACCGCGGCGACGCGCTGCTCCCCTCCGAGCCTGCTCGACACACGGCTGCACCCGCCGCATCAGCGCCTTGGTTGCAAGAGCTAATGAGGGGGAGTAGGCACATGCCTCGTCCACCGGCCGTGCCGCCAGACGAGAAGGTTCAACTGGTTCTCGCCGTACTGTCCGGGCAGACCACAGTGTCCCAGGCAGCCCGGGAAGCAAATGTCACAGAACAGTCAATAGGCAACTGGCGACGCCAGTTCATCGCCGCAGGACAACGCGGCCTCGAGGCGGGGTCGGGGAAGTCGCAGCGTGAGCGGCAACTCCTCGACGAGATCGACAGACTCAAGGCAGCGCTGGGCGAAGCGTTCCTCCAACTCAAAGCAGGACGCGCCGCATTGGACCCGCGGGCGGTCCCTACACAGACCTCGAGACCGTACGGGCTGCGCGGGGGCTCAGCGTTTCGAGGTTCTGCCACATCATTGGAGTCCCCCGACAGACGTACACAAGCCAACGCAATGCGCTACGGGGCCGCATGAGACCAGGCCAGTAGCGGCACTTCGCGGACCGTTGCTCTGGATGCGGCCCGCGCGCAGGCCGAGCGCGGTCCTGGCTGACATCGCGTCGGCCCTTTGCCGCGGAGCACCCCAGTACCAGCAGCTCCCCGGCCCCCGTACGGTCGGTGGTGCACTGGGGCTCCCAGATCGAAGGGCCGCCGTGGGTCGGGCCTCCGCCTGTCGCCATCACTTTGACGACGTCAGCCCCTTGCTCGGCGTCGTGGCGCACCTTCTGCCGGATCTGGTTCTCGCACTCGACCTCGCCGCCGAGGAACCAGCAGTGCGCTTTGGGGGTGGTCAGCGGCGTGGTGGCGGCCAGAATCCGCGGTCCGGCCACGGCACCCTCGCTGATCGCGTCCCGGAGCCGGACGGACAGGCCGCCGCGGTCAGCCAGGTCACGGGCGGTGGTGATGCCGGCGTCGAGCAGTTGGCGGGCCCGGCCTGCCATGCCCAGGAGAAGCATGCATTCTCGCTGCCGGTCAGCGTGGCGACCGGATCCGGTCCTGCGTCGAAGGCCAGGTGGACGTGGCAGTCGATCAGCCCGGGCAGTACGGTGGCATCGGGAAACTCCATCATCGGGCAGCCCGGTTCCGCGTGAGCGAGTACGTCGTTGCGTGCCCCGGCTGCCACGATGGTGTCGCCTGAGACGAGGACGGCGCCGTCGTCGATGTGTGTGCCGCCGGGAGCGAGCAGTATGCGGGCCGCGGTGACGAGTGTCTGGTTCATGACGTCTCGGTTTCTCGATCGGATGGTTCGGCCCCGGCGATGACGCGTCGTCGTCTCACCGCGTCCGACAATGGGCCAGCTGCACCACGTCGTCTTCCAGGCTTTGCGTCGGCGGCATCGCGACCGGGACGGCGTGGACGGGCCCCGCTTTGGGCCGTTCGCCGAGCAGTGCGGTGTGGAGCTGGTCAGCGAGCTCGTCGGCCCACCCCGACTGCTCCTCGACCCGGCCGCTCTCGGCGCCAGGTGGGGACTGATCCGTACCAGTCCGTCACGACACTCGATGACTCTGCGGTAGTAGCGCCGGTGCACGCCGAGCGGCAGCAGGAGTCTCGCCACGGTTTGGTCGGCACCCGGTAGAGCGAGTGCTCGGGGTACGCCTCGTTCAGCACCTGCCACAGCGGTCCCAGACGGTGATATATGCGGCGGTGCTGGCGGCGTAGCCGCATGGCCGCGATCCGGGTTGCGGCTCCGGGGTAGCTGACTCCGATGAGGAACAGCGGCACCGCCAGCGCAATGATCACGCTTGAGGCCCAGGTGACAGCCTGGGCCGCCGTGCCCCCTTGCCAGCGAACCGCGGTCAGCACGGTGCGGATCGCGCAGGAGGCGGCCATCGCGCCGATACCCACTGCCGCCAGACAGAGGCCGGTTGCCAGCTGTCGCTGGGAGGCCCGGGCGTAGGCGCAGGTCCACCGCAGGGCCGTGGCCAGGACGTAGACGAGATGCGCGTCCGCGACGAGGTAGAAACTCACAAGAGCCGGATCGCGCAGCTCGGATCCCCGGAAGTTCGCGCCGTGGTCATGAACGCCTGCCGCGACGGTCGCCCTGATGAGGCCGATTGCGGCGAGAGCCAGCAGGAGTGCCTCCCGGCGGGCGCGTCTGTGGCCCTCAACCGCATCAGGGGCGGCCGAGTCCCGTACCCCCGCGGCAGGGGGCACGGGACGACCTGGGAACTCGGCGAAACCATCAGTCCAGACCGTGCTCCCCGCCGTGGGGGTACGTACCCCCACGGCACAGCGCTTCGCACCCCCCGGCAGGGGGTTGAAGCAGACCACGAAGAACAACACCAAGAACCCGCGCGTGCGGCGCGAAGCGTCGCTCCCGGCCGAAGGCCCATGCAGCAAGTAGCAGAGACGCACGCCACAACGACACCGACAACGGACGACCTGAACTGTCAGCATCGCGGCGCCCACCCCGTAGCGGCGTCCGCCCACGCTCGACCCCGGCGCAAAGACAGGTCGTCGAGGCCGTCGAGGCCGGACTTCCGGAGGAATTGCGTGCCTCGCTCCCCGCGTTCCGTCCCACGGCGCTGCGGGACACCATCCTGCGCGAACACCAGCACCGCACTGCCGTAGAGCTGATCGCACGAGTCGACCGCCGCTGGTACGCCTGGGGCTTCGCCGCGATCGCCGACACGTCCACCGGCGGAGCAGGCCTGGCCCACCCCGTGGGCGTCGCTGTACGGCTCCTGGCCTCCCACCGATGTCCCATCAGCAGGTGTGGCCGCGAATGCCCTGACCCACGGTGCGAAGACGGGGTCATCATCGACACCCATCAGTCATGCCCCCGATGCGCCGAGCACCGGCGCGATCACCGCAACGGAGACGTCGCCCGACCGAGTGCTGCCGCTCACGGGATCACGAGGCGGCGACGGCCTGAATGTCGCGACTGCGGCAGGCCCATGGTCGGTCCAGCGCACCCCGATGGCATCTGCCGCGACTGCAGACAAGCCACGGTAAGTGCACTGGACAGCATCCGACGAGCCGTGTGACGGCGGCACTCCCCGAGTTGATCGACGCGGTCGAGGCGCAGGTGGTTGCGCCAGGCCCACATTACGCTCGGCATGCTCACCTGCGGCCGCTGACCACCCGCTACGAAAACTGTGCCGTCCCCTGTGGGGCAACCGTCTTCGTCGCAGCCGTCAACGAGGGGTGGTGACCCCTCCGTCTCGCCTGGGCGAATGTTGGGCCCGCCGTCGCCCGCGGGGCCGCGGTCCGGGCGGGGATCGGGGCCGCGGCCGGGTCCTGGGACCGGTTCAGCGGACGTAGCGGTGCATCGTCACGGTCGGCATGAAGTCGGCCAGGGGGTCGTTGCCGCTTCCGGTGCGCGGTGCGCGTGCCGCCTCGTGCTCGAGGACGGCTTTCACCTGCCGGGCGAGCTCGTCGGCCTGCTGCGTGATCCGGTCGATCGGCAGGTGGGACGCCTTGAGAGCGTCCACCTTGCGGTTGATGCTGCTCAGTTCGCTGCGTGCCTGGCGGCTCAGGATGAACTGGCGGGGTGTGGCCACGACGAATTGGTAGGCGGCGGAGACGGTCTGGCACTGCGGGCAGTGTTCGTTGACGGACCTGCTGATGTTGGTGGCGTTGATCAGGCGTGCGTTCCGGCCGGCTGTGGTGAGGATCTGGTAGGAGAGGGCGACGGAACGGCAGGGGTTGTCCAGGGAGCATCCTGCCGAGACGGCGGTGGCCCGGTTGTTGGCCGTGACGGCGACGGAAGGGCCGTATTCGTGGATCACGAAGGATGCGTCGAACTGGTTCACGTGGGTCCTGTCTGCGTGGCTGAGCGCGGCGTCGACAGCGATGGCCACGTCGTGGGAGATGCCGGTACGGCCGGGGGTGGCACGTGCCGCGGTGGCGAGGGCCGTCATGGTCAGGCCGGCCGTGACGGCGACGCCGAGACGGACGGCTGTCCTGGCGGCCTTGGGAGTGTGCGGCTTGCGATGGTGCATGGTCTTCTCCTGCAAAAGGGTGCGGTGGTGCGTGGCGTCAGGAAAGGTTCGGGGTCGATGACGCGGTCGCCGAGGGTGGGGGCGAGGTGGGGGGAGGCTGCGAGGGAGAGGAGGACTGGGTGGGGGATTCGACGGGGGTCTGGCTCGGGGACGCGCTGGGTGCGGGACCGGGCGTGGTGTCGGCCGACGTCGTCGGGCTCGGTGTGCCGGTGCCGGGTGCCGGGGCCGCCGGGGATGTGGCGGACCGTGTGGCCGCGGGGGTGTGCGGGCCGCTCGCGGCGGGTCGGGGGGCTTGCCGAGGGCGGCTCTGCCCGGGTGTGGCGCCGGCGGAGCGGTGGGCGGGCGGGGGTGTCTCGGTGGAGTGTGTAGGGGTGGGGTACCGGGTGCGCGGTGCGGGTCTGCCCGGTTGCAGGGCGGGGGTGACCGGGGCCGCTTCCGGAAGCGGCTTGGGGGTCAGGCCCTGCACCCAGGCCGTGGCGAGGACGGCGCAGCCGGCGGCGGTCGCGGCGGCAAGGGCCAGACGCACCATCGGTCTTCCTTCGCTCGCCCTCGCGGCAGCGCGCCACAGACGGGCCGCCAGCCGGGCGGTGAGGTAGGCGCCTCCTGCCATCGGGCACAGCAGCATGAGAGTGCCGAGCACTCCGACCAGCCCGGCCGCAAGGTGCCCGTCGGTGAACGCCTCGCTCGTTCCGAGGCACTGGTCGTGCAGGCCTCGCGCGGCGGTGGCCAGCAGGCGTGGCAGATTCCACAGGGCGTACGCGGCCTCGGCGAGCAGCAGCGGGACCATGGTCAGCACCCACACCGTCACGATGGTTCGTGCGGAGCGTTTGAGGTCGGCCACTTGCGCGGCGGCCCGGTGGTTCCCGGGCAGCAGGCTCAGCAGGATCGGCTTGACCTTGCCGTACAGGTCGGGAACGCCGGCCAGATCGCCCAGGATGTAGTAGCCGTCCAACCGCACCGCCGGTACGAGCTGCTCGAGGACTTCGAAGTGTGCGAGGTACACCGCGGCGAGGAGGAAGGACTGGCCGGTGAGCAGGTAGGCCCCGGTGAGACCCAGCATGAAGATGACGTTGAAGTAGACGCCGCCCAGGCCGGTGCGCAGGCGGCCGGCTTTCCCGATCCGGTACACGTCGGTGACGTCCGTGTACATGGACGGCCAGATCAGGAAGACGCCGCAACCGATCTTCCCGGGCACGGCTCCGCCGTACCGGCAGGCTGACGCGTGTCCGAACTCGTGGAAGAGGAGGGAGGCGACGGTCAGCGCGAAGATGATGACCATCCACAGCGGCTGTTCGAGCACCTGCAGCACGGGGGTCATCGCTCCGTGGACGGCGAAGAGCCAGACGTCCATGACGACGACGCCGGCGAGCGTGAGCGCCACCACCAGGGGATGGTGCAGCCATGCAAGCGCGGCGGCGATGCGGGCCACGTGCCGCTCGTGGAAGATCACTTGGTGGCCGCGCAGCGCCAGCAGCAGATCGGAGCGGGGAGCGAAGACCCGGCCGGGCCGGTCTCCGAAGGGGACGGTGATCCCGAGCGGGGTGAGCTTGTGCTCCACCAGGTGGACGATGTTGTCCGTGGTGACTTCGGCACCGTAGCGGCCACTGACCCTGTGGGAGATCGTCTCGGCGTCGCGGACGCCGTCGACGCTGCTGACGACGAGGTACAGCAGGCGCGACAGCTGGATCACTTGTCCGTCGTCACGGCGGACGATGTATCGGCGCTCGGTGAAGCCCGACCCCTTGTACTCACCGAGAGTCTGCAGACCGGGGCTCAGTTGCGGGACGGGCGCGGCGCTCGGAGGTGCGGATGTGCCGGCCGTCAGGGCGGGTGCCGGGTGCGCGAGGGGATCGGGCGCGAAGGTGGTGGCCGGCTGCTCGGGAAGATGCGCGGGGTGAGCGTGGGCCTGCAGCGTGGTGAGCCTGCTTTCGTCTTCGGACGCCGGCATGGTCTCCTCCTGGGCGCGTCTGACGGTTCGACATGTGTGCGCGGTGTGCGATGGATACCGGGTGGGTGTGTGTCGTTGCATCCCGGCAGTCACCCGAAAAGGGCACGACCGCGTGGAGGCGGTCGCGGGCGGCGGGTGCGCCGTGATGTGCGGTGCGAGGAGAGCGTCCCCGCCCCAGGAGGGGCGCGGCCGGCGAGGCCGATGCGGCCGGACGCACACGCGTGGCGTTCCCTTCCGATCCCGAGGGCAGTGACGGCCCTTGGCGCACGGTGAGCGGGAAGCGTGCGTGGTGTGGTGCGGTGTCCGCGGGGTGTGCCAGGCAGGGCCAGGTCCGTCCGTCGACCCGGCCCTGCCTGGTCCGCGCGCTACTGCTGCACGCTGATGCTCTGCGTGGCCTCGGACTGGGCGACCGCGTACGGCGAGCACTGGTTCAGTGCGGCCGACTCGTTGTGCGCGTCGACGTGGGCCACCTTCTTCGTGACGGTGGTCATCCTGGCGAAGTTGAATGAGAACTTGCCGAGCGCCTCACGGCCGGGCAGCAGTTCCGCGGTCTCGGCCTCGAGCTGGTCCATGTTCATGAAAAGACTCCTTTCGTCCTTCAAGTGGTGTGTGAACAAAACGAGTTCCGATGAGTGACGTTCCAACATGTCGTTGGGCCGCTGTCCGGCCTCGTTTCGGCCTGCCGGCGCGTTCCGGCCGACAGTGAGTGAGCAGCAGTCGGCCGGCCGCGCGGCAGGGTCGTGGACGGCGAGAAATCCCTTGCTCCGCAGCCGGGTCATGCGGAAACCCGGCTGCGGAGTCGAGGCACGGCAGAACTGTGGGAGAGCCGCCCGCCGTCCAAAATCTCCGAACAATTCGTCCGGAGGCTCTGGACAGTAGCCGAACCCGAAGTAAAAGTGCAAACAGCCTAAATGCGACATCCGTTCAAAGTCGTACTGCTGTGCACTCGCGCGGCCTCACCAGGGCCGACTCCCATGGCGCGGCACGGCTGCACGCGTTCGGCAACCATCCGCCGTGCCGGTCGGACGCGAGGGCCGAGACGTGCACGCGGCGCCCCCTGTGGCCGGGCGCGGCACCGCGCGGTCGTGGAACGGCGGGGACGGCCGTCGCACCGAATGCGGCACGTGAGCATGTACGGACCTGTGTGTGCGAACGCGCCGCATGTGGCGGCAGGACGGGTGTTTTCCGCTTCACGGGAGTCGTCGTGCGCATTGACCGGGTGGTGTTCGCGCGCGATCGCGGGCGGCGCGCACATAGGCGGCCCGGCGGCGATTCGGCGCATCGGCGCGGTGTCCTGCAGCGGTTGCTCTCGTCTCGTTCAGCAGGTCCCGGGCAGGGGCGGTTTCGCCTGCCTCTTTCCCGCGCGACGCCTTCCTCGGCACCAGGTGTCAGGGGTGGGGCATGCGTGCGTCGGCCGGGGCCGGCCGCCCGACGCGAGCTCCGCCGGGAAGGACCGGTTGCCGCGCGGCAAAGGGGAGTTGCATCGCGTTCGTCAGCACGCGAGCGGAACTCAGCTGACGGTCAGTCTGTAGACCGTCAAGTCGTGGTCGCCGGCATGGAAATGGAAATCCGGCGTGTCTGTGCCGAGCCTGGGAACGGCGTTGTTGACGGTCTTGAGTTCCGCGGCGCTGAGAACGGCGGCAGCAGCCCTGATCATGTCGGTGAAGGTCGTCTCCGTCACCTGCCGGAGCGAGTCACCGGAAAGCAGAACTACCGCCTCGCCGGTACTGCTGCGCACAACAGCGGTCGTCGGGGATCCTAGTACGACAAGCACCCGCTACCCCTCTCGCGTGACCTTTCCGACCCGCTGGACGCCGGCACGGCAGGAGGATATCCCCCGTTCTCCCTGTGACAGCGAGCCGTGGCGCAGGCGGTGGATTACGGGAAGATTCGCCGAGCTTAGCGGGAGACCCATTACCGAGTGGACGGACCTGACGGGCGTGCATGTGCTCGATTTCCCGCGGCCGCAGGTCCTATGGCGCCGTCGGTGACCGCGGTGCGCGGCGACCCGGCCGTGATCCGGTCAAGTCGCCGCGCCGACCCGGCCGCAGCACCGGAACGCCGGCGGTGGCAGGAGCGGACGGCGTCCACCGGCTCGCTCGTCCGTGCTGCCGGATCGGCCGGTGAAGTTCCTCGCCGGGCGGTCAGCTCATGCCGCGACGACCCGCATGCAGTGATCCACGAAAAGGGATCCTGGCCGCAGCGGCGTCATCCGCGTGTGCGCCGCGCGCGCTTTTTCTCCTGCAAGACCCAGGGTCTTGGGCCGCATCGATTTCCGCTTGGAGTTCGATCGCGTGAACGATGCTTCCGTTCAGCGTCCTGCGGATGATGGGATCGGTGATTCTCCACGCGGTCATGGCCTCGTCCGGCGAGAGCGTCGCCGAGTTCGGTCCCCGCGGTGATCGAGGCCCCCGCTGCTCGGGAATGAGACCGCAATCCACCAGGAGCCTGCGGTGATCAAGTCCCAGGACCGTCGCCCACGTCGTCAATGAGGTGAGCGGCAGGGTCTGGCCGTCCAGCGTCCGGCTGATGGTGGTCAGGCTCAGACCGGTCGCGGCAGCCAGTTGCGCCCGGCCGCCCTGCCGCCGGCGGACGTCGTAACCGGCAGCGGTCGCGACTCTCGTGAGATACGCGCCGACCCGTTGGGCCTGAGCCTGCCGTTTGGCCCTGATTTCGTGGGGGGAATCTTTCGCACTCCGCATGGTCGGAGAGTAGCGCGCAAGCATGTTGTCACACGCTGGTTGCACGCGTGCACCTTTGCAGGTCAAAACCTAGATCGGCATTTCCGCAGGCCACTTCGCTAATCTCGCATCTGTGTGCGAATCAAAATACCCTTGCGTCATTCTTGCCTGGCAACTTGCATATGTTGCGCGCGTGTGGGTTAGCCACATGATTGCACGTCGCTGAGGGGGTCTTTTGACCATGCTTCGCCTCCACATGTCCACGCTCCTGGTAAAGGCCAAGGAGCTCGGTGACGAAAGCGTCGCGGACATGGCGCAGCGCACCGGTATCAGTAGGTCGACGCTCCACCGGCTCGCGACCGGCACGAAACAGCCGAGCCTGGCCACACTCTGGACGCTGCGCGACGCCTACAGTGTCCGGCTCGACGCGCTCGTCTACGACGACCCGCAGATGATGCAGCGCAGCAGTCTTCAACGGCGGTATGTGCCCGCCCAGGACCGGCACCGCTTGCCGCACGAGGACCGGGACCGGCACGCGGCCGGTTGAGAACCGGCCCCGTGTCCCCGGGTTCTCGCCCTGGAGGCGGTCTTCGCACCACCGTCTCGGTTCAGTCGAAAGCCTCCCCCACACACACATACTTCTGTCCACGCACGATCGGGAGCACCCTTGACCAGTCAGGCTCACGACGCTGCCTTCGACGGCGGCGCCATGAGGGAATTGGACCTCATCACCTGTGCCCAGCAGGGCGATCGCGAGGCGTTCGCCGAGCTGTACCGGATGCACCACAGTCTCATCGCCACGCTCATCGGACAGCGCGTCAGATCGAACACCGCCCTGGCCGAGGACCTCACCGCGGACGTCTTCGTGAAGGCATGGGCAAAGATCACCACCTTCACCTGGAACGGTACGTCGATCCGTGCCTGGCTGTGCGCCATCGCACGCAACGTGGTCGCCGACCACTTCAAGACCGCCACGACACGCCATCTCACCTTCGTCGACCAGATCACCCAGGTAGGAGATGCCTGGGCTCCCGTGGTGAGCAACCCGGAAGACACCGTTCTGTCCTCGTTGGCACTCGACGACCTGCATCACGCCCTGGCCGAGATCACCCCCCGTCAGCAGGTCGTCATCCGCCTGCGGTTCCTTGGCGAGATGTCCGTCCGCGAGACCGCCCGCACCATGGGCACCACCGACGCCGCCGTCAAGACGCTCCAGTGGCGCGCGCTCCACTCCCTGCGCAAGGTCTACGTGGGAGCTGTGGCATGACCATCGCCGACGGCAAGGGAACGGACGTCGAGCAGGAACTCACCGCGCGGTTCCGCGAACTCGCCCACGCCTTCATCGCCGAGCTGAACGCACAGGGCCGTCTCGTGGAGTCCGGCGGGGCCGACACCCTCAGACGGCTCTCGGAACAGAACCGGACGCAGCACAGTCCGCCGGCGGCGGAACGCGGCGACGTCGAGGTCACCGAGACCGCCGCGCATCCCGCACCGGGCGCCCCGGCCCTGCCGGAGACGATCAGCGCGTCCCCCGTCGGCGAAGACGCACCCGACGTACCCGAGAGGCCACGTCCGCTGCGCATCCTTGGCGTGTCCGAGTCTTCCCCCACGAGCGGGGAGATGCTCGCATCGTGCCACGTACCGGTCGGCACGCCCGCCTGGGCCCCTCCGCTCCCCGCTCGGCAACCCGCCACGCCGTTCACCGAAGTGAGCGCCCGCGTCGAGGAGCCGCGCACGGGCGGCGGGGACCGGGCGCAGCCGTCGGCCGCGGTCACAGCGGCCCGGCTGCGGGCCGAGAACGCGGGCCGGCTCGAGGTGACACAGATCACCTCCGATCATGAACGCGTCAGCATCCACATCCACGCCCTGTCGCTGGGCGACTGGGAGTACTGGCTGACCGCCATCGGCGCACCCCTGAACGCGCCGACCCGGCGCAGCGGATGGGTCCAGACCGCCGTCGGGTACCTCGACGGTGTGGAGGTCCATCTCACTGCGGATGTCGTGCCCCGCCTTCTGGAGGAGGCGGCGCAGAGGGCCACCGAACCCTTCTGCCTGGGGGGCCGCGTCTACGACCTCGCCCTCGGCCACACCGACCGCCTTGGTCAGACCTGGCACTACAACGGCCGGCGTCAGGAGGACGACACCCCCCTTTTCACCCTGGCCGGTACCAGCGGCCCGCCCTACCCGCTCACCTCCATCGTCATGGCCTACGGACCCCTCACCCCCGCCGCCGTGAACCCCGACAACCCCGGAACCCGCTGAGCGTCCGTCGCGTCGCCGGCCGTCCCCGGCAGTTCCGGGGCCTCACACGAGAGCGCTGCACGCCCGACGATGGCCGCCCAGGCCGCAAAAGACCACCTCGGCTGCCGGAGGGCAGCCGACGGGCGGCCGCAGGCGCAGTCGAGGGCGTGTTCGGGGGTGCCGGCGAAGCCGCTGGTGGGCGGGGTGGCGTCTCGGTACTGACGGATCCGCCGTGGCGCAGAGGCGTCTGTTCGCCGTCATTCAGTCGAGGCGTTCGACAGCGCACCCGGTCGTTCAGGCTTCCTTGTCAGCGAACCCGGTCCGTCTTCGGCCCGATGCCTTTCATCCTGGTCAAAGTTCCGTCCGGGGCGAACGAGTCGTGGAAGGTGAAGGCGTGCGGCGCGGAGCCGTGGTCGTGGAGGTGCTCCAGCCTGGAAACCCCGTCCCGCCAGGTGGGTGTCACACCGTCGGAGACCCACCAGAACACGTAATTCGGGTGCCCTGTCCTCTCGAACCAGTCGTAACGCCTGTTCAGCGCCTCACGGTGCAGACCGGTGTAGACGGCGTCGAAGGCGGGGCGCAGGTCGGTCCAGAGCGAGAGGGTCGCGGCCAGGGCGGTGGTTTCCACCGTGCGGCCCTTGTCGTACCAAGTCGGTACGGCGAACTCTCCCCATGCACCCCAGTCCGCCTCGAAGAGCATGCCCCGGTCACCGTCTGCCGCTTCAGCACGCGCCAGGTACCCGGGATGCTGACTCATCTTCCGGTAGACGCCCTCACCGGTGTCGTAGAACTCGCGCGTGAGAGGTCCGGGATCGGCAAGAGGTGACTTCAGGACGCCGAAGGTGTACAGAGCAAGATGGGGCATGCGTCTCTCCCTGGTTGGGGCTGCCTGGCGTGGACCCGGTTCGGTGGCTTACGCAGGGGGCCAGGGTTCGTGGGACGTGACCGACCCATCCCGTCGCGGCCGGCCCAGCCCGAAGGAACCCTGTGCGACCGCGGCGACCACCGAGGACCGGATGAAGGTAGCTGCCTCTGCGAGCCATGTCGAAGTTGCAATTTCCCTGTCCACGTGGCCTCTTGCACGGCTCCGTGGGGGGGACGGACGGTGACGCGCGGGGCAGGTCGCGGGGGACCGGTGATCCGCGTGGGCCGATCGGTTCGCCCGCCGTGCGCGTCCGCGCCCCTGTCCGACAGCCCCGAGTGCCGCCGAACGCGTGCGGTTGAAGGAGCCTCCGCCAACTCGACGTTGCGGACCAAGGGGCTGGTGTGACGGTCTCCCGGAATGCTCACGCCGGTCGTGGGCGACTGTCTGAGCAGTAGATCGTCCCTCAGGTCGACCTCGAGGTTGTCGCTCAGCGGCCGAGCCTGCGCCTGCCTCACGCCTTCTCGTCGGCGAGCAGTCGCGGCTGCCTCGGCAGCGGGCCTTCGCGTGGAGCCGGCCGCGCATGGGGCGGTCGGCACCCCGTGGGAGCGCCGGCCGACCGGGGGCTCGAGGAGGCGCGGCGCGCGTGGTGGCACAGCTCGCGGTACGGAACTCGAGCCGGCGGATGTCTCTTTGTCCAGGCTGCCCGACTGAGCCGGTCCGCAGGAGCCGACCACGACGCGCAGCCACGACGCAGCGCTGCCGGTACCGGTGGAGAAGAAGGTGCAGAACGCCCCGGCGGCACGGCCGTTAGACTCATTGACAGGCGGTCACTCCCTCTCCACAGGAAGAACCGGCGTGCCCAACACACTGCAGCAAATGATCAAGCTCAAGTTGGACCAGAACGGCTGGTCCTACAGCGATGTTGCGCGCCGCGGTGGCATCTCCCGTTCGACGGTCCACCATCTGGCGACGTCGGCGCGGCTGGCGCAGATGCCCCAGCAGACCACTCTCGAGGGCTTGGCCAAGGGATTGGGCATCCCGGTGGCGCCGGTACAGCGGGCCGCCGCCGAGGCAGCCGGCGTCAACCTGTACCTCGAGGACGCGCCGGAGGCCGCGGATCCCGAGGTGGCGATCCTCATCGCGAGCGTACACAAGCTGAGCCCGACGGACCGCCGGCATGTGGCCGCCCTCGTCGAGTCGCTGCTCCAGGCGAACGGCACCCCGTAGGGAGGGCCGGCTCCCGGCCGCACGTCCGGGGCCGTCACTTCGGGCGCGGAAGCGGTGGAAGCGTTCGTGCCGTGGTGATCCAGTCGATGACGGTGTGCACGGTGACGCAGTCGAGTTCGGCCAGTTGGAAGACGGCCTGGACGTCAGCGGCGGCGAGGGGAACGCACACCCTGTCCAGGGCGCCGTACAGGCGCAGGCGGTGCGCGTGGGCGGTGGAGGTGTCCTGCCCTGCATGGATGTCGCCTCCGGAGCCGCCGGTGGCGCGCAGAGGTGGTGTCGTTTCCAATGGATCCGCCTTGGTGTGGGCGAGTTGGCTGGGTCGGCGGCTCAGGTCTGCCGGGTGAAGCGGTCGAAGGTCTCCCTGAGCCTGTTCTCGAGGGAGTGTGTGTCCGGCCAGGGGGCCGGGCCGTGCAGTTCGCGGTGGAGGGTGTCCCAGAAGGCTCCGACGAGCGCGTGGTCGAACCGGTCCCCCACTGTTCCGCGGACGGGCGCGCAGGCGAGCAAGCAGGCCCGCTCGGTGAAGGAACAGGCCAAAGGACTCTCGTACGCGGTCCCGGCAGCCGGTTCGGCGTGGGCTGCGCGGGTGATGGCGGCCATGAGGGCGTCGTGGACGAGGGTGCTGTGTGCTGCCGTGGCGGTGCTCCAGCCGATCAGGCAGCGGGACGCGGTGTCGAGGACGACGGCCGTGTACAGGGGGCCCTGGAGTGTGACGAAGGTGAGCACGTCGACGGTCCAGCGCCGGCTGGGCGTGCGGGCGCCTTCCCGCGGGGTCTGTTCGCGCAGCCGTCCCGCTCTGCCGCGGATCCCGGCCCCCTTCATGATGAGCTCCACGGTGGTGTTGCTGATGTCGATGCCGTAGCGGTGGGCGAGTTCCTGTTTCACCTTGCGGTATCCGTAGGTGGAGCCGGACTCCTGGTGGATGTCGAGGATCAGGCGGGTCAGCCAGGCCCGACGCAGTGCTCGTGGGGAGGGAGTGCGTGCGCGCCAGGCGTAGTACCCGGATTCCGAGACGTCCAGGAGCGCGGCGGTCCTGCGTGCCGGGAATCCCTGCGAGGCCATGCGGTGGATCACCGCGTAACGTCTTTTGGGGGCATCATCTGCCGCATCGTGGCGATGGCTTCGCGGCACAGGAGGACTTCCTGCTCCAGTTCGTCGATCCGGGCTCGGGCCTGTGCCAGCTCCGACCCGGCCGCACGGAAGCGCCGCCAGCGGTAGACGGTCTGCGGGGAGACGCCCAGTTGCCGTGCGACTTCCTTCGTCGGGTGCCCTTCGGAGGCCAGTTGCGCTGCGCGGGTGCGCAGTGCTGCGGGGTGAGGACTGCTCACTGGATCACACTCGTTCATGCCGCTGCCGGAGGACGGGCGAGAGGACTGCGTGAGGGCCGGTTCACTGCCTGGCGTCCGACCGTGGACGCCGCCAGGTCCTCCGCCCACGCCCGGCGTGCGAGGGCCGCCGCGCGCCGAGGTTGTCCTCCCTCAACTGGCAGGCGCCGCCAGGACCGTGCTGTCAGGCATCGTCCGTACGGTACCCGCACGGACACCAGCCGCCGACCGCGTCCGTCACCGGGCATGCCGTGTGAGCCTCGATCCTTGCGGCGCCGAAGGGCCATGCCCGGGGCCCTCCCCTCAGGGGCCGCGTCACTGCCGGACGCCGACGGCCTGGGAGGCCTGGGACCGGGCGAGCGCGAACGGCGAGAACTGGTTCATCGCCAGCGACTCGTTGTGGGCGTCCGTGTGCGCGATCTTCTTCGAAATGGTCGTCGTCCTGGCGAAGTTGAGGGAGAACGTGCCCAGCGCCGCGCGGCCGGACAGCAGTTCGGCGGTCTCGGCCTCGAGCCGGTCGTTGTTCATCGGGAAGCCTTTCGTAAGGAGGGACGTACACGGCACAGGAGCCGGGCCAGGCGGCGAACAGACCGACTGCTGCCGTCGACCGTGCTCCACCCCGGGGCCGCGCCGCCTGCCACCGGGCCGCCGCAGGAGCCGTGGACCGGGTGTGACCGGGTCGGAGGGAGCCGGGGTGGTGGCTGCAACCCTGGGCGGCCGGGCCACGGGGAACGCGCAGGCATGCGCCGACCCCGGCGTCCGGAGCCTCTGGACGACTCGTCCAGAGAGCTTGGACGGTAGTCGAAAAGGAATGGCCAACGCAAACCACCTATTTCCGACATTCGTTCATAAGTGCAAACCTGTTTCATTCCATGACCCCGGGCCTCACCTGTGCGCCGCCACGCACATTGCGGTCGCCGCGGCTCCGACCGGTCGCCGCGTCGGCGGTGTGCGCAGCTGCGAGGGCGCCGGCGGGGCGACTCCCCGTGCGCCGAGGGACCGAGGACCCGTCGCCCGGCAACCAGCAGTCGCAGCCGGCCGCGGACCGTGCCATGAGCCCAGCGGCAGGACCGGTCGTTCTCCACTCGACGGCACACCGACAGGCACCGCCGCCGAAGTTCCCCGTCAAGGGCCCCGGCCGGCGGCCCTGGACCGCATCGCTCCTGTGCCGGGCGGCGCGCCGCACCGACCGGGAGGCGCCCGGGCGGCCCTCACCCCCCGCGGTCGCCGTGCAGTCGACACAGGGCGACACGCAAGGAGGCCGGTGACGTTCGCCCGCGGACAGTCGGCGGGCATTCATCGGAGAGAAACGCACTCCACAAAAGCCAGGGCAGCACCGAAACCTGTCACCATCGGTTTACGCGTCAGACCACCGCACATTTTCTCATCGCACGACTCCGAAAAGCACAGGCCATTTCGAGTGGCGCATTCACGCCGACGGACTCAATTTACCGCACACGTGCGACCAGCTCTGCCACCCGAAGAGTTCACCTGGTCGGATGTGCTTGCCAGGCGCCTGCACGGATTCCCGCAAAGCACGCGATGACACCGCTGAGCTGCTGTTTTCAAGCACCACTTCGCTCAGCGGCGAATTGAGAGGCACTCAGCTCGGGATGAATTGCGACTATTTGATGTAGCGTCAGGTTCAGCAGCAGGGCGAAACAGGCCCTGGTGTTTGAAAGGAGATCAGGTGAAGACCATTGCTAAGGCAGTAGCGGGCACGCTTTTGGCGGCCGGCGCTGTCATGGTGCCTCTCTCGATGGAAGCAGCCGCTGCTCCGGCGGCGGTCTCCGTGACGGCGGCGGCGCCCTCGTTCCACTCGGGCAACCACCACGCCTACGGATACCGCCACGCCGGCGACTGGCGGTGGTACCGCGACGACGACCGCTACGACCGCTGGCGTCACCGCAACCACTGCCGCGACGACCGCTGGGACCGCTGGGACCGGTACGGGTACGGCAACCACCACCGCGTTCCCTACTGGGACCGCTACTGACGTCGTCAGTCGGGACGACATCCGCGCCGCCCGCTGTCAGGAACCCTGGCCGCGGGCGGCCCGCGTTGCGCAAGGCGTGCCGGCAGGCGGCCTCGGGTCACAGCCCGCAGGAGCCGCGGTCGAGGTGGAAGTACCGGGCGTCGGCCCAGCGGCACAGCCGGATGCCGACGGTGACGCCGACGATGGTGACCAGGGCGGGCAGGTACCCGCTGGCGACCTGGACGATCGGGATGGCCGGGCACCCGCCTGAGATCGCCCAGCCCGTCCCGAACAGCACGGCGCCCGGGACCACGCCGGCGTGGATGCGTCCCGGGGTACGGCGGACCCGCAGCAGGGCGAATGCGCAGATGGTGATCACGACGGCGCCGGCGAAGGAGAGGAGCATGCGCAGGTCCTGGAAGGTGAACATGCGGTTCAGCTCGGTGTAGTCGCCGAAGCCGATGTTGGAGACGGTGTAGCCGAGAGTGAGGCCGGTGATGATGTTGGCCAGCAGAATCGCGCCCCGAGTACGCATCAGATCACCTTCCACAGCAGGAACGACACCGCGACGGCGGTACCGAAGAACACGGTGGTCGCGACGAGGCTGACCGGGCGCAGACGGCCGCAGCCGTTGAGTCCGTGGCCGGAGCTGCACCCACCGGCCAGCCGAGTGCCGAAGCCGACCAACACCCCTCCCACGAACAGCAGGACGAGCATGGTCGTCGGATTCGCAGTGACCACGTTCCGGAATCCGGGGCCCATGTCGAAGCGGAGGTGGAACCGCCCGGAGGTGACAGCGGCGATCAATCCGCCGAAGAAGATCGACACCAGCAGGGCGGCCTGGGTGACCAGCGGGGCGGGGCCCGGGCTCGTGACCGAGGTGTCCTCACTGGCCGTCGGCTCGGCGTCCGTCTCGAGCGGTTGTGACGTCCCGTACGCAAGCGGCGGCACGGTGGGCGCGGCGGGGCTGGTGCCGAAGTGCTCCGCCGTGGCTGCGGCGAGAGCGTCGGCGAGAGCACGCTCGTCGGTGAACTCCTCGTCCATCCGCTCCAGACGTCGCTCCCTGCGCCAGTGCAACACGCGATCCCAGGCGGACGACACCCCGAAGGACCGGTCCGTGGCGAGAGCGTAGTTGACGGTGATCAGAGCGAGTCCGGCAGCGCCGGCCCACCAGGGCCAGTAGCCACTCATGCGGGTCCTCCCATCCATTCGGTGAATCGAGCCCACCAGCCCCGCTTCGACCCGGGCCTTCGCCCGGCATGTCGGGATGGGCTGTCCGGAGACCGGGGAAACGGCGGCGACGGTGACGGTCGGTGGTGCGACACCGGTATCGTCGGAGACGCCGCCCCGAACCGAGCCACGGTCTCCGGTGTCCCTGTCACAGGTTCCGATGGCTGCGGTGGCCGAGTCGGTGCCGGCTGCGACCAGGACGCGTTCTCCGGCGGCCAGGGATCGTGTTGCGGTGGAGGGGCCTGCCGGGGTGCCTGCTCCGGGCCGGCGGCACCGGACCGGTCCTGACCGGCGACCGCGTCGTCGAGGTGCCGCGCGCGGGCTCCGTTGGGCAGCAGACTGATCGGCACGCGCTCGCCGGTGAGTGACACCTGGTAGCGCGCACAGCCGAGCCAATGATCCTCGCTGTCGCAGTAGTAGTCGCGCCAACCTTGCAAACTAGCCCTGAGCAAGGGGAAAAGGGGGCATCCTGCGGCGTGCGAGCAACTCACGTCGCTCCCTTCTGACCGGCACACACACCACCCGTTCCGTCAGGGCGGTTGCCGTTCTCGGTCTCTTGCCCTCGCCGCGCCCGGGCCGACGATCTCCAATTGGGCGCGACGACGGTCTGTCACAATGCGGAGCAGTGCCCTCCATTCCTTCGACCGGGCGAGATGCAACCACTGTTTCGGTGTCCGGGCAACCTCGGGGCGTATTCCGACCGTGACCGCTTGACATCACCGAGTGAGCTGTGTCACGCGAGATTTGTACCTCATGTCTCGCATGACTGGAAATTCACGGCCGATACCGAGGCCGCTTGGAGCGTGACACGGCCTCATGGCCGGCCCGTCTGTCGCCGCGAATTGATTGTTCGTGCGAGACAGTGGACGTACGGGCGCTGGTTGTGACGGCATCGTGGATTCGCCTGTGACGAAATCGTTGATACTACTGGTCGCGTCAACAAGGTGCTGCTGAAGGGGAATCATGTGTCGACGGGTCGTCTGCCAGTCATGCCGGAAGGTGACCTATGAGGGCTGCGGGAGACACGTGGAGCAAGTGCTCGCAGGCGTGCCGGCACCTCAGCGGTGCATGTGCGAGCCGGCGCAGCGCACGGCTGTACGCACGGCGGAGCCGATGACCCCACCCGGGCCGGACCCGGCCCGGCCGGGCGGGACGGTACGGCGCACACAGGTTCCTCGACGCCTGGACGGTGCACCGGCCCGGTCAAAGGACGGGTGGTGGCCCCGGCTCATCGCGTGGATGAGAAGCCCCGCGTGACGCACGTGGAGGAAAGCGCTGCGGCCGGTTCACGTGTCAGTCGAGTTCGATGTCGAAGTCCCAGACGGCGACGGTCCTGCCGTCATGACGCCAGGTGAGTTCGGCGGCGCCTGCCGCATAGGTTCCGGCCAGGGTCAGTGTCGCTGTGTGTCCGGGACGGGCCGTGACGGTCGTGGGACCGTGTGCGGACAGGGGGATGGCCTTGCCGTTCTCGTCGCGGGAGGTGAAGTCCGCGACGTGGAGGGTGAGGGGGCCGGTGGCTTCGCGGACGGTCACGGTGATCGTGCCGGTGGCGTGGTCGGGGACACCGTGGGGCTTGGCGATCGGGTTCTCGGTCGGGCCGCCGGCGGTCACCACCGCGTTGGCACCGGGGAGTTGGGCGCGGACGGAGTAGCCCATGGCCAGCAGTTGCAGGTGCTTTTCGCCGGCGGTGGGGGTGGCCTGTGCAGTCGGTGGGCTGGGGATGGAGACGGCGCCCAGGTTCTTGACCGTGTTCGTCGCATCGTCGGTCGCCTTCGGCGTGGGGTGCGCACCGCATCCGGCCAGGGCGGCCAGCGTGAGGGCGGTGCAGGCGAGCGTGGCCAGGGCGGTTGTCGGGTTGGTGCGCCACGCGCCGGGCCGGCGGAGGCCGGCCCGGCGTGGTGCCGCACGTCGCGCAGCGGTCATCGGCGGCAGGTCGTTCCCTTCCGGTCAGCCGCCCTGGTCAGGGCGCCTTGATGATGGGGTGCTCGGGGTCGTCGATGCGGGCCACGGCCGGGTAGGTGATGCTGCCCGAGGGCGCCGGGGGCAGGGCCTTGCCGGAGGGGTTGTTGTAGACGTCGGCGCCGAACGGACGCAGGCCGTCGGCGGCCGCGTAGCCGAGGTGTCCGTGGCCGTCGGTGCCGCCGTGGCGGATGCCGAACAGGTCCTCCATGCTGCGCAGCCACGAGTAGTGGTTGTACGGCTGCTCGGAGACGGAGCCCGGCTTGATGTAGCGGGAGAGGAACACGGCACCGGTGATGCCACCACCCGGAGTGGTGTCCTGTCCGAACGCCTGGAAACCGGGCTGGGTCGTGTTCGGGCCCGGCAGCTCGTTGCAACAGGCCACGACGGACTGGGCGGTGTCGGTCGGGGTGTTCAGCGACTTGTCCGAGTTTCCGGCGTAGTCGGCGATGGAGTTGCCGTACATCTTGTAGGGCGGGAACGCCTCGTCGAAGATGATCTGGATCATGCCGTCGTGCTGGTACGCCGGGGAGGCCATGATCTGGGGGACGACCTTCTCCAGGAACCTGTCCGAGGCGTACAGGCCGCCCTGGTGGTTGTTCGGGTCACCGGAGAGGTTGTCGCCCTTGCAGGTGGCGTCGTGCGCGTCGGAGCAGTTGTTCGGGCTGATCCACGAGAAGCGCGGTGTGGTCTTCTCGCTCTTCAGGTCCTGCGCCAGGCCGGAGACGGCCGGATGTCCTGCAGTGGCGGCGAGCCCGTCGAGGGGTGCGACCCTGGCGCAGTCCTTCGGGTTGTCGATCACCGAGTGGAACCAGGCCGCCGGGTTGTGCTTGGGCACGTACTGGTCCTCGGTCGTCGCGCCGCCCGGGTCCGGCACACCGGTCCCCGACGGGCTGCCGGGGACGCCGCACCGGTAGGCGTTCTCGCGGGTGGGGGTGTTGCCCATGTCCTGGGCGTACACCTTCCACGGGACCTTCTTCGCATCGAGCTGGTTGAAGAGGGTCTTCACCGAGGAGGGGTAGACGCAGCCCGTGGTGGCGTTGACCTGGCCGTCGGCGGCCGGGGTACCCGGGGAAACGTCCTTGTACTGCGGGCAGTCGCTCTGGTTGTCCGGCGCCGGGGCCTGTCCGGACACAAGGCTGATGTAGTTGTCCAGGCTGTAGTGGCCGGTGCCGTAGTACTGGGTGAGCAGCTCGCCGTAGGACGGGAGCGTCTTCCACAGGTAGCTGTTCTGGTTGAGGCCGGTGAAGGTGGCCTCGTACGACTTGTTCTCCAGGATGATCGTCCACACATGGCCGATCTTGTGGGCCGTGGGGTGGTGTTCCTCATGGGCCGATGCCGAGGCCGGCGCCAGCGTGACCGCGGCGATCGCGCCCACGACGGCCGTCCCCGCCGCAAGGCGCCACTGTCCGCGCCCGCGTATGAACCCTGCCATGTCGCTCCCTCATCGAAGGCAACGCGCGGCGAAGACCTCCCCCGCCGCCCGGGGCACTGTCCACCCACAGACAACACATATCCCGACTCAACTCTCAACAACGAGCGACGCATTGGCGAACAGTGGCGGTACGGAGTGCTGTCCGATCGTCAAGAAACGCCAGAATGAGGCAAAGGAGGTGCGAGTCGCGGGCCATGAAGCCGAAGCCGGCAACGTGCGGGGAGGCAATCCACGCACTTCCGTTCGCCCAGCTTTTGGCCAACGTGTGCCGATATCGTCGACCGATACCGGCTGATACGTCACACTGATCGGCGGAGGGGGGTGGGTGCGGCGGCGATGTGCCGACGTGCCCTCCCGAAGTACGCGCCGCTTCGGGGAAGGCGGTGTCGGGATCAGCAGGGGGATGCATGACGCAGTCGCTTCCGGGGCAACGCCCTGTTCGCGAGCGGGCGTTCACCGGGCGCGCCGGGCTCCCGGTCGTCGTGGTCGGGGCGGGCCCGTACGGTCTGTCGGTGGCCGCGCATCTGCGGGCGGCCGGGATGCCTGTCCGCGTCTTCGGTGAGGTCATGGGTAGTTGGCGGCACTCCATGGCCACCGGCATGTTCCTGAAGTCGACGCCGGACGCGACCGACCTTTCCGCTCCCGAGCCCGGCGGACGCCTCGCGGACTTCCGCCGCGTGCACGGTGAGCCGGAGCTGACCGAGCTGACGCCGATCCCGTGCGAGGTGTTCGTGCGGTACGGGATGTGGTTCCAGAAGCGGTACGTCGGCGAGGTGGACCCGAACCGGATCGCGGCCGTCGACCGGGCGCCGTCAGGCCGGGGGTTCCTCGTCCGGCTGGACGACGGGCAGGAACTCCCTGCCGCGGCGGTGGTCGTGGCCACCGGACTGAACGGCCTCGCCCACATCCCAGAGGTACTGCGCCGACTCGCTCCGGAAGGACCGGGTGCCGACGCGCCGGTCTCGCACACCGGCCAGCACACCGACCTGTCGCCGTATGCAGGGCGGCGTGTCGCCGTGATCGGTGGTGGCCAGTCCGCGCTGGAGAGCGCCGCGTTGCTGCACGAGGCCGGCGCCGAGGTTCACGTTCTGGTCCGCGAAGCGCGCGTGCTGTGGGGGACGAAGCCGGAGCTGACCCGGCCCTGGACGCAGCGCCTGGCCGAGCCCGCCTCCCCGCTGGGGACGGGCTGGATCCTGGCCGCCGTCTGCAAGGCCCCGGGAGGAGTGCGTAGGTTTCCCGCAGCCGCGCGCATGCTGCTGTTCCGCCGCGCGTTGGGTCCGTCGGGCGGATGGTGGCTGCGGGACCGGGTCGAAGGCATCGTGCCGGTCCGCACAGCCACCCGCGTCACCCGGGCCGAGGCGGACGGGCACGGGGCGCGCCTGGAACTCGCCGGGCCCGGCGGGTCGGAGACGCTCACCATCGATCACGTGCTTGCGGCCACCGGCTACCGGCTCGACCTGGACGCGGTCCCGTTCCTCTCTCCCTCGGTGCGCGCCGGCCTGGCCCGTGTCCCCGGCTCGAAAGCACCCGACCTGTCCGCATCACTCGAGTCATCGGTGCCCGGCCTGTACTTCGCCGGTTCGCTCGCCGCCCCGATGTTCGGCCCGATGATGCGGTTCGTGGCAGGAACGAAGTTCGCCGCCACACGTATCACCCGGCACGCATCCCGGCTCCCCTCGCTCCGCTGAGCCGTACGCGGCCGAGGGAAGGATCGGCATGCCGTACCCCCGGGGCGGACCAGGGGCGGCGCAGACCCCTCGCACGGCGTCACGGGCCGGGCGCTACGACGCCTTCCGTGCCGTGAGGCTTCGCCGTACGCCGTAGGCCGCGGCTCCGAGGGCGAGCACCGCCGCCCCCCACTCCACCGACGTCGCCGGCAGGGTGAAAGCCAGGACCACGCAGCCGACCAGCCCGAGGGCGGGGACGATGCGCGCCGGCCGGTTCTCCTCTTCGGTCAGGGTCCAGGCGGAGGCGTTCGCCACGGCGTAGTAGGCCAGTACGCCGAAGGACGAGAAGCCGATCGCGCCGCGCACGTCCGTGGTGGCGGCCAGGATCGCCACCCCGGTGCCCACCAGGAGTTCGGCGCGGTGGGGAACCTTGAATCGCGGATGCACGGCGGACAGGACGTGGGGCAGGTGGCGGTCCCGGGACATGGCCAGCGTGGTCCGCGAGACGCCCAGGATCAGCGCGAGCAGCGAGCCGAGTGCGGCCACCGCCGCCCCGAACCGAACCACCGGCACCAGCCCCGGCACTCCCGCCTGCCGTACCGCCTCGGCCAGCGGCGCGCTCTCCCGAGCCAGCCCGTTCGGGCCGAGGACCGTCAGCGCGGACACGGCGGCTGCCGCGTACACGATCAACGTGATCCCCAAGGCGAGCGGAACGGCCCGGGGAATGGTGCGGGCGGGATCCCGCACCTCTTCGCCCAGGGTCGCGATCCGCGCGTACCCGGCGAAGGCGAAGAACAGAAGTCCGGCCGCCTGCAGCACCCCCGTCACGGAGGCGTCCGAGCCGATGTCCAGCCGCCCGGCCCGAGCACCACTGGAGGTCAGGCAGGCCACCACCACGGCGGCCAGCACGGCCAGGACCACGGCGACGATCGCCCGCGTCAGCCATGCGGCCTTGTGCACACCCACGTAGTTCACCGCGGTCAATGCCACCACGGCGGCCACCGCGACGGCGTGCGCCTGGCCGGGCCACACGTACGACCCCACGGTGAGCGCCATCGCCGCGCACGAGGCGGTCTTGCCCACCACGAAGCCCCAACCGGCAAGGTAGCCCCAGAACTCGCCCAGCCGCTCACGGCCGTACACATACGTCCCACCGGACTGCGGGTAACGTGCCGCCAGCCGGGCTGAGGACGTGGCGTTGCAGTACGCCACCACAGCGGCGACGGCCAGCCCCACCAGCAGCCCGGACCCGGCCGCCCGCGCGGCCGGCGCCAGGGCGGCGAAGACCCCCGCGCCGATCATCGAGCCCAGCCCGATGACCACCGCGTCGAAAACGCCCAGCCTCCGCTCCAGGACCACGGCTCCGCCGCTCTGCGACGCCTGGCTCACTCCGCACCCACCCATCTATCGTCTTCCGATATCGAAAGACGATACCTGCCGGGGGTGAACATCGGGTGGCACGCTTCGTGCCCCTCGGTCCGGACGACCCCAGTGCGACGAGCAGAGCGTGCGCGGTGTCCGTACGTATCCGGGACCGGTGGGTGGCGGATACAGAGACGCGGCATGGGCGCACAGGGGCACGGACGACGCAGGGCCCAGGGGGCGCGGGAGTGATCCACGGGCCTGTCGGTGGACTGGCCGCGGCAGGCGCCCTGCTGGTCGTGCTCCTGTTCGGCGGGGCCGGTACGGCCTTCGGCCCGCCACGCCGACGACAGGCGCCCCGGCCGACGGCCGCGTCGTGAAGCGGGCGCCGAAACCGGTGACGCCGGCCTTCAGCGAAGGCGTCGGCCTGCTCCCCCGGCGGCAGGCGGGGCACGCGGCGCACGGTTCCGGGGGAGGTGGCCGTCGCGTCTTCGTCATGGCGATCACACCACCGTCCTCACCGACACCCGGCCAGGCCGGACCGCTGCCGAATCCGCAGCCCCGGCATCGCTCCAGGGCGCCGCCGCGGCGACGGCACCCTTCGGTCGGGCCCCCGAATCGGCCGTGGAAAGGCCGAGATGGAGATCGCCACCGGCCGCACGGCGTCGAGGTGACCGCCGTGGTCCACGGCGCCGACGGCACCGTGCCGGAACTCCGCCTCGCCCTCACCCCGCCCGCACGCAACCTCGGCCCCAGCGACGCCAAGCCGACCGATCAGGGCGGCTACTGGGGCACCGACATCCTGCGACTGCCGCTCTCCGGCACCTGGACCACGCGGCTCACCGTCCGCACCACCGACATCGACGAGGTCACCGTCTCCAAGACCATCAAGATCGCTTGGGCTCCCGCTGCCCGTCAGCGGAAGGCGGCCCACTACGAGCGCCCTCCCCCAGGACTTCGCGGGCCAGCTCCGCCAACGCGCGGCGGTCCTCGGCCAGTGCCTTCTCGCCCTCCTCGGTGGCCTTGTAGACACGCCGGGTGCGGCCCTCGACGACGCGCTGTTCAGACACGAGCAGCCCGTCGGCCTCCAGCCGGTGCAACGTCGGATACAGGGTGCCGGGACTGATCTGGTAGCCGTGATGGGCCAGTTCCTCCGTCATCCACGCCCCGTGGATCTCCCCTTCGGCGGCGTGGTGCAGGATGTGCAGCCGCACCGCACCGCGCTGAAACTCACGCACTGTCCACCCCCACTCCGCCTGACCAGGCAGTGACGAAACCGATATCGGCATACGAGTCTATGCCGAGGGCGCGGCCGGGCCGGCTACGTGATGGAGGGCGCTCTCCGGTTCGAGCTCGAGGGTGAGCCGGAGCGCGTGGTCGAGGCCGGTGGGACGTTCTGGGAGCCAGGCGGTGACGTGATCCACTACCAGGACGGCAACGCTCTGGCGGACGCACCGACCAAGTTCGTGGTGACCATGGTGTGCGCGCCGGGTCAGCCGATGCTCACGCCGGTCGACGAGGAAGAGCTGAAGGAACGGGCGCACCTGCGGGCCCCGCGTCCCCCCGGAGACTGACCCGCGGGATCGACAAGAGTGCGGAGTCCGGAACACCGAGCCAGATTCCGGGCCTTGCTGCAACCTCCGGCCTTCACCGTCATCGATCTCACGAACCCGCGCACGTTCTGCCGCCCGGACCGGCTCATGATGTCGCACGGCTGCGCCACCACCCGAGCGGCGCGTCATCACAACAGGGCGGTCGTTGCCTGATACGGCACCCGTGACCACCGCCCTCAGCCGGACCGGGGAATCCCGGGATCCATCGCCCGACGTGGCCGCTGCGCCGATCGGCGGTACTTGCCGCTGCGCGGCACCGCCGTTCGTGTGCGCGGGCATGGATGGGCCGGAGGTGTGGTGCCCATGGTGAGTGGTGACGTTCTCATGCGGGTGGACGAGGGCGGGCGGGTGACGCAGTGGAGCCGTCTCGCGCAGGAGATGTTCGGGTGGTCTGCCGATGAGGCAGTCGGGCGGTCCGTCGCTGCTCTTGTCGGCGAGGCTGCGGCCGATGAGCAGTGGCGCCGGGCGCGGATCGAGCATGCGGGTGGTGTGCTGGTGCGGCCCGTGCTGACGGGTTCGTCCGTGGAGTGGGAGGCCCGAGCCCCCGCAGACGCTGTTTCAGGTCAGGATCTGGCGATCCTGCGTGCGATGTTCACCCAGTCGCCGGTGGGTCTGCACGTCCTCGATGACCAGCTGCGCATCGTTCGCATGAACACGGCGACACGTGGGCTGCGTGGCATCCCGGCCGGGGGTCTGCTGGGCCGGGTCTTCACCGAGGTCTATCAGCTGGCGAATCCGCAGGCCGAAGAGGCTGCGGCGCGCAGAGTCCTGGAGAGCGGACAGCCGGAGGTGAACCGGCTGGTGCGGGGCGGGCCGAGGTCGATGAGCCAAAGGCGCGGCATCTATTCCGTCAGCTACGTGCGCCTGGAGAACCCGCGCGGTGAGGTGCTGGGCCTGGTGGCCTCCGCCGTCGATGTGACCGACCGCGAGCGGGCGGTGCAGCGCCTCGGGGTGCTGGAGGAGGTCCGCAAGTGGGTGGGTGAACGGCTGGACGTGATCGCCGTCGGCGAGGCCGTGGTGAATGCGGTGGTGCCCGCCTTCTCGGGAATCGCGGTGGTGGAGGTGATCGAGGACGTGGTGCGCGGCGAGGCGCCACCCCTGATCCCCGTCGATCACGATGTGCCGCTGCGGCGGGCAGCGTTTCGGGGCCGGGTGTCGGCGTATCCCGTCGGCGATGTGCGGCATCTGCCCCATGGGACGCCCTTCGCGCGCGTACTGACGGATCTGCGCCCGCGGCTCGTCTCGGTGGAGGAGGACAGCCTGTGGCTGGCCGCCGATCCTGTCCGGGCCGAGGTCATCAAGCAGTCCGGCGCGCACTCTTTGATCGTGGCTCCGCTGGCATTGCGTGGCGAGGCGCTGGGCGTGGTCAGCTTCTACCGCCACACCGACGAGGACCCGTTCGAGGAGGCGGACATCGCTCTGGCGTCCGATGTGTGCGCCCATGCCGCCCTGTGCATCGACAACGCCCGCCGCTACACACGCGAACGGACCATCGCTGCGACGGTACAGCGCAGGCTGCTCCCCCAGCAGCAGGAAGCGTCGTCCACCGTGGACACCTCGCACCTGCACATTCCCGGCGTCGAGGGCGGGGGCGCCTGGTTCGACGTCATCGCGTTGGCAGGGGCGCGCACAGCGCTGGTCGTCGGCGATGTAGCCGGCCGGGGGATCGCCGCGGCGACCACGATGGGACAACTCCGTACCGTCATCCACTCCCTCGCAGCACTGGACCTGCAGCCGGACGACCTGATGGCCCGTCTGAACGACACCGCCGCCCGCCTGGCTGCCGAACGTGCCGCACTCCCCGCGGGCGACCCGCTGCATCGCGAGCCGCTCACCGCCGGATGCCTGATCGCCCTCTACGACCCCGTGGAACACACCTGCACCATCGTCCGCGCCGGTCTGTGCGAACCGGTCGCGACCTACGCCGACGGCAGCTCGGCTACTCTGTCCGTGCCCGCCGGTCCCCTGCTCGCCGGTACCGGCAACGCCCCTTTCCCCGCGACCGTGGTCGACCTTCCCGCAGGCAGCACCCTTGTGATCAGCACGGCCCCGCTCGCCGAGAAGGCTCTCGCTCCGAACGCGCCCCTGCGGCCCCTCCTCGACGAGGTCGCAGACCGGCCCCTGGCCGACCAGTGCGACACGATCGCGTACGCACTCACCGACGAGGACCGGTCGGAGGAAGCGCTCATGCTCTTCGCGCGCACCAAGGCCCTGCCCGCTGAACAGATCCTGACCCTTCCCCTGCCGGCCGGACCCGAAGCGGCACCCCTGGCGCGCGCAGCCGTACGCCGTCAGCTGAGGGCTTGGAACCTCGACGAGGAAACCGCATTCACCACGGAACTCATCACCAGCGAACTCGTCGGCAACGCGGTTCGCTACGGCGTTCCGCCCTTTCGCCTGCGCCTGATCAACGACCGGGTGCTGACCTGCGAGCTCAGCGATGCCTCCACCAGCGCCCCTCAGGTCAGGCACGCCCGCACCGTCGACGAAACGGGACGTGGACTGTTCATCGTCGCCACCCTCACCGACAACTGGGGCACCCGCTATCACGCCGGTGGGAAAACGGTGTGGGCCGAGCAACCCGCCCCGTAGTGCTTCGTCACGTCTGCCGGCCGGCAGGGGTCGGCCGCACGTGGTTCGGACAGGTGGCGGGTCGGCGGGCAATCCCCCCGCTTCGCGGTGGCCGGTGGACTGACCGGACCGCGGGCTTTCTTCAACGCCGGGAAGTACGCGGGCCAGGTGCTCTGCGCCGTCGCACCCGACGTCCTGGAACGTCTGCCCCTGCGGGAGTCGCCGCCGTCCTCGAACCGGCCGCAGTTCCGGGCGCCCTGACCGGGTCGGGCACCTGCACGCCGTGTCCGATACGGTCACCGACCTGCTGCGCGCCGCTCGGCACCTCCTCTACCGCGCCACTCTCGATCTCGGCTCGCTGCGCGTGCCCGCCGTCGGCACGCGGCCGTGACCGAGCAGGTCACCGACCGCCGCGATCCCCTCCGCGATCGCCCGCTCGGGCACGTCGCCGAAGCCGAGCACGAGTTGGGACGGCTCGCGACCGCCCGAGGCGCGGCACGCGCTCATACCGTACAAACCGACGCGCCGGGCGCGCGCCGCGGCGATCACCGTGGATTCGTCCGCCCCGTCCGGAAGGTGGGCAACGGCGTGGAACCCCGCGGCGAGGCCGGTCAGGCGCACCTGTGGGGCATGCTCGGCGAGGGCGGCTCGCAGCGCCCTGCAGCGGGCCCCGTACAGCGTGCGCATACGGCGCAGATGGCGGTCGTAGCGGCCTGATTCGATCAGCCGGGCCAGAGCCAGCTGGTCGAGGGTGGGCGTGCCGCGGTCCGCGCTCCGCTTCGCCTCGGTGAGCGGCGCCGCGAGCGCCGGAGGGCTCAGCAGCCAGCCGATGCGCAGAGCGGGGGCCAGGGACTTGCTGACGGTGCCGATCGAGACCACCCGGTCGGCCGCGAGGCCCTGGAGAGCGCCGACCGGCTCCCGGTCGTAGCGGAACTCGGCGTCGTAGTCGTCTTCGATGACATACGCGTCGCGGCGCCGCGCCCAGGCGAGCAGTGCGTGCCGCCGTTGCGGGGCGAGGACCACTCCGGTGGGCCACTGGTGGGCGGGGGTGACGATCACCGCGCGAGCGGCGGTCGCCTCCAGGGCCGCCACATCGACGCCGTGCGCGTCGACCGGGACGGGGACCGGGGTGAGACCCGCCGCGCGGATGGCCGCGCTCGTCATGGCCGGACTGCCGGGATCCTCGTGTGCGACGGCACGGACGTCGGCACGGGCCAGCGACTGGAGGGCGAGGGCCAGCCCCTGGGCGTAGCCGGAGCAGACGAGTGTGCGGTCCGGTTCGGCGGCGGCCGCGCGGATCCGGCGCAGGTAGGAGGCGACGACCGCGCGCAGGTCCAAGCTGCCGCGCGGATCGCCGTAGTCGAGGTCGGCGGTCGGCATCCGGTGGGTCGCCTCCCGGACCGCCCACAGCCAGTCGGCACGCGGAAACGAGGCCAGGTCCGGCACGCCGTGCCGGAAGTCGGCGATCAGGCGCGGGTGTTGCGGAGTGCGCTCGGCCGACGGCTCGACGGGGGCGGCGGGCGCGCAGGCGGCGACACGGGTGGCCGAGCCGATGCGGGTGACCAGGTAGCCCTCGGCCTGCAACTGGGCGTAGCAGTCCTGGACCAGGCCGCGCGACAGGCCCAGTGAGCGGGCCAGTTCACGCGAGGAGGGAAGGCGTTCGTCCGCGGCAAGGCGGCCGCTGCGGATCGCGTCCCGCAACTGCCGTTCCAGTTGGACGCGGAGTTGCTCACCGCTGTTCCGGTCGACGGCCAGCAGCAGCTCGGGGGACTGACCGGTCCACTGCACAGTCATGGAATTGGACCTTACCGGGGATCCGGTCGCTGCCTAGCGTCGACGGCATGACTCCTCCTGCCGACCCGGCCGCGAACCCCGCCTCAAACTCCACCGCCGCGAGGACCACCGCACCGTCGCGACCGCCCTTGCTGAGCCGCGCCCTGCTGCTGCGGTTCGTGAGCGTGGTGGCTGTGACGGTGAGTTTCTTCCTGTTGCTGTCGGCGGTGCCGACGCACGTCGGCCGCGGTGCGGCGGGCCTCGCGACGGGCGCACTGATGCTGTCCACGGTGCTCGGCGAGCTGACCGGGCCCTGGATCCTCGGCCGGTACGGCCACCGGGGGCCGCTGGCGGCCGGGTTGGTCCTGCTGGGCGCCCCCGCGCTCGCCCTGCCCCTGGACGACGGCGCGACCTGGACCGCGTCGGTGTGCCTCGTGCGCGGCCTGGGATTCGGGCTCACGATGGTCGCCGGCGGCGCCCTGACCGCGGCGCTGATCCCCGACGAGCGCCGCGGCGAGGGCCTGGCCCTCGTCGGCGTGGTGGGTGGCGTGCCCTCGCTCGTCACCCTGCCGCTGGGCGTCTGGATGTCCCAGCACCTCGGCTACACCCCGGTCACCACGGCCGCGGGCTTGGCGGCCCTGGTGGCGATCCCGACGGTGCCGGGACTTCGGGAGGTCCAGGCGCCGAAGCCCTCAGGAGCCGAAGGCAGGACCGCCGATGCGAAAGCGCTCGGCATGGTGGCCGCCATGCGTGCCGCGCGGCTGCGGCGTCCGACGTTGGTGTTCTCCGCCGGCGCGGTCGCCGCCGGGATCCTGGTGACGTTCGTGCCGCTGGCCGTCCCACGCTCCTCGGCAGGTGTCGCGACGGCGGCGCTGTTGGTACAGAGCACCGCTTCCGCCGTGGCCCGCTGGGTGGCGGGCCGGTACGGCGATCGCTGGGGCTCCGCACGGCTGATCACCCCGGGTCTGCTCGCCTCGGCGGCGGGGCTGTCGACCTTGGCGGCGACGGCCGGCCCGGTCGCCGTGCTGGTGGGCACGGCGGTCTTCGGCGCCGGCTTCGGCGTCCTCCAGAATGCCACCCTCGCCCTCATGTACGGCCGCGTCTCCCGTCCGTCGTACGGCACGGTCTCCGCGCTGTGGAACCTCGCCTACGACGGCGGTATGGGGGTGGGTGCTGCGGGCTTCGGTCTGCTCGCGGCGCGCACGGGGTATGCGTGGGGGTTCGCGCTGACGGGGTTGCTGATGACGGGGGCACTGGTGCCGGCGGTGCGTGACCGCCGGTCACGGGTGTGAGCAGCGGGACGGACGACCCGGTGGGCTGAGGGGGTCTCCTGCCCCCTGAGCCCCACGGGCGATTGTCAAGACCTGTGGACGGGCGCCGCACCGACCCAGCGGTGATAGGCGTCCACGTCGACGTTGCTGCCGCACACGATGGTGACCACGTGTCGGCCGGCGAAGCGGTCGCGGTCTTCGAGGATCGCCGCGATGCCGAGCGCGGCCGACGGTTCGACGATGAGTCCGGCGTGGTCGCGGAGCATCCGCACACCGGCAATGATCGACGCCTCCTGGACCAGGACGGCGCCGTCGGCGACCAGGAGGAGGTCGGTCAGGACGGCTGGGACGGGACGCCGGCCGGCGACGCCGTCGGCGATGGTGTCGGTGGAGTCGGTGGTGACGACGCACCGCTGGTGCCACGAGTGCGGTAAGCCGGTTGACGTGCGGTCAGGCTGCCGCGTCGTCCGGCGTTCGGCCCGGACGCCGTTCTCGCACCCCACCGCACGGCCTTCCTCCGGCCCGTCCCAGGGCACACTGGCGCACGCGGGGCCCACGGAGGCTACGAACCACTGCCGTCCGACTCGGACCACGCGGCATACCGGCGCCGCCGCTCGATCATGCACCTGCGCAGCCGGGTGCCGGCCTTCCCCGGCGCCACGTGGCAGGCCCGCTGTCCAAGCGGTGCCGCGCCCTGATCGGCCTCGGCGTTCGTCCGCTACGCCCGAAAGGGCGGCCCTGCAGATCGCGGACCCGACAGCGGGGGAGCACGCCCAGGGCAGCAGATCGGGCTCTACGAGCTGTGAGCGCATGCATCACTCGACAACATATGTCGTTCACCGATATATATAGGTGGCATGAGTGACCGACCGCTTCAGGAGCCGACGCTGCTCCTGCTCACCGCCCTGGCCGACAAGCCCAGGCATGGTTACGGACTGATCCAGGAGATAGACGTGATCTCCCAGGGCCGCGTGCGGATGCGCACCGGCACCCTGTACGGCGCGCTGGACCGGCTGCTCCAGCAGGGCCTGATCCGGGTGGAGCGCGAGGAGGTCGTCGACGGGCGGGCCCGCAAGGTCTACGCCCTCGCCGAGCCCGGGCGCTCCGCGCTGGCCGCCGAGACGGAGCGGCTGCGCGCCGTCGTCGCCGAGGCGGAGCGCCGGATGGCCGCCCGCAACGTCCCCGCCATCCGCCCGAAGGGTTCACCGGCATGACGGAGCAGCACCCGCCGCGCGCCCTCCGCTGGGCCCTTCGCTTCCACCCGGCCGCCTACCGCGCCGAGCACGGAGCCGAGTTGAGCGCGATCTTCGCCGAGGCCACGAAGGACGCCGGCCCCCTCGGCCGGCTGCGAGAGGCGCTCGACGTCGCCGGCCACGGCCTACGGCGGCGCACCGGCCTGGGCTCCGACCGGACTGCCGGGCAAGTCCTGGCGCATGCGGCACCGCTGACGGTCGCCGTCGCGACGGGCGGCAGCGTGGCGAACCTGTTGTGGTTCTTCGCCCCCGGTATCCGGATACCGCGCTCGTCCTCACTCCCGGGCGTGCTCTTCCTGGCCGACCAGGGCCTCATGCCGCTGCTCTGGCTGGCGGCACTCGCGGCCGTCTGGACCGGGCGCTGGAATGCGGTCCGGGCACTGGTCGTGCCGGCGACAGTGCTGCGGCTCGCCGGCCTCCCCCTGCTCCTCCTCGCCCACCTCTTCGCCAGCACCTACGCGAGCGCTGCGCTGAATCTGACCGTGCCGTTGCTCACCGGTGCCGTCATCCTCGCCGCGCCCAGGGACCTGCTCGGTCCCTCCCAGCCACAGCGCACCGCGATCGCGGGCACCACCGCGCTGGCCGTCGCGCTGTGGGTGGCGATGCTCGTCGGCGTCTACCACCCCCTGAAAGGGGGCCCGCTGATCACCCATACGCTCTGGGCCGGGGCCTTCGCGGTCGCTCTGCTCTTCAGCAGGCGTGACCGGTTGCTCGCCGCGGGCCTGTCGGTGGCCCTGCTTCCCATCGCGCTGCAGATGACGGCGTCTCTGCTCTACCCGCTCACTCCCGCGGGCGTGGGCGCCCTGCTCGTGGTCCTGCTCAGCAGCGCGGTCTCCCTCCTGCGCGCGCGCCGGCGCCGCGTCCGGGTAACCCCACCGAGCGCGGCATAGCGGGATCCGGGGCCCGGCCGGCGGCCCGGATCGTCACGGCGTCCTGGGACAGCAGGAACAGCGCCGATGCCCTGCTGTCGTCCTGGACTTGACGGAGCCGATCGAAGCCGCCCCTGACCGAGCCGACCGGCCTCTGCGCTCGGCGAAGCAACGGGACCAGGCCTCCGGCGCCCCGGCCGGGCCGTCGTCCGGGCGTCCGCCCACGCCGACGGCAGCAGCACGCCCCTCACGAAGTCGCCACCGCAGCGCCGAGCCCGGCAGGATGCCGGGGCAGCGCGCCGGTTCGCCGGGCCCCGGCACCACCCGATCGGGCCAACGCGTGTGGCCGGAACGTTGGGCGGAACCGAAGGTCGAAGCAGTCGTACAGGCGTCCCGGACGCCGTCCGCCGCACGAGAACGGAGCGCCACCATGACCGCACAGCCTCACTCGGGACACCCCTCCGGCGGCCACGGCCCCGCCCCGGCCCGGAACAGCCCCTGGGCCACCGGCGGCGCCACCTTCGCCGGCGTGCTGTTGCTGCTGAACGGCATCCTGGCCGTCTTCCAGGGCATCTCCGCGATCGCTGCGGACGACATCTACGCCCGCATCGACAACTACGTCTACAAGATCAACCTCACCGGCTGGGGCTGGATCCTGCTGGTCCTCGGCGTCATAGCCGCCTTCGCCGGCTGGGGCATCCTCTCCGGCGCCACATGGGCGCGCGCGGTCGGCATCGGGCTCGCCTCTCTGAGCCTGCTCGCCCAGTTCCTCTTCCTGCCCTACGCACCCGTGTGGTCAGTGATCATGATGGCCATCGACGTATTCGTCATCTGGGCTCTCTCCACCTACCATCCGGAGACAGCGAGCCGTTGATGCGCCGCTAGGGCGCGTATCGAGTCGTGACCAATCTGCGGGATTCGCTCTCGCGGCGGGGTCTGAGCCGGTAGTTCCTCTTGCGTGACGCGAGTTCAACTGACGGTCGCAGAGCGGGGGTTCATCGGGCTGCACCTGCCGATCGGCGAGTACGGCCCGTATCCCGAGCGGCTGCGGCAGCAGTTCGAGGGTGTGATCTGGCGGTTCAAGACCGGCAGGCAGTGGCGGGAGATGCCGCAGGAGTTCGGTGCCTGGTCGACGGTGCACAACCGCTTCCGGCAGTGGCGTGATGCCGGCGTCTTCGAGGCCCTGCTGGAGGGCGTGATCGCGGACGCGGCGAAGCGGGGTGAGGTGGACCTGCCCCTGCTCAGTATCGACTCCACCACCGCGCGGGCCCACCACGATGCCGCCGGGATGCACCTGGGCGAGGACGTCACGACCCGTTGATAACGAGAAACGGCAGAGGCCGTTCCAAGAACCGCGATCACGGCGTCCACGGAACGGGACGGCCGGTAAACGCCGCCAGCCGGTCGAGCGAGGGTGCGTCATCTCGGATCGGCTGCGGATCTGCGAAGCGTCCGGCGCGCGATTGGTCGGGCAGCTGGGCTCCAGCGAACGCAAGCGCCTGTTCGACGAGGTCGTCGGGCCATGTGGCCGCAACTCCGGTGGCCTGGGCGAGGTCCCATCCATGCACGATCAGATCCGCGATGCGCCACTGCAGCCGAACGGCGCCGCTGGCTACGCCCACCCACGACGAGCTGCTTCGCTCCAGAGCCCGCGGAAGGACGGCGGCGGCCAGCAGTGCCGCTGCGGATCGGCGATAGGCCCCGGCCGGATCGGCGCCGAGACAGTCGGCCGTCAAGTCGGGCATCGGGCCCTCCTCGAACATCGCTACGAACGCGAGGTTCACCCCGACGAGGTGACTGACCACATCTCGCACGCTCCACTCCGTACACGGGGTCGCAGCCGTCCACTGATCGCCCGCTATACGGTCGATCATGTCACCCATAACTGTGGATGCACGCACGAGATCGTCGACGATCGGAGAGTTTGTCACTCGGCGAGGCTACGACGCGCGGTCACCGCTGCCGCACCGTTTTCCGTAAGACTACCAGCAGGCACGAAACTACGAGTGCACGGGTTGGCATGCTGTTCCGCTGTGGCCGGTATTCGCAATGGCAACACCGCAATAGGTGCCCGCGGGCTCGCTGTTCAGGGGTGTCCACGTGGCGGTCAACTGCCAGCCGGAAGGTGTCGCCACGAAACCGGTATCGGCATATATATGGCCGGCCGGACTGTTTTTCACAACCGACCTCATCATGACCTCGAAGTCCTCATGGTTTATTGCATCGGTATGCATATTCGAGACATAGAGTCCGCCGCCGAAGATGTAGAAACATGCCTCGGCCTTGTACCCGTTGCAACCGGAGTCGCTGAAGCTTTTTATACGAGGCTCCGGTTCAAGCGAAACGGTGAGTGTTCCGTCGGACGTATGAACGACCTTGACAACCCCGGCCTTCACGGTTTCGGTCTGTGCGACCTTTGCCTGTGCCGGAGGCGCGCCCGACGCCTGTGCCGAAGGGACGGCCGCGACGGTGGCAAGAACAGTCGCGGCAACGGCCAAACCAGCAGAGCGTGTACTGAGCACTTTGAGATCCCTTTCGGTGACGTGATACTTACGTTTAGTGGCGAGGCTCCGAGACTCCCCAATCGATGGCATTCGCGGACACGTCCGCGGAGTCCGACGTGGAGTCAGCCCCCGATCGGCTGGCGCACCACCATGGCGTGTTCCCACAGTGTGGAGTGGTGGGTTTACGTTTCAGGACGCTGCCTGCGCAGCGCCGGATGCCGCGACGTCGATCGCTACGGATTCGGCGACCATCGCACATGCGAAGGCTGTTCGCTGGACTATGCCCTTCTTGCGCATCTCTATCCCTTCGTGAACGACGCGCGACCCAGTGCGCCCGTTCGAATGACGTTGCCTTGACGCTTCGCCGCTCGGGCCTGCCCCACGCGGAGCAGCGCACCTAGCCTGCCCGGGCTGCTGGGTAGAGTCGCGTTTCCCTTACGAACCCGTACAGCCCCCGTGCGTCCCCGAAGCTACGCCAGTTGGTGGCGGCGGGGAGGATCGGTTTGCACGGTGAGGGAGTGCTTCCGGTGTTGATCTGCACTGTGAGCACGCTGCCAAAGCACAGGACCTTCGCCTGTCGCCATAGCGGCAGCGTCGCGGCTGGTTGAGCGGAACGGGCTGAGCAGATCGCCCGCACCATCACCGACCCCGACTCTCAGTAGGGTCGGGGACTGGCGCGGTGGCTTCCGCTCCGTTTCCAGCCCCCGCCGCTTCAAACCGTACGTGCGGTTCTCCCGCATACGGCTTTCCGACATCGTTCACCAACTGGCATGCGCCGTCGCCCTGCGTACGGTTCCGGTAAGGCGGTAGACCCGGAGCCGGGTGATCCACCCGTAAGTGAAACGGGTGGTCCAGTTCCGGCCCCGCAGGCCGTGTTTTCGGCTGGCGAGGATCGCCAGCCGTTCGTGGACGTAGCCGTCGACCGCGTTGAATTTCCGCCCGGAGTTCCCGTTGCGGAAGTACGCTCCCCAGCCCCGCAGCACGGGGTTGAGGTCGGCGACCACGGCGGACAGCGGCCGTTCAGCCTTCGAAATGACGGTGGCCGCACGGACTTTGTCCCGCAGCACCCGCATCGCTCTGGCCGAGGGCCACCGCTGCAAGTAGTACTTGCCCCGCCATTTCCACGACTCCACTTTCCGGTGGTGGAAGCCGAGGAACTCGAAGCCGTGCCCGCCCCGGGTGAGGCAGGTGATGCCGGACTTCTCCGGATGCAGCCGCATCCCGAGTCGGTCCAGCACCCTCGCCGCCAACCGCTGGGCCCGCTCGGCCCGTTGTCTGGTCGGCGACAGGACCACGAAGTCGTCGCAGTACCTCACCAGCACCCCCAGCCGGCGGCCCTCGTCCTGCCACGCCTCGTCGAGGACGTGCAGGGCGATGTTCGCCAGCAACGGGGAGATCGGTGAGCCCTGCGGGGTTCCCGCCCCGCTCGAGGAAGTCACCCCGCCCTCCAGGACTCCCATCCGCAACCAGGCCCGGATCAGCTTCAGCATCGGCCGGTCCACGACACGCCGGGCCACCTGGGCCATCAGCGCGTCGTGATCGATCGTGCCGAAACAGTCCCGGATATCGGCCTCGAACGCCCACTCCCGACCCTGGTTCGCCGAGACGCGCACAGCTTCGCACGCGTCGATCGCGGACCGCTTGGGCCTAAATCCGTAGCTCGCCTCGGTGAACTGCGCCTCGAAGACCGGTTCAAGGACCAGCTTCGCGGCCGTCATCACCACCCGGTCCGCCACGATGGGAATCGACAGCAGCCGGAACTCCCCCGGCCGCCCCGGCTTGGGAAGCTTCACCCGCCGAAGCACCGACGGACGATACGCATGCGTCCGCAGCTCGGCCAGGCCCCGGAGGAACGCATCCACCCCGGAGGCCGCCACCGCGTCGACGGTCACGCCGTCCACGCCGGGGGCTCCTCGGTTCGCACACACACCGGCCCACGCCCGCCGAAGAACGTCCATGCGGTGGACATGGCTGAACAGGGCGTGAAACCGGCGTTCGGGTTCTTGCCTGGCACAGCGGTAGAGCGTCCGCTGCAAGGCTCGGACCTTGTCCAGAGGACGACCGCCCGGTCCTGCGACGGCGCCTTCCTCCCGGCGGACGGATCTAGCCGAAACGGCACTCATCCGGGCCCCTCCCTGTTCGCGGATCGCGTCGATGAAGCAGGGGCCCTTCGCTCCCAGCGGGTTGTGTTGTCCCGCCGATCCGCACTACTACGACCCCCTCCGACTGCCTCTCGACAGCCCGCCACTTCCCGGTTCCGCCGGTTATAGGCAAGCCACGCTTCCCGCGCCGCATGCGCGGGGCCGAGGAGGCTCTCTCCCGTTCCCAGGACAACCGTCCGACCATTCCACGCCCCTTAACGCCGGGAGGTTCTTCGGCGACCGCTCCAGGTCCAAGATCGCCTTCC
The DNA here is from genome assembly GCF_059510455.1 of Streptomyces sp. NTD91. Classification (NCBI taxonomy): domain Bacteria; kingdom Bacillati; phylum Actinomycetota; class Actinomycetes; order Kitasatosporales; family Streptomycetaceae; genus Streptomyces; species Streptomyces sp. NTD91. The sequence goes on from NZ_JCAJZW010000022.1 coordinate 120,317, forward strand.
ATGGCCTTCGCCTTTCAAGCACAGGCTCGGCTCCTCCTTGGCCCCGCCTCACGGCGGGCTTAAATGACGACGCTGCAGGCTTCACTTCATGTTGCGGACTGGCCGGTTGCACACCCCCTACGGGTGCTTGTCACTCCACTTCGACGCCACCCTTTCGAGGGACGCCGGGAGTCAGCTACCGGGGACCCTGGCGTCTCCCCGGACCGGACTTGCACCGGCTGGCTACCCTGGACTTGACGCCCGGTTACATCGCTTCACCTCCTATGAACTGGGACGATGCCCGAGCTGCTGGACATACGCTTGTCATTTAAGGTCCGGCGTCGAACGTGACTCGAACTTGATCAGCGGTTTCGCAGTTCAGCGGACATGAAGGCGGCCTCCGTCTGATCCTGTGCTCCGTCACGGAGGCAGAGGAACCAGCACGAAGGCCGTGGTCGTGAGTTTGGGGCATCAGGACGTCCTGCGGGATACGTTCGCGGAAGTGTCACGCTTCCGGACGGAGTTGTACGGGTGTCTGACCGCGCGGGGCGACGCGCTGTTCGAGCTGTGTGACGTGCTGCTGTGTACGGATGGGCCGGTGCGGACGCGTCGATCCGGCACTCGCGCCGGAGCACCGCCGCCGGCACGGGGCCCGGTACGGCGGTCTCCACCAGGGCCGGATCGACGTGGCCCGGCTGCGTCGCGCGCTGGGCTCGATGCCGTTGCCGAGGGCGGCGGACGGTCGGATCGTGCTGGCTGCGGACGTCTCGCCATGGCTGCGCCCGGACGCCAACACTTGCCCTGACCGGGCCTTTTGTCCCACGTTCGGCCGGGACGAGGGTAAGCACCAGATGGTGCCCGGCTGGCCGGACTCGATCGTGGCCGTGCTGGAGACGGGTCGGACGTCGTGGACGGCAGTGCTGGACGCGGTCCGTCTGGAGCCCACGAGAGAACGGCCGCTGCGTATGAGTCTCCCGGTCGACGCGCCCGCAGGCGACGCATTGGGAATCCTGTCCCGCTTTCGGGTCGAGTTCTAACGGCCGCACCGAAACCGTCCAAACCGGGCCCGGGACGACCTCCCGGCTCGAAGAACAAGCACCGGGCCAAGCGCCACGACGTCGGCAAGACGGTCAAACGCGCCGAGTCGATCAAGGAACATCAAGCCCGCCACGGTTAAACGCCAAGCTAAGGGCGCGTTGCTACAGCAGTAACGCCGGACTCTCTCAGCTTGCGAGCCACGCGTTCCATCTCCGGAAGCGTTCCTGAGTACTCACCGTGCACCACGCGTCGCAGCACGGCCTTGGCGCTCGTCAGGTCAATTCCGAGCTCAGCCCGCAGCACCCGCATTATGGCGACACCCTTGGCCGACGGACTGCTCACCTGCAGCCTCGCGGGACCATGCTCGGAGGAGCATCTGATCCCGCCGTTCCGCCGGCACGTCGCCACCGCACACGGCTACTGCACATCCACAGGCGGAACACGTTGACTCAACGTCCCACCGCAAGCGGCCATCCACGAGGGCCTGAGTCCCCCAACACTCCAGCTCTGCACCGCAGTCCTGACACACCGCGGAGTACCTGACAGATTGGGAAACCGCCTGCTCCATCCCCACCCCCAACGGAGACGAGGTTAAACGACAAGCTCAGAGCCTGACCACTAACCCTGCTGACCGCTGGATCGGGTGATCGTCCGAGTGGCGTGAACGTCCTTTCCGTGTGGGAGATATGTGATGTTTCGTCTCTCTCGCTGTGGTGGGAGGTTGCTGGTGCCGTCGGTGTTGGGGCTGGTGGAGGAGCGGGAAGCCGGGGCTCGGCGCGAGGGCGAGCGGCTCCGGAGCGAGGCGGCCCGGCTGGCCGCTGCTCTCGGGGAGGCCGAGGCGGAGGTCTCGCGGCTGGTGATCGCCCGGGAAACGCTGCGGGACGTGCTGCGTGGGGCGCCCGAAGGCGGGGGTGGTGCGGTGGCGATCGGCCCGGCCGGAGCGGGAGTGGACGGCGGGGTCCGGGTGGCTGTGCCGGTGCGGGAGCCCGGCATGGGCCTGGACGTTCTCCCGCCGATCTATCGGGAGCTGGCGCAGGCGTTGGGAGCGTCCCCTGAGCCGTTGCAGGCCGGTGAGCTGGCGCGTCTGCTCGGACTGACTGGAGGCGACGGCGGCCTCCGAAGTCGACAGGGCCGCCGGAACATCGGACAGGCCGACTTCATCGGCCGACTCGGCCGGGGCCTCGACGGTCTCCTCGCGGGCGATGACCGCGCGCCGTGCGGCTTCCTCCGCCTCCGCGACAGCGGCTTGAAGCCGCTCCAGTTCGGCCCTCAGCTCCTCCGTCCGGGCCAGCGCCACCCGCTCACGCCGCTCCAGCACACCCAGCACCGACGGCATCCGCCACCTCCGACCACGCCCCGCACAGACACGACGGTCCGAGCACGCCTACCCAGCGACGGCCACACACCTCACCTGGGAAAGCGCGACCCTACCTCCGGTTTGGGAATCGCTTCTGATGACGTGTTGGGCGATGCCAACCCTGATGCTGTGCGCCTCGGCGGCTGCATCATCGAAGCGCGGAGGTGGAGGCCTGCGAGGCAGCTCTCCGAGGTCTTGTCGTACCGGCTGGCGATGCCTCCCAGGCCTTCAACCACTGCCAGCCGGTCTTGAACCGCCGGATCACGCCCTCGAACTGCTCCCGCAGGCGCTCGGGGAACGGCACGTACTCGCCGATCGACAGGTACGGCCCGACGAACTCCCGCTCTTCGTTTGTCAGTTGCACTCGCATCGCGCAAGGCGATCTACCGGTTGATCACGACTCGATAGGCGCCCTACCCGCCCACCGTCGGCCGCGGCACGTGAGCGACCTCCACACGGCGGCCCTCGTCTCCTCGTACGGCGTCCTCGACTGGTTCCGCGCGCCGCGCTTCGACGCGCCGAGCCCGTTCGCCACGCTGCTGCGCCTGCCCGATGACCCGGTTCCTCACTTCCGGCGGCGTCTGTGACGTCGTCGAACAGGGCGACGGTCGCGCGGACGGCTGACGCCTTGGGGGGAGCTCGGAGTCGGGTGCGCACTGGATGCGGGCCATGGCCCCCAGGGGTCCCGGGGACAGGCGGGCAGTCAACGGTTGAGGCTGTGCAGGAAGTCGGTGACGATCCGGGTGTACTCCTCGGGGCGGTCGAGACTGGGGAAGTGCGCGGCGGCGTCGATCACGACCGTTCGGCCTCGTGGTGCCGTGCGGGCGATGGACTCGGCCATGGCTCGTAGCTCGGGTGCATCCTGCGCGCCGTTGAGGGCGAGCACGGGCACGGTGATCCGGCCGGCCCGGGCGCCGAGATCCTGGACCGGGATGTGGTGATCGGGTTCGCCGGGAGTGTGCTTGCCGATGGTTCGCCGGCGCATCTGGCGCAAGCGGGTGTAGATCTCGGGCCGGACGGCGTCCCGTGGCCGCTCGGGGCCGTGCGCCCACACGTCGCTCGCGTCGTGCCAGGCCTCGATGTCGCCGGCGGCCAGGGCCTGGTACTGGGCGGCCTGGGCTTGCTTGGACCACGGCTCGGTGAACCCGCGTTCGCCCGTGCCGCCGCCGGAGATGACCAGGGCCCGGACCAGCTCGGGGTGTTCCAGCACGGTTCCCACGGCGATCATCGCGCCCATGGAGACGCCGACCAGGACGGCGGGGCCTGCGTCCAGGTGGCGCAGCAGCTCGGCGAGATCGTCGGCCTGACGGAACGGGCGGCTCGCGTTGGCGGACCGACCGTGACCGCGGGCGTCCGGTGCGATGACGCGAAACTCCTTCGCGAAGGCCGGGACGTGCTCGTCCCACATGGTGTGGTCGAGGAAACCCGCGTGCAGCAGCACGACGGGGGGGCCTGCGCCCCCGGTGTCCCGGTAGGCGAGTTCACCATCGGAGGACGCGAAGAAACGGAGTTCGGAAGCTTCACCCATGACAACCAGGTTGTCATAACAGGGATGTAGTGACAACCGGATTGTCATTTACCATCGGCGTGTGAGTGATGAAGAACGCCTCCTGTCTCCCGATGAGGCGGGCCCGCGCCTGATGGAGGTCTTCGCCCTGGTGGGACCGCTCTACCGGCGAGTCCATCGGAAGATCGAACAGGACGCCCCGCGGCAGGGGCTGTCAGTGGGGGTGCGCGCGGTGCTCGATCTGCTGCGCGAGCACGGACCGATGACGGTTCCCCAAATGGGCCGCGCGCAGTCGATCAGCCGTCAGTTCGTCCAGCGGATGGTCAACGACGCCGCGACAGACGGACTGGTGGAAGCCGTGTCCAACCCGGCGCATGCCCGATCCTCGCTGATCCGCCTGACCGACGCCGGCCGCACGGCGATCGAGGCCGTCGTCGCCCGGGAACACGCGCTGCTGCGCGAAGCGGCGGACGATCTCACCACAGCGGATGTGGACGCATGCGTCCGCGTGCTCAGCCGGATGGTCGCCCTCTTCGACGACCTGGACGTCAACAGCTGACCGACGGTTCGGCTCGGACGGTGCCGGCAGTTGTTCGGTCCGGCCCAGCGGGCTGCGACGTCGATTCGTCCGGCACGGCCGGACCGGAGCCGTGCCGCACGCCGGCACCACGCATCCCTGGTCGGCAGGCTGCTCGGCGCTTCGGACAGCACCCGGTCCTGTCGCCCGTTCGACTTGATGGGCAACGCAGCCGGGAACAGCGGACGCATGCGACCGCGGCGAGAAAAAGTGCTGGCCCGGCAGGGGGCTGGAAACTAACGTCGGACGATGCGGATCCTGCCCACGCACGGGACCCGCGCATGGGCGCGACGGTCCACGAGGCCGACGAGGAGGAGATGCGCGAGGTCATCGGAAGGCTCGGCCCGTCCACTGCGAGCCTGAACCGAGCCTCGGGCCAAGCACGACGAGCCTCGCCCGCACACCACACCGAAGGAGTTCGCCGGCACCCTCTGGAACGACCGAGGGCCCGTCCCGCTCGGCCGCCGCCTCCACCGCGGCTCCCACGGCGAAAGCGCCGACGCCGACATCAGCCACATCCCCCGCGTTCTCGCCGTTGTCGGCCGCCGAGAGGTTTGTTGACCCTCACACCGTGTCAGGCGGTCAGCTCGGAGGCATCATGTTCACCATCGGAGACTTTGCCCGGCACGGCCGCGTCTCGGTCCGGATGCTGCGTCACTACGACGCGACCGGACTGCTGCACCCGGCCCACGTCGACCCCGTCAGTGGCTACCGCTACTACACCGCGGCCCAGCTCGCCCGCCTCAACCGGATCATCGCGCTCAAGGACCTCGGCTTCACCCTCCAGCAGGTCCGGGACATCGTGGACGAGAAGGTCGGCGTCGAGGAGCTGCGCGGCATGCTGCGGCTGCGGCGGGCCGAACTGGAGACTGCCGTGGCTGCCGCGGGAGCACGGCTGGTCCAGGTCGAGGCGAGGCTCCGAGCGATCGAGAGCGAGGGGCACATGCCCACGAACGACGTCGTCATCAAGAACGTCCCCGCCGTCCGGGTGGCGGAGCTGACCGCGACCGCCGCGAGTTTCGAGCCCGAGGACATCGGCCCGGTCATCGGACCGCTGTACGAGGAACTGTTCCGGCGCCTGAAGACGGCAGGCATCTCCCCCACGGGTCCCGGGGTCGCCTACTACGAGGACGCCCCGGAGGGCGGCGGCAGGATCAGCGTCCACGCCGCCGTCCAGGTCTGTGCCCCTCATCAGGACGGCGCCATCCGGATCCTCGATCTGCCCTCCCTCGACCGAGCTGCGACCGTCGTGCACCGCGGCTCGATGGAGACCGTGCTCCCCACCGTCCAGACCCTGGCTCGCTGGATCGACGCCAACGGCTACCGGTCGACCGGCTACCCCCGCGAGATCAACCTGGAGTGTCCCGAGAACCGCGACGACTGGGTGACGGAACTGCAGGCTCCGGTGACCCGGGCCTGATCAACCGCGCCCGATCCCGACCGGTGATCGGTTCTGCGACGGGTCGGTTGCCGTCGGCGCACAGCGCGTGGCGGTCAGCGCGGCTGCACCGGGAAGAGCATGCAGCTGCTGGTGGCGTGGGCCAGCAGCCGGTCCTCGGAATCACGGAGCTCCGCCTGCGCGAGGGCGGTGCGGCGCCCGGCGTTGAGGACGGTGCCGATGGCCCGGACCTTCCCGGTGTCGACGGTGATCGGGCGCAGGAACTTCAGGGTCAGGTCGAGCGAGGTGTAACCCATGCCCTGCGGAAGAACGGACTGCACCGCGCAGCCGGCCGCCGAGTCCAGGAGCGTGGCGTAGACGCCGCCGTGGACGCTGCCGATCGGGTTGTGGTGCTCCTCGCCCGGTACGGGATGGTGGCTGCGCCGAGCACCGCAGCGGCCCTGGTCAGCGTCTCCCACGAACGCGCAGGCATGGCCTCCGGAGCCGTCAACGCCTTCCGCCAGATCGGATCCGTCACCGGCTCCTCCCTTCTCGGCGCGCTGCTCGCCATCGGCTCCGGTCCCAGCTGCCGGCCCGGCTCGATGCCCACCAAGTGCCACGGGCGGCCTGGCCCGCAGTGGAGCACGCCGTCTCCACCGGCAGCGCCCACGGTGCGGCTCCGCCGAACGTGACGGCCGCGGTCGGCGACGCCTTCACCTCCGGAGTGCACGGGGGCATGGCCGTCGTCGCCGTCGTGTTCCTGTGCGCGGCACTGGCCTCCGCCCTTCTGGTGCACAACCGACCTCACCACACCACCGCGAAGCCGAACTGACTTACGGGTGCGGGGGGTTGCACAGGGGAATCGCCGTGCGTAGGCAGCCAGTCGTGCACGAACCGCTCCCGAAAGAACTCGGCGACCGCGGTCGCGAGGCGCCGTTCCCGCCCGGCGGGCCGGGCCGTTCGGAGCCCCTCGCTCGGAGGGCCGGACCGGTCGAGGGGCCTCTCAGGAGGCAGCGCGCGTGACCGACTCCGCGCACGGGCGCCGGACGGCCGCAGGAAACGACGATGCCGCAGCCGTGGCGGGGCAAGCGGTGGACGAGCGGAACCGGCGCCTCGCCCGGGCAGGCGTGGCCCGTGCCGAGGACCTCCTCGTCGGCGTCGGACGCCTCCGGTGCGTGCCCGTCGAAAGGGCCGGCCTCTGCTGGTCAGCTCCGTGCCGTGCGACCGTGGAGAGGACTCCGCGTCCTCCGTGCCAAGGCTGCCGCCCGGGTCGGCGGCGGGACCGACGGCGTTGCGGCCTGGCGGAGCTCCCGCGAAGGAACTAGCGTTGTCCATGGAGCAGTCGTGGTTCCGAAGTTGTTCGCCCGCGGTCACCTTGCCCGCGGGCGCTTTGCTGTGCAGCCCTCTCCGGACCAGGGCGATCACCTCTGGCCCGCTTCACCTGCGGGCCGCTCCCTCGTGAAGGAGAACAGGCATGGCCAAGGGCACTGTGAAGTGGTTCAACGCGGAGAAGGGCTTCGGCTTCATCGCCCAGGAGGGCGGGGGCCCGGACGTGTTCGCCCACTACTCCAACATCGCCGGTCAGGGCTACCGGGAACTGCAGGAGGGCCAGCACGTCGAGTTCGACGTCACCCAGGGCCAGAAGGGCCCCCAGGCGGAGAACATCCGGGTCGTCTGACCCCGCGCCCGGACAAGCCCGGCCCGAGCAGAGGCGGGGGCCGTGGACCACGTCACGCAGTCGGCGGCTCGGTGGCGGGCAGGCGACGACCACCGCCATGCTCGTGACGAGGAGAACGTCCGTGCCGATGGAGGCAGTCCCTGCTGGGCCGCACTGCGGGAAACCGGGGATGCGGCCTCGTACGGAATCAAGGACGATCGACACCACGGTGCCCGCCGCGCCCAGGTGAGCGGCGGGACCGTGCTGCGCCGGCAGCGTCAGGTGGGGTTCAGCGGAGTGATGCCGGTACTGGCATACAGCCGGGGTTCCAGCGACAGGACGGTGAGCGGTTCGCCCGTCTTCACCGCCTGCCAGGCGATCGCCGCCGCATGAGCCACGGGCCAGTCGACGTTCGTCCACCCCATCGCGTCCACGGCGTGCGCCGCGGTGAACGGCATGTTCTCCGCGAACCGCAGGGATGCCGCGTGCTTGCCGGCGCCGGCGACCTGCCGCTCGGCAGCGAGCACGGACAGTGAGGGAATGATGACCCGGCCGGTGCCGCGCGAGGCCTCGATGTAGAGGCCGGTGAAGAAGGGATCGGCCCGATACAGGGCGGTCAGAGCAGTGTGGTCCAGGACGGCGGTCAGATTCACGCGGCGGCGCCGCCCTGATGGGCGCGGATCTTCTCCCAGGCGTCCTGGCCGGTTCGCTGGACCTGCTCGGTGTACTCGATCCCGAGCTCGCGTGCAGCCTCGGCAGCCCGCTGTTCCCGCTCGGCCGCCGTGAGCTCGCGGCTGGTGAGCTCTGCCAGCAGCTCGGTGATGGTGGTGCCGCGCTCGTCAGCGAGGATGCGCAGCCGGTTGCGCACTTCTTCGCTGGTCTTGATGCTGGTCGGCTTGCTCATGGGGCCGATTCTACCGCCGGTAGACTGCGGTGACCGAGTCTTCGAGGACACCGTCGGCGCAGCCGGGGACGCGTCCTTGCGCGGCCGGCGTGACCGTGGTGAAGGCCTCGGACAAGGCTCCCGGCCCGGAACCCGGACCCGGGCGGGCTCGGCGTGGGGGCCGACGTGAAGCAGACCGTCCCGGGCCTGGCGGGCGATGGCCGTGCTGAACGCCCGTTGGTGCTGCGGATGTGAAGGCGGTTGCGATCGCCTGTGAAAGAGCTTCGTGATCTGCTCCGGTGCCGCATGACGAGCCGCCGGCCGGCCGTGCCGCCCTCTCCCAGCCGCCGGACGTTCAAGTCCGGATGCACCGCATGGCTACGGCCTCGGGTCGGACGTCGGGGGCGGTTCGACCGTCGGCGGTCCTCTGCCGGTGGGTCCGGGCGAGCACCCGTCGGACCGCGAGCATCCGGGCGGCTCGCAGGCGTGCCTGGATGCCCTCGCCGAGGCGTCAGCCGGTGCCTCCTCGGCCTCGAGCCGGTGTCGCGTGAGCCGTGCCCCCAGGCTCGGTGTGGTGAACACCAGCCGATGGCAACGACCGCCTCACCCCCGCGGCGCAGCCGCAAGCCGCAGGGTTCTTCAGGCGTTGGAGCCGCCGTTGGTGCGGCGCTGCCCGGAACGGCTGCCGCGCCAGTCCAGCACCAGGGTGGTGGCGTCGTCCGGCAGGCGTCCCCCGCAGGCGTCGTGGACCGCTTCGGTCAGGACCTGGACCACTTCGCGGGGGTGCTCGTCGCGGGTTTCGCCGATGAGGGCCGGCAGGTCGACTCCGGCGGCACGGCGTTCCTGCATGCCGTCGGTGATCAGCACCAGACGGTCACCCGGCTCCAGACGGAACCGCTGTACCTCGTAGGTGACGGGTGCGAGTGCCCCGAACGGCAGGTTGACCTTGACGGCCAGTTCTTCCACGCGGTCGCCGCGCAGCCGCAGCGGCCAGGGATGGCCGGCGTTGACCAGCTCGCAGGCCCCGGTCTCCAGCTGGATGCGCAGCAGTTGGCCGGTGGTCATGCCGCGCGCGTGGTCGGTGATCGCCCGGTGGGCGGCGTACGCCTGGTCGAGGATGCTGCGGCCGGCGCGGCGGGCCCCGCGCAGGGCGTTGACGGTCAGCGTGGCCAGCAGCGCGGAGGCCGTGTCGTGCCCCATCGCGTCCGTGATCGACAGATGGAGGGTGTCCTGGTCGAGGGCGTAGTCGTAGGTGTCGCCGCCGACGTCGTCGGCCGGGGCCAGGCCGCACGCCAGGGTGAAGTGCGCCGCTTCGCAGCTGGGCGCGGACGGCAGCAGCTGGTGCTGGATCTCCGCCGCCAGGCTCACGGCGGTGGTGCGCCGGCTCCAGTGGTAGAGGTCGGTGAAGCGGCGGTCGGTCACCACGATGTATGCGAGCGCGTGCGCGGCCTGTACCACCGCGTCACGGACCGCGGCATCCGCGTGCGGCACCACCATCTCCAGCACACCGATGCAGTCGCCGCGGTTCGTCACCGGCGCCACCAGCCGGCATGCGCCCTCCCCGTCGTCCTCCTGGTGCAGGCGCTGGGAGCGCAGCACCCGGTCGTAGACGCTGCCCGGCAGGTCGATTCGCTCGGCCGGGCCGCGCGCCTGTCCGGCCGCACCTGCTCTGGGCAGCCGGACGGCCTCCCGGCCGAGGATGTCGACGAACAGGAAGCACACCTCCGTCGCCGAGAACCGTTTCTCCAGGTTCTGGGCCACCACGTCCACCGACTCGACCGGAGCGGCATCCTCCGCCGCCCGCAACACCTCGTCCAGGCCCAAGCCATCGTCAAAGGCCACAGCAAGCACCTCCCCGGCTCATCCCCATCCGGTTCCCCCACAACCTGGCCCGAATACGCAGGCTCACCCGGAAGAAACAGCTGCCACGGCAGGCCGCGCCCGTCCCAGCCGTCGGTGCGCACCCCGCAGACGATGTGGCCGATGTCCCCCGTAAAGCGGATCAGCCAGAGGCGCCGGACGACTCGCGGTGCCGTCGCAGACGGCTCTCACCGGCGACCGCCGTCGCCGCAGCGGACACGGCGGCCAGGCGGCGATGCCGGGCCCTGGCCGGAACGCCGACGCTCGGCGTCCGCCGGGAGACCGGCCGGGCCCGGCTCCTCTCCCCCCTTTTCCCGAAGTCGACCAGGGGCCCGGGGTGTGCCGTGCCGGCGTCCGGTGCGTCACATGCCGGAGCTGAGCCAGTGGTGCAGGGCTTCGTGCACGCTGTCGGGCAGTTGGCTGAGCATCTCGATCGCTTCCCGGTCTCCCGGCCAGGGAGCGATGCCGGCCGCGGTCAGCACCGCGTACAGGTTCAGGCGCCGCAGATCGCGGGGATCGACGCGGCAGGTGATGCGGTCTGCGGGATTGGGCGGCGCCAGCAGGAAGTCGTCCGCCGGGGCATGGTTCCACGGTCGATCGGTCGATGCGGTGGTGGTCTGCATGATCTGGCTCCGTTCTGCGTGTGCTTCGTTCGCACGCCTCGCGCCCGGGGCTGAGTGTGCTGTGTGCCTGGTTCGCTACCGGTCCTCGTCTTCCGGCGCGGCGGGCGGATCGTTCAGCCGGCTGCCGGCCGCCGTCTCCTCGGCCCGTCGCAGTGACCGGCACCAGGGACAGTCCGCTTCCGCCCGGTCCTCGTGGCGGCCGCCCTCGAGAAGGTGGTCGCCCGCCGGCCGGCGACGGCTGAGGAGGGGACCGGTGGTGAAGAACCCGAGCGTCGCCGGAAGGACACGACTCAGGCGGCGCCGACGTCTCCAGGGGCGTCCCGGTTGCGGTCCCTTCGCCTCGTCAGTCATCGGCACAGGTCCCGGTGGCAGTCGTTCGTCGGCACGGCGTCCTGCCCGAGGGTTCACCGCGCCGGCGCGTTGCCTCTGCAAGCCGGCACACACTCGGCGTTCTGCAGGCCTCGGGCACGAAAGCGACACACACACGCTCTCCCAGGGTGTGGGCGCAACCCTCCCCATGGCCACAGGCCGCAAGCAGGGCTCACGCGAAGACGGTGACGGCCGGCCGGCCGCCCACCACACCCTCCCCGCCGGCACGGCAGGTACCCGCACCACACGAACGGTGTTACACATCACCCATAATTCTGCGACTCTTGCCTGCATGCTCCATCAATGTGCGAAATCGCCCCTTTGACACCTCATCAGGCCTCACCATCACCACGAACGCCGCCCCGCCGCCCCGCCTCACCACCCACCCGGCACCCGGAAGTGAGTAACAGCCGTCCACGGTGCTGCGACAGCGGCACCACAGGCTGATCGAGGCCCGGTTCCGCGCTCACGCGTCGCAAGTCGAGGTGTCGACGGCTCGCCGACTGCGGTACGAAATCACGCCGCGACGACCTACTGGTCGGGTCGGGGGGAGTTTCCGGACGCGGCCGGGACGGTCAGTTCTGCCCAGATGACCTTGCCGGTGGCCAGGTACCGGGTGCCCCAGCGCTCGGCCAGCTGGGCGACCAGGAACAGCCCCCGGCCGCCCTCGTCGGTCGTGGCCGCGTACCGCAGGTGCGGCGAGGTGCTGCTGGCGTCCGAGACCTCGCAGATCAGGCTCCGGCCGCGCAGCAGGCGGACGCGGATCGGGCCGGTGGCGTAGCGGATCGCGTTGGTGACGAGCTCACTGAGGACGAGCTCCGCGGTGAACACCGGCTTCTCCAGGCCCCAGCGGGTCAGGTGCTCCTGGATTCTCCTGCGGGTGTCGGCCACCGCCGCCGGATCGGAGGGCACCTCCCACTCGGCGATCCGGTCCGGCGGCAGGGCACGGGTGCGTGCGACGAGCAGCGTGATGTCGTCGCTGGGGCGGTCGGGCAGCATGGCGTCCAGCACGGCGGCGCAGGTCTCGTCGGGCGTGCGAGGCCCGCTGCCGATCGCCCCGCGCAGCGCCTCGAGGCTCTCGTCGATGCCGCGGCCGCGGCAGTCGAGAAGCCCGTCCGTGTAGAGCACGAGCCGGCTGCCCTCGGGCAGCCTCAGCTGAGCGGTCTCGAAGGGCAGGGTCCCCAGCCCGAGCGGTGGCCCGGCCGGTAGCTCGGGGAACTCCACGGTGCCGTCGGGGAGGACCACCGCGGGCAGGGGGTGCCCGGCCCGCGCCATCGTGCACAGGCGCGTGGTCGGGTCGTAGATGGCGTACAGGCAGGAGGCGCCGGTGATCTCCACCGGTTCGTCCGCGGCGCCCCCCTCGCGGTCGAACTGCGCGACCAGGTCGTCCAGATGCCACAGCAGTTCGTCGGGGGGAATGTCCATCGCCGAGAAGTTCCGGACGGCGGTGCGCAGCCGGCCCATCGTCGCGGCAGCGTGCAGTCCGTGACCGACGACGTCTCCCACCGTCAGGGCGACCCGGGTTCCGGGCAGCGTGATGACGTCGAACCAGTCGCCGCCCACCGTCTGGGCCGGAAGGTAGCGGTAGGCGATGTCGAGGGCGGTCTGCTCGGGTGTGCCGAGCGGCAGCAGACTGCACTGCAGGGCGAGAGCCGTGCGGTGCTCGCGGGTGAAGCGGCGGGCGTTGTCGATGCATATCGCGGCGTGGGCGACCAGTTCCGTCGCGAGGGAGACGTCGTCCTCGTCGAACGGCTCGCGCTGCTGTGTCCGCCAGTAGTAGGCCACGCCGAGCAGTACGCCCCGGGCGCGCACCGGGGCCACGATGCGCGAGGTGATGCCGGAGCCGATGATGTCCTTGGCCAGGGCGGGATGCTGGGCCCGCCATGCCTGTCTGGCCGGCAGGTCCGCCTCGAGCACGGCGCGTCGATGGGTGACCGCCCACGCCTGGGGTGTGCCGGGGTCCAGGTCGAAGACTTCCCCGACGGCGATGAAGGGGTGATCCTCGCGGATGCCGTGCACCGTCATGCGGCGCATCCGCACGCGGTCGGCTTCGTCCGGTTCCTCACCGCGCAGGACGCTCTCGGCCAGGTCCACCGCGACGAAGTCGGCGAACTGCGGCACCCCGATCCCGGCCAGTTCCTCGGCGGTCCGCGCCAGGTCGAGCGTGGTGCCGACGGCGTTGCCGGCGTCGTACAGCAGTTGCAGCCGCCTGCGCGCCGCCTCGGCCTTGTGCGACAGCAGACGCAGCTCGGTGGAGTCGCGCAGAGTGGCCACACTGCCCGGGGGGCCGTCGTCGCGTCCCGTGGGCCAGCTGTTCACCACCAGCAGACGATCGCTGACGGTCAGCACCTCGTCATTGACGACACGGCCCGGCGTGAGCATGTCGGTCACGGCACGATCGAGCCCGAGGTCGGTCAGGCGCCGCCCCTCCACGTCCTCGGTGAGGCCGAGCAGCCGCCGCGCCTCCCCGTTGATCACGGTGACCCGGCCCTGCATGTCGAAGCCGACGACGCCCTCCCGGATGCCGTGCAGTGTCGCCTCCCGGTCCTGGAGCAGGCCCGTGATCTCCTCCAGTTCCAGTCCGAAGGTGCTCCGTTTGAGCCGCCGGGCGAGCACGAGGGCAGCGACGGCCCCGATCCCCAGGGCCATGCCGACGTAGACGCCGAACGCGGTCAGCTCGCGCCACAGCCGGCTGGTCGCCCGCGCCTCCGGGATGCCGGCCGAGACCTCACCCACCAGCGACCCGGGGTGACCGGCGGCGCCCGGCCCGTACAGCGGGACCCGGGCATTGGCGGACCGCCCGGTGGCCCCCGAGTTGATCCTGACGTGCGGCTTCCCGTCCACGACCACGATCGGCTCGGAGACCCGCCTGCCGATCAGCGCGGGTATCGGATGCGAGTGGCGCACCCGGTGCAGGTCGATCACGACGATGTACGACGCGCCGGACTCCGCCGCGATGCGCTGGGCCGCGGTCTGCACCACCCCGTATCTCGTCGCGGGCGCACCCGCCGCCATCGCGGCGCGGATCTGCGGATCACGCGCCGCGGCCCGGGCCACGGACACGGCCCGCTGCTCGAAGTACGCGTCCAGCTGCGAGCGCTGCGCGAACCCGAACAGGGTGAAGCCGATCACACTCGTCACCGCGAGGATCGCCAGCTGGGCGAGGAGGATCCGCTGCCAGAGCCGGTGCCCCCTGCGCGGGCGTGGCTCCGGTCGCAGCCGACGTCCTGGCCGCTGGAGCACGGATGCCCCTCCCTCCGGCCGAGTGAGGATCACCCCATTGTCCCGCGCGCCCGTCCTCCCCGGCATTCCAGGGCTCGCGCCGGCGTGAGCGTCCGGGCCGCCGGGCAGCTCCGGCCGCCCGGACGGAACTCCGCATGTCCCCGGCGCGTCGACCACCGAGCGGATCAGCGCCTGCTCGCCCGCCCTGCCCCGCCACCGGCCGCGCGAGCCGGGTCTGCGTCGGAGCCCTGCGGGGATCGGAGGCCGGCCGTAGGGCTTGTCCGGCAATTCGCGTCGTTGCCGGAAGGGCGGCCGCGCGGCGCCATGCTCTCGGCGTGCCGGCCCCAGGCCTCGTACTGGACGTACCTGTGCCTGGGGCCGGTGCGGCGAGTGGGGGCACCTCCCACGCCCTTGAGGCGGTGGGGGAGCGTGCACGGCGTCACGCGGCAGGCGGAAACGGTCGGACAGGCCCAGGGGCCCTGCTGTCGTTCCGGGGACTTTGGGAAAGTGGGCATGCAGCGACCACGCGCGGGACGAGGACGCCGGTCAGCGGTGCGTCAGTGTCGTGTCAGGCCGTCGCGGCACCATGAAACACGTGAACGGCGCCGCGGCAGACGCGGGACCGGGAGCAGGGAGAGGTGCCCGGAGTGGCTGATCGGGGACCAGGGCGCAAGCCCGGAGTCGGACCCTCGAGGGTCCACGCAGGTTCGAATCCTGCCCTCTCCGCCGACCGCTCGTTCAGCGGTGGAGGGATCTGGCGGCGAAGGTACCAAGTAGGTACCATCGGGGCATGCCATCGCTGAACGTGTCGTTCTCCGACGAGGAGATGGAAGGCGTCCGTGCCGCCGCTGCCGCGGAGGGCAAGAGCCTGAAGCAGTATCTGCATGATCTCGGCGTGCGGGAGATGCACCGCAAGCGGTTCGTCGCCGGTGCCGTGGCCTGGGCCGAACGGCTGCGCGGTGAGTTCGACGACGCGTTCCCGGACGAGGTTCCGCCCGCCCGGCGGGATGACGGGGCCGCGGCCGCCTGATGGTGTTTCGCATCGACGTCTCGTGGCTGCTCGACGTCCAGGAGGCGGCCCTCGGGCACGAGGACGTGACGGTGACCGACTACTCGGCGCTGGTGGCGGCCGTCGCGCGGCACAAGACCCGGATGCCGACGCTGGAGACGGCGGATCCGGACGCCGCGTGGCGGGCTGCCGCGCTGCTGCACACGATCGTGCGTCTCGAGCCGCTTCCGCACCGCAACAGCCTGTTCGCCGCCTTCGTGGCCGCTCAGTACATGGATCAGTCCGGTGAGGGCATCGACCCGCCGTACGGCGCTCTGTCGGATCTCGTACGGAAGGTGCGGGACGCCCGGTTGAGCGTGTACGCCGTCGCCGAGGCGCTGCGTTCCTGGAGGATCTGAGGGCGGGTCGGCGGGGCCCGGGTCGTCACGACTGCACGTCGTCGCCGCTGGGGGCGGTGATCAGCATTGCCGCATGAGGGGCCGCTCGGGCGGGTCGGACGGGATCGCGATCGTGGAGGATCTTCCGGAAGAGGACGCGGTCTCGCGATCCGCCGTCGATGTGAAGGTAGTTGCGCTGCGCCGATGGCCTCGAATCCGCATGTGGCGAGCACGCGCTGTGATGCCGGATCGCTGATCGCCGTCCCCGCCTCGCCCGGTGGAGCCCGACGAGTCGTCCGCAGCCCGACAGGCGGCTGGCACGGCTGTCCGCGGTCGCGGGGCTGGGAGCGCACACGGTGGCGGCGTGCGCGGGCCGGGAGGCGCGTCGGCCGGAACCTCCGGCGATCCCGCCCCTGCCGGTTGATGTGCGGCGTCGACGCGCGGCCCCCACATAGCGTTCACCGGCAAGTGTTGCAACGATTCCACTCATGAACGTTGCGTTACTTTCAGGTCCATTGCAACAATTTCACGGTTCTCACCTCCATT
>NZ_JCAJZW010000023.1:0-127200 GCF_059510455.1 Streptomyces sp. NTD91
ATTTCTGACCACACGGAGGGCGGCCGGACCATGGCCGCTCAGAGGCGGCCCGCCGCCTTCAGCGCGAGATATGCGTCCGCCAGTGCCGGGGCAAGGTCCTCCGGCGTCGCGTCCACGACCGTCACCCCGTGCCGGCGCAGCTGCTCAGCGGTGCGTCCGCGCTCGTTCCGCGCCTGTGCCGCCGCCGCGGCCTCGTAGACCGCGTCCGCGCTGCCCCTCGCCTCGGCCATGCGAGCGATGCGTGGGTCGGCCACCGAGGCGACCAGAAGTGTGTGTCGCTGAGTGAGCTGCGCAAGCACAGGAAGCAGGCCTTCTTCCACCGGCGCGGCGTCGAGCGTCGTGAGCAGGACGATCAGGGATCGGCGAGGTGCCGTACGCAGCACAGCCGCGGTGAGGCCACGGGCGTCCGTCTCGACGAGTTCCGGTTCCAGCGTCGCCATCGCGTTCACCAGACCCGGCAGCACGTCCCCGGCGGAAAGGCCCTGGACCAGGGCGCGTACCCGGCGGTCGTACGCCAACAGCGCCACGCGGTCGCCGGCCCGGGAGGCCAGGGCCGCCAGGAGGAGCGCGGCGTCCATGGATGCGTCGAGGCGTGGTGCGTCGTCCACACGGCCGGCCGAGGTGCGGCCGGTGTCCAGGACGAGCAGGATGTGACGGTCCCGTTCCGGGCGCCACGTGCGGACGGCCACGGTGGTCTGACGAGCGGTGGCGCGCCAGTCGATCGAGCGGGTGTCGTCGCCGGGGACGTACTCCCGGAGACTGTCGAATTCCGTTCCCTCGCCGCGTGTCAGCACGCTGGTGCGGCCGTCGAGTTCACGCAATCGGGCGAGTTTCGACGGAAGGTGCTTTCGGCTGGTGAACGGGGGCAGAACTCGTACCGACCAGGGCAGCCTGTGGGAGCCCTGGCGGGAGAACAGGCCGAGGGGCCCGTAGGAGCGGATCGTCACGCGGTCCGCATGGCGGTCGCCACGGCGGGTGGGGCGCAGTCTCGTCGTCACGCGTCTGCGTTCGCCCGGCGGGACGGTCAGCCGGTGGCGGGAGGCCTCGACCTCGGTGCCGGGCCGCCAACTGCTGGGCGGCCAGGCGTCCCTCAGGTGAGCTCGCAGGAGACGTCGGGAGGGGTTGGTGACCGTGAGTGTGACATCGGCGGAGTCGCCGAGGCGGGTGGAGGTGTCGCCGGACCGGGACAGGACGAGCCGTCGTACGGGGGCGGCAAGCACGTAGTCGCAGGCGCAGACGAGGGCCAGGGAGCCGTTGACCGCGAGGATGCCCGTCCAGCCGGGTTCCAGGATGCCGACGGGGAGAGAGCCGAGTGCCGCGAGGAGGGCGGCGCGTCCGGTGAGTGCCATCAGCGGGGGACCGGGACGTGGGCGAGGACGGCGTTGATGACGGAGTCCGCCGTCACGCCTTCCATCTCGGCCTCGGGTCGCAACTGGACCCGGTGGCGCAGGGTGGGCAGAGCGAGGGCCTTGACGTCGTCGGGGATGACGTAGTCGCGGCCCGTGAGCCAGGCCCAGGCGCGTGAGGTGGCCAGCAGAGCGGTGGCGCCGCGGGGGGAGACGCCGAGGGTGAGCGAGGGCGACTCGCGGGTGGCGCGGCAGATGTCGACGACGTAGGCGGCGATCTCCGGAGAGACGGTCGTCTTGGCGACGGCGGCACGGGCCGCCTCGAGGTCGGCGGCATCCGCCACGGGGCGTACGCCGGCGGCGCGCAGGTCGCGCGGGTTGAAGCCCGAGGCGTGGCGGGTGAGGACGTCGATCTCGTCCTGCCGGGAGGGCAGGGGGATCGTCAGTTTGAGGAGGAAACGGTCCAGTTGGGCCTCGGGGAGAGGGTAGGTGCCCTCGTACTCGACCGGGTTCTGGGTAGCCGCGACCAGGAACGGCTCGGGGAGCGGGCGTGGGGTGCCGTCGACCGTGACCTGGCGCTCCTCCATGGCCTCGAGGAGGGAGGACTGGGTCTTGGGCGGGGTGCGGTTGATCTCGTCCGCGAGGAGGAGATTGGTGAAGACCGGGCCTTCCTGGAAGGAGAACTCGGCGGTGCGGGCGTCGTAGACGAGGGAGCCGGTGACGTCGCTCGGCATCAGGTCGGGGGTGAACTGGACGCGCTTGGTGTCGAGTTCGAGTGCGGATGCGAGGGTGCGCACGAGCAGTGTCTTGGCGACTCCGGGGACTCCTTCGAGGAGGACGTGTCCGCGGCACAGGAGGGCGACGACGAGGCCGGTCACGGCGGGGTCCTGGCCGACCACGGCTTTGGCGATCTCGGCGCGCAGGGCTTCCAGGGAGGCTCGGGCGGTGCTCGCGTCCCCGGTGTTCCCGGCGTTGTCAGTGGTCGGGTCCATCATGGACGGCGTACCTCTCTTTCGAGGGCGTCGAGTTGGTCGGTCAGTGCGATGAGGGCCGCGTCGTCGCCGGGCGGCGGTCCGAAGAGGAGGGAGTGCAGGGCCTGTTGTCCGCCGGTGAGGTGAGCGCACAGGGCGGGGAGCAGGGCCTCGGGCGAATGCGCCTGGGCGACGGGGACGCCGACGAGGGGGGCGAGGCGGGTGCGGGTGGTGGAGCGAAGAGCGGCGGCCGCGCGGTCGCGGGCGTCGGCCTTGCGGTAGAGGCGGGCGCGGCCTTCGGCGGTCTCGGAGGCGCGGATCGCGACGGGGAGCTTTTCGGGCACGAGGGGGCCGAAGCGGCGTGCCCGCCAGAAGGCCGCGAGGGCGGCTGCGACGAAGAGCTGCAGGGTGCCCCAGAGCCAGCCCGAGGGGAGCAGGTCGACGAAGTTCCTGCGGTCGCCGTCGCCCGCGGCAGACGTGTCGGAGAGCGAGGGGAGGTACCAGACCAGATGGGGGCGCGAGCCGAGAAGCTGGAGGGCGAGCGAGGCGTTGCCCTGCTTGTCGAGGCGGTCGTTGAGGAGGATGTCGGGCGCGCCGAGCACGACGGTGTCGCCGTCCGCGGATGTCTGCGGGATGCGCAGCAGGGTGGCGAGGCGTGCGCTGGGGTAGCAGGAGTCGGCGTCGAGGTGGGTGGTGGTGTAGCGGACTCCGCCGGTGTCGGCGCTGCCCGCGCGCCGGGCCTCGGGCAGGTGGCAGTGGGGGGCCAGTGTGGTGCCGGTGCTGGTGGCGGGGTCCGCGGCGACTCCGGGGGCGAGTCGCTCCACGGACGGGCTGCCGGGAGCGACGAGCACGGTGCGTCCGCCGGAGTTCGCCGTGGCCTGGTGCAGCCGGTCCTGTTGCCGGTCGGTCAGCAGGTCGGGTACGGCGATGAGAAGAGTGGTGTCGGGCCCGGCGGCGGCGCGTGCGGCGCCCAGCGTGGTGACCACGCGCGTGGAGACGCCCCGGTCGGCGAGGAGTTGGGCGACGGCACGGCTGCCGTAGGGGTCGGCGGAGCGCGGGTCGAGTTCGCCGTGCCGGTCGGTGGAGCGTACGACCGCCATGACGACGGCTGCCGCCAGGATCAGCACGGCGGCGAGCGCGACGCCTCGCTCGCGCGTCCACACCTGGCGGACGCTGGGCGCGGTGGAGGCGGTCGGTACCGTGGCCTCGGCGGTCACCCGGCGGCCCCCTGGCGGGTGCTGTGGGCCGTGCCGATGCTGCTGTGGCTGACGGGCCTCGTGCGTTCCAGGTCCCGGTCGAGTTCCGAGATACGGAGGTACGACTCCTCGGTGGCCCTGCGTCCGCCGTATGTCACGTCGTCGAACTCGCGGGCCGCGGTGCGCAGTCGGTCGGTGTGTGCGGGCAGGGTTCCGCCGGCCTCGGCGGCCGCCTCGTCGGCGGTGCGGCCCGGGCGGACGTCGAGCAGGGTGCGTTCCTCCAGGGAGCGGACGATGGCCCGCATGCGTTCCTGCACGGCGTGGTTCCAGTGGCCCTGGGCCGCATGTGCCTCGGCGGTCGCGCGGTGTTCGGCGGCGCTGCGGGGGCGGTCGTCGAACAGGGCGGCGGCGGAGGAGGGCTGCCGGCGTGGTGTGCCCAGGCGCCACCACAGGGCGGCCAGGACGGCGGCGATGAACAGGATCACGACTATCAGGCCGACCGTGCCGCCGGGGGTCGCCGAGGCGGCCGAGCCGAACAGCCGGTCGAGCCAGTTCCAGAACGCGTTCAGGGCACGCTGGAACAGCCCGGGATCGTTCTCGTGGTACATCCGCTTGGACAGCTCGCGGCGAGCCGCCTCCCGTGCGGGCTCACGCGGGAGTGTCACCGGTGGCCCGGGAGACGGGCCGCCCGCCGCGCGCAGGACGGTGTCCACCGCGTGCAGCAGGCCGCGTACGGCTGTGCCGTCGGCGTGGGCCGGGGCCGCCGCCGTGGGCACTCCCCCCGTGGGACTCACCGCATCAGCTCCCCGGGACGGCACCGGGGCCGGCGGTGCCCTGGACGCCGGCGGCGCGGGCCAGTTCGAGGTCGAGGGCCTCGCGCCGGATGCGCTGGTCGATGTACAGCAGCACGGTGACGCCCGCGCTGATCGGGAGGGTGAGCGTGGTGCCGATCAGGGCGCCGATTCCCTGGACGATCAGGGAGGCCCAGCTGATGTGGCCGCCGGTGCCGAGCAGGCTGTTCATGCCGTCGCCGCTCACGGCGGCCCCGAAGGCGGTGAACGGGATGGTGATGACCGCCGAGACGATGGCGGTGATGACCACGGTGAGCAGCACGATGCCGAAGGTGCGCCACCAGGAGCCGCGGACGAGCTTGGCGGAGCGCTTCATGGACTTCACGACGCCCTGCCGTTCCAGCATCAGGGCGGGCGCGGCCAGGTAATAGCGGATGCCCAGCCAGACCACGACGACGGCTGCGCCGAGGAGGCCCAGGACGAGCAGGGCGGCTCCGCCGGCGTGGTTGCCGGCGAGCAGGAGGAGGAAGCCGGGCAGTGCGCCGCCGACGGTGACACCGGTGAAGATCAGGGCGAGCAGGATGAGCAGGCCGAAGAGCCGCGGAATCTGCGGCCGGGACTCGCGCCAGGCCTCCCTCGCGCCGACCGGTCGGCCGAGGACGGCTCGGCTGGTGACGGTCGTGAGCAGGGCGGTGGCGATGATGACGGCGACCGCGCGGATCACCGTGACGATCCCAGCTCCGATCATGGTCTCGCGCAGGGCGCGGAATGCCTCGTCGGGGCTGGTGTTGGGGTCGTTGAGCGTCGACCGGACGACGGTGTCGTTCAGGACGAGGCCCTGCAGCAGGACGGTGCTGGTGTCGAGGAGGAGGGCGACCGCCAGTGAGATGCCGAGCACCGTGCGCCAGTAGGTGCGCATGGTGGAGACGGCGCCGTCGAGGATCTCGCCGACGCCGAGCGGGCGCAGCGGGATGACGCCGGGCTTGGCGGCGGGCGGGGGGCCGCCCCAGCCGCCGCCCCAGGCTCCGTAGCCGCCGGGGGTGCCGTAGCCGCCCGGCTGGCCTGCGTGCCGGCCTGGTTGGCCTCCCTGGCCGCCGTACGGCTGTCCGGTCCAGCCCGGTCCGGGCGGCGGGGTAGGCGGAGCCTGCTGGGGGCTCGGGACACCGGTGGGCGCGGACCACTGGCCGGGTGGCGGCTGCTCCTTGGACCACTTCACACCCCGGCCGTGCGCATGCTGATCCTGCTGCGGTGCGGGCGCGGTGTCGCCGGGGCGGTCGGCAGGTTCGGCGGGACCGGCGGTGCCGGGTTCCCGCCCCTCGTTCGACGGGGCGGTTCCGGGCGAGGCCCAGCCCGGAGTGTCTGTCATCGAAGCTCCTTCTCGGTGCCCGTCCGCGGTCGCGACGGCAGGTTGGCAGCCATCGTGCCATGGGGTGGTCATCGGCGGACCGGCGGCGGTGGGGGCTGGATGCCTTCAATTGTTCGCCGGATACGGGGCAGACTGACGGCATGGCTGATCAGCAGGCGCGAACCGAGGGTGACAAGCGGCCGACCGAGATACCTGCGATCCGATGGGAGGAACCGCCCGAAGGCCCTGTGCTGGTCCTTCTCGATCAGACACGGCTGCCCGCCGAGGAGGTCGAGCTGGTGTGCACGGATGCGTCGGCGCTGGTGGAGGCGGTCCGTTCGTTGGCCGTGCGCGGGGCGCCGTTGCTGGGGATCGCAGGGGCGTACGGGGTCGCGCTCGCCGCCGCGCGCGGCTTCGACGTGGCCGAGGCGGCACGCTTGCTCGAGGGCGCCCGGCCCACGGCGGTGAACCTGTCCGTCGGGGTGCGCCGGGCCCGGGCCGCCCATGAGGCCGTGCTGGCGAAGACCGGCGATCCCACCGAGGCGGCGACGGCCGCGCTGGCCGCGGCGCGGGCGCTGCACCGGGAGGACGCCGAGGCCAGTGCGCGGATGGCGGCTCACGGGCTGGCGCTGCTGGACGAGTTGCTGCCGGGCGGCGGGCACCGGATCCTCACCCACTGCAACAGCGGTTCGCTGGTATCGGGCGGGGAGGGCACGGCCTTCGCGGTGGCCCTCGCGGCGCATCGTGAGGGGCGGCTGCGGCGTCTGTGGGTGGATGAGACGCGTCCGTTGCTGCAAGGAGCTCGTCTCACGGCGTACGAAGCGGCCCGCAGCGGTATGGCCTACACCTTGCTCACCGACAACGCGGCGGGTTCGCTGCTCGCGGGGGGAGAGGTGGACGCGGTGCTGATCGGGGCGGACCGGATCGCGGCCGACGGCTCGGTGGCGAACAAGGTGGGGAGCTATCCGCTCGCCGTGCTGGCGCGGTACCACCACGTGCCGTTCATCGTGGTGGCGCCGGTGACGACGGTCGATCCGGACACCCCCGACGGGGCGTCCATCGAGGTCGAGCAGCGACCCGGCCTCGAGGTGACGGAGATCACCGCACCTCAGGTGGCGGGAGCGGGAGGCGGGATTCCGGTGGCGCCCCTGGGGACCCAGGCGTACAACCCGGCGTTCGACGTCACGCCGCCCGAGCTGGTGACGGCCATCGTCACCGAGGAGGGAGCCGTCTCACCGGTGACGGCCGAGGCTCTCGCGGAGCTGTGCGCCAGGTCACGCGAGACGACGATCGGCTGAGCTGTGCCGGCTCGACCGACGAAAACAGCCATGTGCGCGGAAGTGGCAGAGCTGTCGAGCCGCGCCCAGAACCGGCTCCGGGGCCCGTCCCGAGGAGAGGCGGACATCCGGCACTGACATCAGCGCCCGCGGACAGGGGCAGACAGTGACGGCCCGGTACGACTAAGGTCACCGGCCAGTGACCTCCCTCACCAGGGCACCTGTCGCTGTTATGAGAATGGAACGGTGGCGGACCGATCAACGGAAACGGCCCCTCCACCTGCGCCGATGCGCGGGCAAAGGGGCCGTGACATCCAAAGGTGACATCAAGCGGCTTCGGAGCCGGGTCGGCCGACCTCAAGTTCCCGGATCCGGGCCGGTTGCCGCAGCAGCCGGTCAAGCTGTCCAACCGCCTCGATCACGTCCGGGTCCAGCGCCTCAGCGTAGATGTCCATGGTCGTAGCGATCCGGCTGTGCCTCAGGACTGCCTTGACGATCCGCGGGTGCACCCGGAGATGCACCAGGAGTGTTCCGCAGGACTTCCGGAGCCCCTTGGGGTTCATCCGGCCCAGCCCCTCAGCCTTGATGATCCGCTGCATGACCAGGTACAGGTGAGCCGTTTGGAGCGGCCGACCGGTGCGCGTGACGAACACGTGCCCCTCGGGGTCGTCGAACCAAGGGCGCCCCCGAGTGATCGCGCGCTCTCGCAGCATGGCGGTGCGCATCCTGGTCCAGCGCAGCGGGGCGATGCACTGCGCGGGCAGCGGAAGCGGAGCCTTTGAGGTGGTGCTCTTCAGCTCCACATCGATTGTGCCGGCGCTTGTGCGCTGTCGCTGCTGCTCTACCCAGATGATCCGGTTGTCCAAGTCGATGTTCTCCCAGCGGATGCCGCAGACCTCAGCCCGTCGCAGGCCGAGCAGGCACAACAGCAGGAAGGCCGGGTAGTACGGGGTCAGCCACCGAGCAGCAGCCAGGAACCGGAGCACCGTCACGGCATCCCAGCTCTTGCCGCTGTCCGTGGCCGTCCGCACATGGACGAGCTTCGCCACGTTCCGCGTCAGGCCGATGTCTTCGACCATCGCGGCCGTGAGCGACGCTGAGAGGGCCCGTAGCACCCGCTTGGCGGTCTTGCTCCTTCATCCTCTGCGAGCCGCTGTGCGACCCCGCGCAGCTCCGTGACGCCCAGTTTCGTCATGACCTTGGAGCCGAGGCGAGGGCGAAGGTGGAGCCGCACCGCTTGCTCGTACGCGGTGTAGCTGTTCGTCGCCAGGTTCGGCCGCACCACGACCTCAAGCCAGTAGTCGAACCACTGCCCCAAGGTCATGTCGCGCGTCGGGGTCGGAACGCCGCCGTTGGAGCGGTCGATCAGCTCCCGGCGCTTCCGGTCGCAGTCCTCGTAGGTCTTGCCGTACGCGTACTTCCGCTTCACAGTCCCGTCCGGCTGAGGGACGTAGACCGCCGCCTGATACCGGCCGTCAGCCCGCTTCATCACCGTGCCCGAGCCGTTCGGGTTCCGCTTGCGCCGAGGCATCAGGCAGCCTCCTCGATCTGCCCGCGGATGAGGTCCTGTACGGCGTCAGCCGGGATGCGGCGGCACCGGTCAATCTTGATCGAGACGAGGCGGCGGGTACGGATCAGGTCGTAGACCTTGGACCGGCCGACCTTGAGCCGCGTCATGACTTCCGGCACGGTCAGCGGCTCTGGAGTGACGGTGGTCATGCGGCGGCTCCTTCCTCGGTGCGTGGGTCTTGCAGGGCTTCGCGGGCGGTCTCTCGGTTGAGCTGGAGGTCACGTGCGATCGATGCGGCGAGGGTGGATTCGCCGGGGGTGTGGCCGTGGCCGGCGTATTGCCAGTCGGCCAGGACCAGGACGGTGTCCGGCTCGGCGTCCTCCAGGCCGAGGGCCTCGCGTTCCTGGGCGGCGCGGTAGTCGGCGCGTGCCTGGCGGAGGGCGCCGAGGGTGGTGGAGTAGCGGCGGGACTTGGAGCTGAAGTGGCCGCGGAAGCCGAGCATGTGGGCCCAGGCCCACAGGCGGCGGTCGGGGTAGAGCGGGTCGAGTTCCTTGCACGCTTGGATGAGGCGGCGGGTGTGGTCGGGGACCTGGTGGCGGTCGAGTTCGGCGAGCTCACCGATGCGGCGGTCGAGGGTGCCGGTGTTCTCGGCAGCTTTGGTGGCGTACTTGGCGACGTAAGAGGCGACGGCCTGTTCGGTGATGTCGGAGCCGTCGCCGAAGGCCTTCACGGGTCGGACGTCGAGTTAGGCGCCCCAGCGGAAGGTCCGGGCGGGCTGCTCTTCGGCGGCCGGAACGGAGACCGAGGTGCAGGAGTGTGCGGCGGCGGCGCTGATGGCGTCGGTGAGGAGGCTGACGGTGGCCCACGCAGGCGGCGGGGTGTCGGGGCCTTCCGGGCCGTCGAGGCGGATGACGGCGTGGAAGTGAAGGGCACCGCGCTTCGGTAACTCGGCGACCTTGCCGTAGGAAACGCGGAGGTGATCGGGGAGTTCCCGGCGGGAAAGGCCGGCACGGGCGGCGATCTCACGGCGCAGGCGGGTGGTGAAGCGCTGCCAGAGCTGCCCGGCGTGGTTGTTGAACAGCACCGCCCCCGCGTAGTCGTACGTTTCCGGGTCGATGGCGGTGCCGATGGCGGGGTCGTCGGCGGGGTGGTGGGTGCCGCAGCGGCAGGTGCCTCGGTCGGGGCGGTTGTGGACGGGGCCGAAGGAGGGGGCGGTGAGGGTGGCGAAGAGTCGTCCGGGGTGAGATCGTCCAGGCCGGTCAGCGGCCACCGTCTGGTGCTCGGCAATCGCGAGTACACCCCGGGGACTCACTGGAGGTACCAGCCCGGCACACCGGGACAGTGGTCGAACCCGGGACCGTCACTGGGCCGTCCGAGGCGAACCGACGTTGACAGACGATGACAGCCAGTCTTGGATCACCACTTCCAGAGGAACTGACGGGGCATGATGCGCAGGTCAGCGAACGAGCACACGGGGGTTGGGTAGGTTGGCTCGTCGTCGGCTGAGCACTCAGACTGGGACCATGCCCCGCAAGCCTCGTCGTAACGAGTCGTTTCAGCAGTTCCTCGCATCGATGGAACCAGCTGATCCGCCCGAAGCGTGGATGTCCGTTGTCGAGACTGGCGTGATCGACGAGCACGCCGGAGCTCGGTGGCACTTGAAGCGTGGTCCTCTGGACATTCGGGTGGCTCGGCGATTGGCCGTCTCAGCATCGTTGGTGGTCGTTGGGCACGGGGCAAGTACGAGGATCCGAGATGTCCCCGTCGACCAGCGCGCCGAGACCTGGTCGTGCGCAGAGAAGCGCTACGAAGGTCCGGGAGGGGTCATCAAAGGCCCGGATTGGCCGATCGAGCCGGTGTATAAGGCGTACGAGTTTGAGTCGGACGACGGCCGTTCGATGTTGCTCCTGGATGAGACTTGCTAAACCTGTACAGCAGCGAGATGCAGCGACCGTCCCGCCCGTAGTTCGCATCGAGGGGGCTAGTTGTTGCGGGCCATGAGGTTGGTGGCGCCGACGGGGTGTCGGGCAGTGCTGTTAGATCTTCGAGGGTCGTTCAGGGCGCTTGGTGAGTCTGGTGCTGAGGTCCCAGAGCTTCTGCTGGATGCTCGGATCGTAGGCATCGGCGTGTGCCCTTGCGGCACGGGTGCGGTCGTGGAACTGTCCGGTCACCCCGTCGAGTTCGGGGGCGAGGATGAGGCGCAGGGTGGCGTGCAGGCCGGCTTCGAGGGAGTCGATGCTGTAACCGACCGAGTCCAGGACCATCTTGGTCGGCATGTAGGTGGCCGGGTGCAGGCTGTTGACCGTGACCTGGTGCGGGTCGAGTTGTCGGGCGAGCGCGAAGCCGGTGGTGATCATGGCCAGTTTGGACTGGCCGTATGCGCGCGTGCCCGAGTAGCCGTGTTCGAGGGTGGGGTCGTCGAAGTTGATGGGGGCCTGGCCGATCGAAGCGACGTTGACGATACGGGCGGGGGCTCCGCGGTCGAGCAGCGGCAGCAGGTGCTGGGTTAGCGCGAACGGGGCGAGATGGTTGACCGCGAAGCGGAGCTCGTGCCCGTCGACGGTGAGTCGGCGGTCGGTTCCGTCTGGTTCGCCGCCGCCGATGCCGGCGTTGTTGACCAGCGCCGAGACGTGATCGGTGAACTCGGTGATCTCGTCCGCAAGGCGGTGTACTTGCGCCAGCTCGGAGAAGTCGGCCCGGATCGTGTGGATCGAGGCCGGTGCATCGGCCAGCGTGGTGGCCAGTTCGTCGAGGCGGCTCTGGTTGCGTCCGTGGAGGATGAGTGTCGTTGCGGGCTGGCGTGCGAGGGCGCCGCTGAGTGCGCGGCCCAGTCCGTCGGTTGCTCCGGTGATGACGATGGTTCGATCGGGCATCTGCTACTCCTGGCCGGGGTGTGCGTTCAGCAGTCGTCGGATGGCGGTGATGTCGTCTTGGCCGAGCAGGCGCTCGGTGGCGAGGACCCGGTACCAGATCAGGCCGAACACCAGGTCGGCGGCGAAGGCTGCGGTCAGGTGAGCGGGCTTGTCGCCGCGGGCTGCGGACCGCTCGACGATGGTCTCGAGCGCGGCCCTGCGTTTGGTCAGGAAGCCGTCCTGGAAGCGGCGCCGGAAGTCTGCGTCGCGCTGTGCCTCGGCCATCAAGGAGCGCAGGACGGGGACCACCCCTGGGAAGGCCATTAGGGCGGCGGAGTCACGCAGGAACGCGTCCAGCTCCGCGTCGAATGAACCCTGGTCCGCGGTTGAGACCTTCAGATCTGCCTTGAGCGCCAGGGCTTCGAGCAGGACGTCCGCCTTTGTGGGCCACCAGCGGTACACGGTCTGCTTGCCCGCCCCGGCGCGGGCGGCGATGCCCTCGATGGTGAGGTCTGGGAAGCCGACCTCGGTCGTGAGCTCGTAGGCCGCGGTGAGGATCGCGAGCCTTGTCTGCTCGCTGCGCTTGCGGCCGCGGGCGGGTGTCGTAGCGCCGGTCATGCGTGTCAGCCTAATCCATTATCGAGACGTCACGTCTAGGAATGGGCTAGGCTCATCGAGACGTCACGTCTCGAAATAAGGAGCGAGCATGACCACTGCACTCGTGATCGGTGGCACGTCGGGGGTCGGCCTGGCGGTCGCGCGGCAACTCACCAGCCGAGGACACGAGGTTCACATCGCCGGACGAAACGCAGCGCGACTCAACCGGGCAACCGCGGCCATCGACGGAGATGTCCATGGGCACGTTCTCGACGCCGCCGATGCGGAGGCGGCCGCCGCGCTCGCGGCGAAGATCGCCCCGATCCGCCACCTCGTCATCACCCTCGCCGGCAAGGGCGGCGCCGGCCCGCTCGGCGACTTGCCGCTCGATGGCCTGCGGCAGGCGTTCGAGGAGAAGTACTGGCCCACCGTCACCGCACTGCAGGCCTCGCTCGCTCACCTCAGCGAGGACGCCTCGATCACCGTCGTCGGAGCTGTCACAGCGAGGGCTGCCCTGCCCGGCACCGCCGGGATCGGCTCGCTCAACGCCGCCATCGAAGGGCTCGTCCAACCGCTCGCCGCCGAACTGGCGCCGATCCGGGTCAACGCCGTCTCGCCGGGATACGTCGATACGCCCTGGTGGGACGGACTCGCCGCCGAGGACCGATCCGCGTTCTTCAAGCAGGCTGCCGACGCCCTGCCCACCAAGCGCATAGCCACCGCCCCGGATGTCGCCGAGGCCATCGTCCTGCTGGCCACCAACCCCAACATCACCGGAACCGTCATCGAAACAGATGGCGGCGCACGTCTCACTGCCTGACACTTCTTCGCCATGCCCAGCCGCCGCACCGTCGTGACACGGAACGGCTTCGGCGAGCAAGTGATGGCCTGCATGCAGAACGGGGTCGCGAGCCGCTGCTCGCGACCCCATTCTGCGCCGCCTCAAGGAGCCTTCTCGTGACGTACGCCAACGCACCTCTAGCCATCGAAGGACGCCGTCGACTCGTCGAGCGGACAACTGACGGGGGCTTCGCCTAAGGTCGCTACGCCGACCGCGTGTGTCAGTGGCTGGCCGTAACCTTCGGCCATGCATAGAGGAGCAATCACACGGGCGTCCGTGCTCAAGGCCATCGCCGAGCACGACGAGTTGGGCCGCGAGGCGTTCCTAGAGACGTACCGCTTCGGCAAGGCCCGTTGGTACGTCCTCGTGCACCAGGGGCGGCAGTACGACTCGAAGGCGATCGCCGGAGTAGCGCACAAGTGGGATCAGGGCCGCGCACTGGCGCCCGGCGAGTTCAGCGGCGGCAAGGATCACGCAGTCGCCTGGTTGAAGCGCCTTGGCTTCCAGGTCGAGAAGCTGATCTAGTGACTATCAGTCGGGCCACGACGAGGATGAGCCGAGGCGCCAGGGGCGAGCAGCGGCCATCCTGGCGGGCCGGGCTGACATCCGTGGTTGACATCAACAACCGCGGACGAGGGCAGACAGTGACGCCCCCATACGACTATCGTCACAGGCCAGTGACCTCCCTCACCAGGGCGCCTGTCGCTGTTACGAGAATGGGATGATGTCGTTTATGAAGGGACGAGTCCTTGTCGTCGACGACGACACCGCACTGGCCGAGATGCTCGGCATCGTGCTGCGTGGTGAAGGTTTTGAGCCGTCTTTCGTAGCCGACGGCGACAAGGCGCTGGCCGCGTTCCGCGAGAGCAAGCCCGATCTCGTGCTGCTGGACCTGATGCTGCCCGGACGGGACGGCATCGAGGTGTGCCGGCTGATCCGGGCCGAGTCCGGGGTGCCGATCGTGATGCTCACGGCCAAGAGCGACACCGTCGACGTGGTCGTGGGCCTCGAGTCGGGCGCCGACGACTACATCGTCAAGCCGTTCAAGCCGAAGGAGCTGGTCGCCCGGATCCGCGCGCGGCTGCGCAGGTCGGAGGAGCCGGCGCCGGAGCAGCTGACCATCGGTGACCTGGTCATCGACGTGGCCGGGCACTCGGTGAAGCGGGACGGGCAGTCGATCGCGTTGACCCCGCTGGAGTTCGACCTGCTGGTCGCGCTCGCCCGCAAGCCGTGGCAGGTGTTCACCCGTGAGGTGCTGCTCGAGCAGGTGTGGGGCTACCGGCACGCCGCCGACACGCGGCTCGTCAACGTGCACGTCCAGCGGCTGCGCTCCAAGGTCGAGAAGGACCCGGAGCGGCCGGAGATCGTGGTGACCGTCCGTGGCGTGGGTTACAAGGCAGGGCCGAGCTGACATGTCCCGGGACAGCGCCGCTTCGGCTCCCGGCCGGTCCGGGATCCGGCCGGGGCGGCCTGTCGGCCGGACGGCGGGTGCGCGGTTGAGGGCTCTCTTCGACGGCGGGCTGCTGCAGGGCGGGGTCCAGGGCAGCCCGGTCATCAGGCTGTTCCTGCGCTGGGTGCGCCGCCCGCTGCTGCCCGTGATGCGGCTGTGGCGGCGCAACATCCAGCTGCGGGTCGTCGCCACCACCCTGGTGATGTCCCTGGGCGTCGTTCTCCTGCTGGGCTTCGTCGTGATCGGGCAGGTGCGCAACGGCCTGCTCGACGCGAAGGTGAAGGCCTCGCAGAGCCAGGCCACCGGCGGCTTCGCGGTGGCCAAGCAGAAGGCCGACGAGGCGGCCGGCGGGACCGGGACGGGGGCGACCGCCGGGAGCGGCACCGCCGACGGCACGGCGAGCGCGGACGGTCGGCAGTCCCAGAACGTCATCCAGTGGATGAGCGACCTCGTGGAGTCGCTGTCCAGCGGTGGCGCCGGCGCCTTCGACGTCGTCACGCTCCCCGTCGGCGACGACAGCGGCGGCGGCCGCAGCCCGCGCGGCTCCGGGAACGTCAACCCGACCTCCAGCATCCCCGACGACCTGCGCGAGCGCGTCAACAGCGGGACGACCGCCGCTCAGAGCTACACCCGGATCGTCTACTCCAACGGCAAGGACTCGCAGCCGGCGCTCGTCATCGGCAAGCAGGTCAACGACCCCAACGGGCGGCCGTACGAGCTGTACTACCTCTTCCCGCTCACCCAGGAGGAGAAGTCCCTCAGCCTGGTCAAGGGCACGCTCGCGACGGCCGGGCTGTTCGTGGTCGTGCTGCTCGGGGCGATCGCCTGGCTGGTGGTGCGCCAGGTCGTCACGCCGGTGCGGATGGCGGCCGGGATCGCCGAGCGGCTGTCCGCGGGGCGGTTGCAGGAGCGGATGAAGGTCACCGGCGAGGACGACATCGCCCGTCTGGGTGAGGCCTTCAACAAGATGGCGCAGAACCTCCAGGTGAAGATCCAGCAGCTGGAGGACCTGTCGCGGATGCAGCGCCGGTTCGTGTCGGACGTGTCGCACGAGCTGCGCACCCCGCTGACGACCGTCCGTATGGCCGCCGACGTCATCCATGAGGCGCGCGAGGACTTCGACCCGGTGACCGCGCGGTCGGCCGAGCTGCTCGCCGACCAGCTGGACCGGTTCGAGTCGCTGCTCGCCGACCTGCTGGAGATCAGCCGCTTCGACGCGGGCGCGGCGGCGCTGGAGGCGGAGCCGATCGACCTCAGGGAGGTCGTACGGCGCGTGGTCAGCGGCGCCGAGCCGCTTGCCGAGCGCAAGGGGACGCACATACGCGTGGTCGGCGACCAGCAGCCCGTCATCGCCGAGGCGGACGCCCGCCGGGTGGAGCGCGTGCTGCGCAACCTCGTGGTCAACGCCGTCGAGCACGGCGAGGGCAAGGACGTCGTCGTCAAGCTCGCCGCGGCGGGCGGCGCGGTCGCCGTCGCGGTGCGCGACTACGGCGTGGGGCTCAAGCCCGGCGAGGCGACCCGTGTCTTCAGCCGCTTCTGGCGGGCGGATCCGGCACGCGCGCGTACCACCGGCGGCACGGGCCTCGGGCTGTCGATCGCCCTGGAGGACGCGCGGCTGCACGGCGGCTGGCTGCAGGCCTGGGGCGAGCCGGGCGGCGGTTCCCAGTTCCGGCTGACGCTGCCCAGGACCGCGGACGAGCCGTTGCGGGGCTCGCCGATACCGCTGGAGCCCAAGGACTCGCGCCGCAACCGAGGCCTCGACGAGGCCGGGCTTTCCGACGGTGGCGAGGAGAAGCGGGCGACCGTCCCGGTGCAGAAGGGCAGCGCCCGGTCGTCCGCGCTGCCGCCGCGGGCCCCGATCGCGTCGCGGCCGGCCCCCACCGCCGATCCGGCCGCGCTGCCCGGCAACGGCGCGCGCGTGGTGCCCCGGCCCACCGGTGGCGCACGGCGCGCCGAGGACAGAGCCGGCACCACTCCGGCCGCGGGCACGGGCCCCGCCCGTACCGACGCGGCCGATGCGCAGGACTCGACCGAGCCAGGGGAGGCATTTCGTGGGCGCTGACCGCGAGGGAGGCGCCCGGCTCGGTCCGGGACGCGCGGTGACATGGGCGGCCTTGGGGACCGTACTGCTGGCCGGGTGCGCCTCGATGCCCGACAGCGGGGATCTGCGGAACGTGGAGTCCACGCCGCGGCAGGACACCGGGGTACGGGTGTTCGCCATGCCGCCGGCTGACGGCGCCGGGCCCGCCGAGATCATGCAGGGCTTCCTGGAGGCGCTGACCAGCGACGATCCGGCGTATGACACGGCCCGCAAGTACCTGACGACCGCGGCCGCGCACACGTGGCGGCCCGAGCGGTCCACCACCGTCCTCGCCAACGGGCCGAGCATCGAGCCGGACTGCCGGCCGGGCCCGGGCACGGAGCACACGAGCAGCATCACCTGCGTCCTCGCGGGCAGCAGGGTCGCGACCGTGGACGAGCAGCAGGCGTACGAGCCCGCCGCCGGCACCTACCGCAAGAAGGTGCACCTCACCCGGGACCCCAAGAACGGCCAGTGGCGCATCGACGAGCTGCCCGACGGTGTCGTCATGGGCAAGTCGGACTTCCAGCGCAACTACACGTCGGTCGACAAGTACTACTTCGCCTCCGACACGACCGTCGGGTCGACGGGGGAACCGGTGGCCGTCGCCGATCCGGTGTTCGTGCGCAGCAAGGTCGACCCGATGACGCAGATCGTCCGCTCGCTGGTGGGCGGCCCCACCCGCTGGCTCGGACCGGTCGTCAGGTCCAGCTTCCCGACCGGTACGGCACTGCAGAAGGACGTGTCGGGGCTGGCGCCGGACGACCAGAACAAGCTGACCGTGCCGCTGAACCTGAAGGTGTCGCAGGTCGCGGCGACCAAGTGCACGGAGATGGCGACGCAGGTGCTGTTCACGTTGCGGAGCCTGGCGCCGACGCTGGAGTCGGTGGAGTTGCAGGGCATCGGCGGCCACCGGCTGTGCGAGCTGAACGAGGGGCGCGCCGAGGCCACCGCCTGGCACGGGGCGGCCAAGAGCCCGGAGAACCTGTACTACCTCGACGCCAAGCACCGGCTCGTGCGGATGCCGGCGGGGCCCACGACCACCGCCGCGGTACCGGTGCCGGGACCCCTGGGCCAGGGTGACAGGGCCTTCGAGTCGGTGGCGGTCTCCCGGGACGAGCACAGCGCGGCCGGCGTCGGTGACCAGGGCAGGTCGCTGTACGTGACCTCGCTGGCGTCGGGCGCTTCGCTCGGGAACGCACTGGTGACCAGCCAGGGCCCGACCCCGGACGACCGACTGACCACGCCGAGCTGGGACGCCCGCGGCGATCTGTGGGTGGCCGACCGGGACCCGCGCCGTTCGCGGCTGTACGTCCTGGAACAGGGCACCACCAAACCGGCGCAGGTCGCCGTCCCGGAGCTGTCCGGGCGGATCAGGGACGTGCGGGTCGCCGCCGACGGGGTGCGGATCGCGCTGGTGGTGGAGAAGGACGGCAAGCAGGCTCTGCTCATCGGCAGGATCCAGCGCGACGACGGCTCGGGGCAGGGGCCGGCGGTGGTCGAACTGCGGTCCGCCGCACCCGATTTGGAGCAGGTCAGCGCTCTGTCGTGGGCGGGGGACAGCAGGCTGCTCGTTGTCGGCCGGGAGCAGGGCGGCGTGCTGCAGATGCGGTACGTCCAGGTCGACGGCTCCGCGCTCGACGGGCCGGCACCGGGCGCGCTCACCGGCGTCAAGTCGATCGCCGCGTCCGAGGACGAGCGGGTGCCGCTGGTGGCCTACTCGGAGGACGGGATCGTACTGCTGCCGTCCGGGTCCCAGTGGCAGAAGGTCGACAAGGACGGCACGGCACCCGTCTATCCGGGCTGAGCCCCCCGTCGCACACCGCCCCTTCCCCGCGGGTGAGGGGCGGTACGCGTCTCCGAGAGTTGTCCACAGGGGTTTTCCACAGGGGTGGCCGTGCCGCTGCGGCGTTGGCACAGTGGTGCACATGCGGGGGTGGTGGCAGGACCTGACCGACCTGGTGCTGCCGGCCGACTGCGCGGGCTGCGGAGCACCTCGTACGGCGCTGTGCCCGCGGTGCCGGGCCGCGCTGTACGCACACGCGCCGCGGCGGGTGCGGCCGGTGCCGGAGCCGGCCGGGCTGCCGGTGGTGCACGCGGCGGCGCCGTACGCGCAGGAGGTGCGCACGCTGCTTCTCGCGCACAAGGAGCGAGGCGCGCTGGCCCTCGCGGGAGCGCTGGGCGCGGCGCTGGCGGGGGTCGTGCGAGCGGGGCTCGTCGGGAGCGGTGCCGGTGTCGTCGGCCGTGCCGGCGTTGCTGTCGGTGCCGGGGGCCGCGGGACCGTGCTGCTCGTCCCGGTGCCGTCGGCCCGGTGGGCGGTGCGGGCGCGTGGGCACGACCCGGTGCGGAGGATGGCGCTCGCGGCGGCCGGTGAGCTGCGGCGCACCGGGACGCCGGCCAGGGTGGCGGCCGTGCTCCGCCAGCGGCGGCCGGTGGCGGACCAGACCGGGCTGGACGCGCGGCGGCGCCGCGCGAACCTCGCGGGCGCGCTGGAGGTGACGGCGGGTGGCGGCCGGCTGCTCGGCACGGGACAGGTCGTCCTCGTCGACGACCTGATCACGACCGGTGCCAGCCTCGCGGAGGCGGCACGGGCCGTCCGGGATGCGGCGCAGGAGCGAACTCGAGTGAGAACAGTCGTGTACGGAGCCGTAACTCGGGAAGGAAGGGATGAACGATGGATCGGAGCGCGAGCGGAGAGCGAGAACTGGGTGCATGGTGCACCGGAAAAGGTGGCCGGGAAGACCGCCCGGCATGCCCTCCGTGCGGCCGTGATCGCCGCTCCGCGGGATTCTTTCGAAATAAACAGGAACTGACCGCCGACCTGCATCGTTGCAGGTAGCGAGAAGGAGAATTCACCTGAACGGGGGTACGCCGGAGTAGAGGGTGACGACATCCGTCCGGGCGAGATATGTTCGGTTGTGAGGAAAGGCGCAGGCCACACCTCTCATATCGGAATGCCGTGCCGCGGGTTTTGGGCAATCACCCGGGCCGGTGGGGTGGAGATCTCGCCCGTGGGGGAGGAGGAGGTGGAAGTCACCGAGTCCGAGGTCCGGTGCTCACCGGACCTGGTGCGAAAGGGAGATGCTCCGCCGACCGAGCGGAGCGATCCGGGAACGGAGTTCTGCGTGGACATCGTCGTCAAGGGCCGCAAGACCGAGGTGCCCGAGCGGTTCCGCAAGCACGTGGCCGAGAAGCTGAAGCTGGAGAAGATCCAGAGGCTCGATGCCAAGGTGATCAGCCTCGACGTCGAGGTGTCCAAGGAGCCCAACCCCCGACAGGCCGACCGCTGTGACCGGGTGGAGATCACGCTCCGCTCCCGCGGTCCGGTGATCCGGGCGGAGGCAGCGGCGAGCGACCCGTACGCGGCACTCGACCTGGCGGCGGAGAAGCTGGACGCCCGGCTGCGCAAGCAGCACGACAAGCGTTTCTCCCGGCGAGGCGCACGCCGGATCTCGGCGGCCGAGGTTCCCGACCACGTTCCGGGCGCTGCGACGCTGAACGGTAGCGGCCTCCCCGTCGGGGAGGAGACGGACGACGTGCCGACGAAGAGGATCGGTTCGCTGGAGGTCAAGGGAGAAGGCCCGCTCGTCGTCCGCGAGAAGACCCATGTCGCCGCCCCGATGAGCCTCGACCAGGCGCTTTACGAGATGGAACTGGTCGGCCACGACTTCTACTTGTTCGTCGACGCGGAGACGAAGGAACCGAGCGTCGTCTACCGGCGTCACGCCTACGACTACGGCGTCATCCACCTCAGCACGGACCCGATGGTCGCCGAGGCCCAGCCTCCCGCCGCAGGCGGCACGCTGGGCGGCTGACCGACCCGGCGGCCCCACGCGAGCCGGTGCCCCTGGAAGCGCGTGTGCGCCCCCAGGGGCACCTGTGTGCGACCAGTTCACGCCTCGCCCGTCACCTCGGTGTCGCCGGGGCATGAAATCATGGCCGGACCGGCCCAACCGGTTGGCCGCTGCCTTGGGTTGGCGATGGCGCAGGACCACAGGCCACAGCCTCAGGGGGAGGAACGATGGCGGACACCTTCGGACCGATGCGGGACGAGGATGACGACGGTGTCATCGGCACGGGCCCTGAAGCGGGCTCCGTACGAGCGGAGCCGATCAGAGTCCTGGTCGTGGACGACCACGCCCTCTTCCGGCGTGGCCTGGAGATCGTGCTCGCGGCCGAGGAGGACATCCAGGTCGTCGGCGAGGCCGGCGACGGTGCCGAGGCCGTGGACAAGGCCGCCGACCTGCTGCCCGACATCGTGCTGATGGACGTCCGCATGCCCAAGCGCGGCGGTATCGAGGCATGCACCTCCATCAAGGAGGTCGCACCCAGTGCCAAGATCATCATGTTGACGATCAGCGACGAGGAGGCCGACCTCTACGACGCGATCAAGGCGGGCGCGACCGGGTACCTCCTCAAGGAGATCTCCACGGACGAGGTGGCGACCGCCATCCGTGCCGTGGCCGACGGGCAGTCGCAGATCAGCCCGTCCATGGCGTCCAAGCTCCTCACCGAGTTCAAGTCGATGATCCAGCGGACCGACGAGCGCCGGCTGGTGCCCGCGCCGCGGCTGACCGACCGGGAGCTGGAGGTTCTCAAGCTCGTCGCCACCGGGATGAACAACCGGGACATCGCCAAGGAGCTGTTCATCTCCGAGAACACCGTGAAGAACCACGTCCGCAACATCCTGGAGAAGCTTCAGCTGCACTCCAGGATGGAAGCGGTGGTCTACGCGATGCGGGAGAAGATCCTCGAGATCCGCTAGCCGCCGCCGTGCCTGCCTAGGCGAGGGCGCGGGCCAGCTCTCGGGCCACAGGCTCGCGCAGAGCCGGGGCGTCGACCCGCTCCACCCGGACGTCCGTGCAGTTCACCCAGGTCGCCGCCTCGAGCAGGGCCTGAGCCACCGCCGGGGCCGCCTTCACGTCGTCCAGGGTGACCTGACGGGCCACCAGCGTGTGCCCCTCGCGCGCCGGGTCGACCCGCCCGACGAGCCGCCCGCCCGCGAGCACCGGCATGGCGAAGTAGCCGTGCACCCGCTTCCGCCTGGGCACATACGCCTCCAGGCGATGGGTGAAGCCGAAGATCCGCTCGGTGCGCGCCCGCTCCCAGATCAGTGAGTCGAACGGCGACAACAGCGTGGTCCGGTGCCGGCCGCGCGGCGGTGTCGCCAGCGCCGCCGGGTCGGCCCAGGCCGGCCTTCCCCAGCCCTCGACCTCCACCGGCACCAGACCCGAGTCGGCGATCACCGCGTCGACCTGATCACCCTTGAGGCGGTGGTAGTCGGCGATGTCCGCGCGCGTGCCGACCCCCAGGGACTCGCCCGCCAGCCGGACCAGGCGCCGCAGGCATTCGGTGTCGTCCAGCTCGTCGTGCAGCAACGTGTTCGGGACGGCACGCTCGGCGAGGTCGTACACCCGCTTCCAGCCGCGCCGCTCGACGCACACCACCTCGCCGTACATCAGCGCGCGCTCCACCGCGACCTTGGTGCCGGACCAGTCCCACCAGTCGCTCGTCCTCTTCGCGCCGCCCAGTTCCGTGGACGTCAGCGGGCCTTCCCCGCGCAGCTGCTTGATGACCTGGTCGTAGACACCCGCGGGCAGCTCGTGGTTCCAGTGCGGGCGGTTGCGGTAGGCGCGGCGGCGGAAGGCGAAGTACGGCCACTCCTCGATGGGCAGGACGCACGCCGCATGGGACCAGTACTCGAAGGCGCGCGTGCCCTCCCAGTACGCCGCCTCGACCGCCTTGCGGCCGACCGCGCCGAGCCGGGCGTACGGCACGAGTTCATGGGAGCGGGCGAGCACCGAGATCGTGTCGAGCTGGACCGCGCCGAGGTGGCGCAGCACGCCGCGGACGCCGGCCCGCCGGTCGGGCGCGCCGAGGAGGCCCTGGGCCCGCAGGGCGATACGGCGGGCGTCGTCCGCGGTGAGCGTGGTGGTCGGGCGCGGAAGGGTCGTCATGCCCCGGACGATAGAAGGTGGCACTGACAATGCGGTGTGACCTGCGGTTTCACTGCACGCTCGCGGGCAGGTACGGCGCCGTGGAGGGCAGCCCCAGGTCCGAGGGGAGCAGGGATCCGACCCAGCAGTCCCGG
This sequence comes from Streptomyces sp. NTD91, assembly GCF_059510455.1. NCBI lineage: Bacteria > Bacillati > Actinomycetota > Actinomycetes > Kitasatosporales > Streptomycetaceae > Streptomyces > Streptomyces sp. NTD91. The sequence goes on from NZ_JCAJZW010000023.1 coordinate 22,348, forward strand.
CGCACCCCCTTGTTGTTGATCGCGGAGCGCAGCGTGCCCTCCATGGTGAAACCCGCGCGCTCGGCCACCGCGCGGGAGGCGTGGTTGCCGACCTCGGCGCGCCATTCGACCCGGTCGACGCCGACCTCGGTGAAGATCCACCGGCAGGCGGTGAGCGTGGCCTCGGTGACGTAACCGCGGCCGCGATGCTCCTTGGCCCCCCAGAAGCCGACCTCCGCCACGCCGAGCGAGCGCATGGTGAGACTGAGCATGCCGGCGAGTTCCCCGCCGTCGAGGAACACGCCGAAGGTGAACATCGAGCCCTGCGCCCAGCCGTCCGGGACCATCTGCTCGGTGAAGCCGCTCGCGTGCTCGGGCAGGTACGGCGACGGCACGGTGGTCCAGCGCTGGATGTCCGGGTCCTGCGCGGCGTCGTACACGGCCTGGGTGTCGTGCGCGCCGACCGTGCGCAGGAGCAGGCGCTTCGTGGTGAGTGTGACGGGTTCCATCGGCTGATTGTGCTCGCCGTCCCCCGGTCGGGCCAACGTTTTTCGCTGTACGTGATCATGTGATCACGATTCGCGCAATACCCCGCCCGGCCGCGGCACTATCGGCGCGCCCCGTGCGTTGTCCTGGATGAGGCAGTCGTCGGGGCGCCGGGCCTCCCGGCCCAGCCGGGTCCTCGCATACGATGGCCGTTGCTCAGTAAGTCAAACGGAAACCGACCGTCCCAGGCCCGACCGGCAAGGAGACAAACCCCCGTGTCCGTCCTCTCGAAGATCATGCGTGCAGGCGAAGGCAAGATCCTGCGCAAGCTGCACCGCATCGCGGACCAGGTCAACTCCATCGAAGAGGACTTCGTGAACCTCTCCGACGCCGAGCTGCGGGCCCTCACCGATGAGTACAAGCAGCGGTACGCCGATGGTGAGAGCCTGGACGACCTGCTCCCGGAGGCGTTCGCCACCGTCCGCGAGGCGGCCAAGCGCGTACTCGGCCAGCGGCACTACGACGTGCAGTTGATGGGCGGCGCCGCCCTCCACCTCGGCTACGTGGCCGAGATGAAGACCGGTGAGGGCAAGACCCTCGTCGGCACCCTGCCCGCGTATCTGAACGCCCTGTCCGGTGACGGCGTCCACATCGTCACGGTCAACGACTACCTGGCCGAGCGCGACTCCGAGATGATGGGCCGCGTCCACAAGTTCCTGGGCCTGGACGTCGGCGTCATCCTCGCCAGCATGACCCCGGCACAGCGCCGCGAGCAGTACAACTGCGACATCACCTACGGCACGAACAACGAGTTCGGCTTCGACTACCTGCGCGACAACATGGCGTGGTCGAAGGACGAGCTGGTGCAGCGCGGGCACAACTTCGCGATCGTCGACGAGGTCGACTCGATCCTCATCGACGAGGCCCGTACGCCGCTGATCATCTCCGGCCCGGCCGACCAGGCCACCAAGTGGTACGGCGACTTCGCCAAACTGGTCACCCGCCTCAAGCGCGGCGAGGCCGGCAACCCGCTCAAGGGCGTCGAGGAGACCGGCGACTACGACGTCGACGAGAAGAAGCGCACGGTCGCCATCCACGAGTCCGGCGTCTCCAAGGTCGAGGACTGGCTGGGCATCGACAACCTCTACGAGTCGGTGAACACCCCGCTCGTGGGCTACCTGAACAACGCCATCAAGGCCAAGGAGCTCTTCAAGCGCGACAAGGACTACGTCGTCATCGACGGCGAGGTCATGATCGTCGACGAGCACACCGGCCGTATCCTCGCCGGCCGCCGCTACAACGAGGGCATGCACCAGGCGATCGAGGCGAAGGAAGGGGTGGACATCAAGGACGAGAACCAGACCCTCGCCACGATCACCCTGCAGAACTTCTTCCGCCTCTACGAGAAGCTCTCCGGCATGACCGGTACGGCGATGACCGAGGCCGCCGAGTTCCACCAGATCTACAAGCTCGGCGTGGTCCCGATCCCGACCAACAAGCCGATGGTCCGCAAGGACCAGTCGGACCTGATCTACCGCACCGAGGTCGCCAAGTTCGAGGCGGTCGTCGACGACATCGCCGAGAAGCACGAGAAGGGCCAGCCGATCCTCGTCGGCACGACCTCCGTCGAGAAGTCGGAGTACCTCTCGCAGCAGCTCAGCAAGCGCGGCGTCCAGCACGAGGTGCTGAACGCCAAGCACCACGAGCGTGAGGCGCAGATCGTCGCGCAGGCCGGCCGCAAGGGCGCGGTGACCGTGGCCACCAACATGGCCGGTCGTGGTACCGACATCAAGCTCGGCGGCAACCCCGAGGACCTCGCCGAGGCGGAGCTGCGTCAGCGTGGCCTCGACCCCGAGGAGCACATCGAGGAGTGGGCCGCGGCCCTGCCCGCGGCGCTGGAGCGGGCCGAGGCGGCGGTCAAGGCCGAGAAGGAGGAGGTCGAGGCTCTCGGCGGTCTCTACGTCCTCGGCACGGAGCGGCACGAGTCGCGTCGTATCGACAACCAGCTGCGCGGCCGTTCCGGCCGTCAGGGCGACCCCGGTGAGTCCCGCTTCTACCTCTCCCTCGGTGACGACCTGATGCGCCTGTTCAAGGCCCAGATGGTCGAGCGCGTGATGTCCATGGCCAACGTGCCGGACGACGTGCCGATCGAGAACAAGATGGTCACGCGCGCGATCGCGTCCGCGCAGTCGCAGGTCGAGCAGCAGAACTTCGAGACCCGTAAGAACGTTCTGAAGTACGACGAGGTCCTCAACCGGCAGCGCGAGGTCATCTACGGCGAGCGGCGCCGCGTGCTGGAGGGCGAGGATCTGCACGAGCAGATCCAGCACTTCATGGACGACACCATCGACGCGTACGTCCACGCGGAGACCTCCGAGGGCTTCCCCGAGGACTGGGACCTGGACCGGCTGTGGGGCGCCTTCCGGCAGCTGTACCCGGTGAAGGTCACCATCGAGGAGCTGGAGGACGCGGCCGGCGACCGGGCCGGTCTGACCGCCGAGTTCATCTCCGAGTCCATCAAGGACGACATCCACGAGCAGTACGAGGCCCGGGAGGCGCAGCTCGGCTCCGAGATCATGCGGGAGCTGGAGCGCCGGGTCGTGCTGTCGGTCCTCGACCGCAAGTGGCGCGAACACCTCTACGAGATGGACTACCTCCAGGAGGGCATCGGACTGCGCGCGATGGCGCAGAAGGACCCGCTGGTCGAGTACCAGCGCGAGGGCTTCGACATGTTCACCGCGATGATGGAGGGCATCAAGGAGGAGTCCGTCGGCTATCTGTTCAACCTGGAGGTCCAGGTCGAGCAGCAGGTCGAGGAAGTCCCGGTCGAGGCCCTGGAGTCGGCCGGCGAGGGTGTCCAGGACACGGTTCCGGCGCAGGCCGGGGCGCGGCCGGAGATCCGGGCCAAGGGGCTGGACGTTCCGCAGCGCAGGGACCTGCACTTCTCGGCGCCGACCGTGGACGGTGAGGGCGGCATCGTGGAGCGCGACCTCGAGGACGAGGAGCCGGTGCGTTCCGAGGCGGACGGTCTCACGCGGGCCGAGCGGCGGCGGCAGGCGAAGGGCGGCCGACGCCGCAAGAAGTGACGCGCCGCCGTTCAGTGGCCGTTGAGAAGGGCCGGGTTCCTTTCGGGGCCCGGCCCTTCTCCGCTCACTGCTCCGGGCAGGGGCTCGGACTACGGGCGGGGACCGGTCTCCACGGCCGTGCAGCGCCAGCGGAGGTCCTGACCGCGCTCCAGGCGGAAGGCCAGGGCGCGCAGCCGGTCGCCCGCGGCGATGCGGGCGAAGACCTCGAGGGCGCCCTCGCTGGGGACGTAGTAGCCGAGGTCGCGGACGACCGGGCGGGTTCCGCGTGTGCGCAGAGGGCTGCGTTCGGCGAGGCGGGCCAGTTCGTCGTAGGCCCGGCCGGTGGTGTGCCGGAGCATCCAGTGGACGGGCCGCTGACCGCTCAGGACGGCCAGCAGACGGTCGGCGAAGAGGTCTGTGGGGCGTGGCGGCGGCAGGACGGCCACCGGCGCCGTACGGGCCGGGCTCGCGCTGTCCGGTGTGGCCGGTGGCATCTGGCGCTGGTTCCCGATCGGCGGCTTGCGGGGCGGGGCACCGCCCGGACGACGGGTGTCGTGCCGGGTGGGCGGGCGGTGGCGCGGGTGCGGGGTGCGGCTCGTCGCCCCGGGCGTGGTGCGGCTCATGACCTTTTTCATGGCGTCCCCGTTCGGCGGGCCCGGACGTACCGGGCGGTAACTCGCTGGTGGGGATCTTGTACGGGGCCGGGAAGGGAGTGGCAAGGAAGGCGAGGACGTGGCGGCCGGGCCGGACGGGTTCACCTATCCGAGGGAGGCGGGGGCCGCCGGGCCCCGAGGCGTGGCGGGCGTGGCGGGTGAATGCCGGGCACGCGGTGGACGGCTCCCGGGGTGCGGGCACAGACCCGAAAGGGGACGGCCGCACGCGTATCCTGAGGGTTCTCCGGGAGACGCGGCAGTCGGCCTTCCCGGGGGCCCCAGCGGAGCCTTTTGAGCAGGAAAGAGCGGCCAGCATGCGTGTCTACGTCCCCCTGACCCTCCCCGGTCTCGCCGAGGCGCACAAGACCGGCGAGCTGGGGACAGGCCCCTTCGCCGCGTATGCCGTCACCCCCGCGCTGCGCGAGTGGTACCTGTCGGAGGACATCGAGGAACTGGAGTACGCGGCGCTCACCCGGGCCGCGCTGGCGTCGTTGCGGCTGCTGGCGGCGGATCCGGGTGCGGTACGGCGCCGGGTCGTGGTCGCCGTGGACGTGGCCGACGGCGCCGTGCGCGTGGACCCGGACCGCGGGCTCGATCCGTCCGCGCTCGGTGAGGTGGCCGTGACGGCTGCCGTGCCGCTCGCCGAGGCGGCAGCGGTGCACGTCGACGCCGAAGACGCGGCGCGGGACGTGGCCGCGGCGGCGGAGGCGCTGGAGGCGGCCGACGGCGGGGACGACGACGCGCAGTTCGTCGTGGACGGCGCGGACGACCATGAGCTGCTGTGGTATGCCACGCAGGAGATCCCCAACCTGATCGTCCAGGCCTGACCCCCCCCGCGTCGCCCGGAGCCGGCCGGGCGCAGTCGCCGGCCGACGCGGTTGTCAGTGGGGCCGGGTACGGTCTTTGGCATGGGGATGCACGAAAGCGCGCACATCGTCTGGGACTGGAACGGCACGTTGTTCCACGACAATGACGCGATCATCGGGGCGACGAACGCGGCCTTCGCCGAGCTGGGGCTGGCGCCGATCACCCTGGAGCAGTACCGGGCGCTGTACTGCGTGCCGGTGCCGAAGTTCTACGAGCGGCTGATCGGGCGGCTGCCGACCGATGCCGAGTGGCAGCTGATGGACGCGGTCTTCCACCGGTACTACGCCGAGCACCGAGCGCGGTGTGCTCTGACCGAGGGGGCCGAGGAACTGCTCGCGGGGTGGCGGTCGGCGGGCCACAGCCAGTCGCTGCTGAGCATGTACGTGCACGAGGAACTGGTGCCGCTCGTGCGGGGTTTCGGGATAGAGACGCATTTCCTCCGGGTCGACGGGCGCACGGGACCGTCCGGGGGGAGCAAGGCCGAGCACATGGTCCGGCACCTGGCGGCGCTGAGCGGGGTGGTGGAGCCTGCCCGGACCGTCGTGATCGGGGACGCGGCGGACGACGCCGTCGCGGCGCGGGGGGTGGGAGCGCGGGCCGTGCTGTACACCGGGGGGTCGCACGGCCGGGCCAGCCTCGAGGCAGTGGGCGTGCCGGTGGTGGACACACTGGCGGAGGCGGTGGAGGAGGCCCAGCGCATAGCGGCGTAGCCGAGAGCGCCTCCGCCGCCCGGTCTCAGCTCACCGGTGCCTTGGAGCGCAGCACCTTCAGGAACTCGCGCATCCAGGTCGGGTGGTCGGGCCAGGCCCGGGAGGAGACGAGGGTGCCGTCGACCACGGCTTCGGCGTCCTGGAAGCTCGCTCCGGCGGCCTGCATGTCCGGCTCCAGTGCGGGGTACGCCGTGACCCGGCGGCCGCGCAGGCTGTCGATCGCCGCGGTGAGCAGGGGGCCGTGGCAGATCTGGGCCACCGGCCGGTCGGAGTCGAAGAACGCCTTGAGGATCTTGCGCAGTTCCGGGTCGTTGCGCAGATACTCGGGTGCCCGGCCGCCGGGGATGACGAGGGCCGCGTACGCGCCGGGGTCCACGTCCGCGAAGGCCAGGTCGGCGGGCCAGGTGTAGCCGGGCTTCTCGGTGTAGGTGTCGTAGCCGGCTTCGAAGTCGTGGACGACGAAGCGGAGGGTCTTGCGGGACGGGGCCGCGATGTGGACCTCGTATCCTTCCTCGCGAAGGCGCTGGTACGGGTAGAGGACTTCCAGGGACTCCGCCGCATCGCCGGTGACGATCAGGATCTTCGTGGGCATGTCGGCTCCTCCGGGTGCTCCGGTTCTCCTGCCACGGCCTGTGCGCACTGCCCGCGCGCCGTCCGTGCGTTCCGTGTGCTCCTGCGCGGGACTCGCTGTCTCCGGCAACGTGCCAACACCGGGCGTGCTTGCCAAGAGGGCCGTCGCCGTTCCGGCCCACGTCCGCCGTCCCGGCGCCGGCACCCGCGGGGTGGCAGGGCGTCCTGCTCTCAGAGTGCGGGCGCGCTCCGCCCGGCGCGACCGGGCAACCCCGGATGCGTCACCACCCTCCGGATACGTCACCACGGCCCACCCCACCCCTGTGCAGAACGTCAAACTTCACCCCCCGGTTTTGTACACATACGGCTCATGACGGGCCCCGGGTGAGGAGCGATAGCCTTGTGGCGTGATCAGCGCGATATCTCGCGGGGGCAACGCCGCCCCTGCCCTGCGCCCGGGTTGCACGGAGCACCTCCGTGACCGGGCGGCGGTCGCTGGTCTTCGCGGGCGGGACGGGGCCGTCGCAGCTCCCTGGACGCCGAGGACACCCCCGGAGTCGGCGGTGCCGAGAGCAGCGTCACACCCGACGGGCGTATCGAGAATGGCTGAAATCCCCCCGCTCATCTCACCTCGCGGCATAGCGTCGATGCGGACCGGAGACCCCGGGCCGTGGCGTCGAGCCGGAGGGAAAGAGACCGTACTTCCTTCTACGTCACGCAACGGCGCGCGACAGGAGTCAGAGGACAATGCAGACCAAGCTGGACGAAGCAAAGGCCGAGCTGCTCGAGAGGGCTGCCCGGGTAGCTGAGAACAGCCCGGTCGGGGGGTACCTACCGACCGGGACCGCGGGCGAGGGCTCCCCGGGCACCCCGGACAGCGAGTCCGTGCTCGCGTTCCTCCAGCGCTACTACCTGCACACCGCCCCGGAAGACCTCACCGACCGCGACCCGGTCGACGTCTTCGGTGCCGCGGTCTCGCACTACCGTCTCGCCGAGAACCGCCCCCAGGGCACGGCGAACGTGCGGGTCCACACCCCGACCGTGGAGGAGAACGGGTGGACCTGCAGTCACTCGGTCGTGGAGGTCGTCACCGACGACATGCCCTTCCTCGTCGACTCGGTCACCAATGAGCTGACCCGGCGCGGACGCGGCATCCACGTCGTCGTCCACCCGCAGTTCGTCGTCCGGCGTGACCTGACCGGCAGGCTGATCGAGGTCCTGCCGACCCCGCCGAGCGGTGACCTGCCGCACGACGCGCACTTCGAGTCCTGGATCCACGTCGAGATCGACCGGGAGACCGACCGCGCCGACCTGAAGCAGATCACCGCCGACCTGCTGCGCGTGCTGAACGACGTTCGCGAGGCCGTCGAGGACTGGGAGAAGATGCGGGACGCGGCGACCCGCCTCGCCGACGGCCTGCAGAGCGAGCCCCTTCCCGGCGACCTGCCCGGGGCCGAGGCCGAGGAGGCCCGCGAGCTGCTGCGCTGGCTCGCCGACGACCACTTCACCTTCCTCGGCTTCCGCGAGTACCAGCTGCGCGAGGACGACACGCTGGCCGCCGTCCCCGGCACCGGCCTGGGCATACTGCGCTCGGACCCGCACCACGCCGAGGACGAGAAGCATCCGGTCAGCCCCTCCTTCGAGCGACTGCCGGCCGACGCCCGCGCCAAGGCCCGTGAGCACAGGCTGCTCGTGCTGACCAAGGCCAACAGCCGCGCCACCGTGCACCGGCCGTCGTACCTGGACTACATCGGCGTCAAGAAGTTCGACGCGGACGGCAATGTCGTCGGCGAGCGCCGCTTCCTGGGCCTGTTCTCCTCCGCCGCCTACACCGAGTCCGTGCGTCGCGTCCCGGTCATCCGCCGCAAGGTCGACGAGGTGCTGGAGCGCGCCGGGTTCTCGCCCCACAGCCACGACGGCCGCGACCTGCTGCAGATCCTGGAGACCTACCCGCGCGACGAGCTGTTCCAGACGCCCGCCGCCGAACTGCAGTCCATCGTCACGAGCGTTCTCTACCTGCAGGAGCGGCGCCGGCTGCGGCTCTACCTGCGCCAGGACGAGTACGGCCGCTACTACTCGGCCCTCGTGTACCTGCCGCGCGACCGCTACACCACCGGGGTCCGGCTGAGGATCATCGACATCCTCAAGGAGGAGCTCGGCGGCGTCAGCGTCGACTTCACCGCCTGGAACACCGAGTCGATCCTCTCCCGGCTGCACTTCGTCGTCCGCGTCCCGCCGGGCACCGAGTTGCCCCAGCTGTCGGACGCCGACCGGGACCGCATCGAGGCCCGTCTGGTCGAGGCGGCCCGGTCCTGGGCCGACGCGTTCGCCGAGGCGCTGACCGCCGAGTGCGGCGAGGAGCGCGCGGCCGAGGTGCTGCGCCGCTACAACAACGCCTTCCCCGAGGGTTACAAGGCCGACCACACCCCGCGCGCCGCGGTCGCCGACCTGGTCCACCTGGAGCAGCTCAGCGAGGACAAGACGTTCAGCCTGAGCCTGTACGAGCCGGTGGGCGCCGGACCGGAGGAGCGCCGGTTCAAGATCTACCAGAAGGGCGGCACCGTCTCCCTGTCCAAGGTGCTGCCGGTGCTCAGCCGCCTCGGCGTCGAGGTCACCGACGAGCGGCCGTACGAGCTGCGCTGCGCCGACCGCACCACCGCCTGGATCTACGACTTCGGTCTGCGCATGCCCAAGGCGGCCGGCGCCGCCGGGGAGTACCTCGGCGACGACGCCCGCGAGCGCTTCCAGGAGGCCTTCGCCGCCACCTGGACCGGCAAGGCGGAGAACGACGGCTTCAACGCCCTGGTGCTGAGCGCCGGGCTGAGCTGGCGGCAGGCCATGGTGCTGCGCGCCTACGCCAAGTACCTGCGGCAGGCCGGCTCCACCTTCTCGCAGGACTACATGGAGGACACCCTCCGCAACAACGTCCACACCACCCGCCTCCTGATCTCGCTGTTCGAGGCGCGGATGTCGCCGGACCGGCAGAAGGCCGGCCTGGAGATCACGGACGCCCTGCTGGAGGAGCTGGACGCGGCCCTGGACCAGGTGGCGAGCCTGGACGAGGACCGGATCCTGCGCTCCTTCCTCACCGTGATCAAGGCGACCCTGCGCACGAACTTCTTCCAGGAGGCGGAGGGCGGCAGGCCGCACGACTACGTCTCCATGAAGTTCGACCCGCAGGCCATTCCGGACCTGCCGGCGCCGCGCCCGGCGTACGAGATCTGGGTGTACTCGCCACGCGTCGAGGGCGTCCACCTGCGCTTCGGCAAGGTCGCGCGCGGCGGTCTGCGCTGGTCCGACCGGCGTGAGGACTTCCGCACCGAGATCCTCGGCCTGGTCAAGGCGCAGATGGTGAAGAACACCGTCATCGTGCCGGTCGGCGCCAAGGGCGGCTTCGTCGCCAAGCAGCTGCCGGACCCGAGCGTGGACCGCGACGCCTGGCTGGCCGAGGGCATCGCCAGCTACAAGACGTTCATCTCGGCGCTGCTCGACATCACCGACAACATGGTCGCCGGCGAGGTCGTGCCCCCGCAGGACGTGGTCCGGCACGACGGCGACGACACCTACCTGGTCGTCGCGGCCGACAAGGGCACCGCCACCTTCTCCGACATCGCCAACGGGGTCGCCGAGAAGTACAACTTCTGGCTCGGTGACGCCTTCGCCTCCGGCGGCTCGGCCGGCTACGACCACAAGGGCATGGGCATCACCGCGCGCGGCGCGTGGGAGTCCGTGAAGCGGCACTTCCGCGAGCTGGGCGTGGACACGCAGTCCGAGGACTTCACGGTCGTCGGCATCGGTGACATGTCCGGTGACGTGTTCGGCAACGGCATGCTGCTGTCCGAGCACATCCGCCTGGTCGCCGCCTTCGACCACCGGCACATCTTCATCGACCCGACCCCCGACGCGGTCACCTCCTACGCCGAGCGCCGCCGGCTGTTCGAGCTGCCCCGCTCCAGCTGGGCCGACTACAACACCGAGCTGCTGTCGGCCGGCGGCGGGATCTTCCCGCGCAGCGCCAAGTCGATCCCGGTCAACGCCCACATCCGCGAGGCCCTCGGCATCGAGGACAAGGTCACCAAGATGACCCCGGCCGACCTGATGAAGGCCATCCTGAGGTCGCCGGTGGACCTGCTGTGGAACGGCGGCATCGGCACGTACGTGAAGTCGTCGGCCGAGTCGCACGCGGACGTCGGCGACAAGGCCAACGACGCCATCCGGGTCGACGGCAGCGACCTGCGGGTCAAGGTCGTCGGCGAGGGCGGCAACCTGGGCCTGACCCAGCTCGGCCGGATCGAGTTCGCCATGCACGGCGGCAAGATCAACACCGACGCGATCGACAACAGCGCCGGCGTGGACACCTCCGACCACGAGGTGAACATCAAGATCCTGCTGAACGGCCTGGTCGCGGACGGCGACATGACCGTCAAGCAGCGCAACAAGATCCTCGCCGAGATGACCGACGAGGTCGGTGAGCTGGTCCTGCGCAACAACTACGCGCAGAACACCGCTCTGGCCAACGCCCTGTTCCAGGCCAAGGACATGCTCCACGCCCAGCAGCGGTTCATCCGCCACCTGGTGCGCGAGGGCCACCTGGACCGGGCGCTGGAGTTCCTGCCGACCGACCGCCAGATCCGCGAGCGGCTCGCCCAGGGGCAGGGGCTGACCGGCCCGGAGACCGCCGTCGTCCTGGCGTACACGAAGATCACGGTTGCCGAGGAGCTGCTGCACACCACCCTGCCCGACGACCCGTACCTGCGCGGCCTGCTGCACGCGTACTTCCCGACCGCCCTGCGCGAGCGGTTCGCCGAGGCCATCGACAACCACCCGCTGCGCCGTGAGATCACCACGACCGTGCTGGTCAACGACACGGTCAACACGGGCGGTACGACCTATCTGCACCGGCTGCGCGAGGAGACCGGGGCCTCCCTGGAGGAGATCGTCCGGGCGCAGACCGCGGCCCGCGCGATCTTCCTCTCGGCACCGGTGTGGGACGCGGTGGAGGACCTGGACAACAAGGTCGACGCCGCGGTGCAGACCCGGATCCGGCTGCACTCGCGTCGGCTCGTCGAACGCGGCACGCGCTGGCTGCTCAACAACCGGCCGCAGCCGCTGCAGCTCGCCGAGACGGTCGAGTTCTTCGCCGAGCGGGTCGAGCGGGTCTGGCAGGAGCTGCCGAAGCTGCTCAGGGGCGGGGACCTGGAGTGGTACCAGCACGTGTACGACGAGCTGTCCGCGGCCGGCGTCCCGGACGAACTCGCCACGCGCGTGGCCGGGTTCTCCTCCGCCTTCCCGGCGCTCGACATCGTGTCGGTGGCCGACCGCATGGGCAAGGAGCCGCTGGACGTCGCCGAGGTGTACTACGACCTCGCCGACCGGCTCAACATCACCCAGCTGATGGACCGCATCATCGAGCTGCCCCGCAACGACCGCTGGCAGTCCATGGCCCGCGCCTCCATCCGCGAGGACCTGTACGCGGCACACGCGGCGCTCACCGCGGACGTCCTCGCGGTCGGCAACGGCACCTCCACGCCGGAGCAGCGCTTCAAGGCCTGGGAGCAGAAGAACGCGCCCATCCTGAGCCGCGCGCGCACCACCCTGGAGGAGATCCGTAGTTCGGAGACGTTCGACCTCGCCAACCTCTCGGTGGCGATGCGGACGATGCGGACGCTGCTGCGCACGCATTCGTAGCCGCACGAGGGTGCGGGCGCCCCGGGCCGACGGGGAATCGGCCCGGGGCGTTCCGTTTCTTGCCGAGGATTAGTCAAAAAAGATCAACGAATTTACCGTTTCCTGCTAATCGATGGGTTTCGGATAGGGTCTGCGCTGTGACTGTTCAACTCACCGAGACGCGCCCGGCAGCGCCCCCCGCGCCGGCTCCGGCCCGGCGGCCCGCCACCCGGGTCGTGCTGGAGGTCGTGAAATTCGGGCTCGTCGGCGGCAGCGGTGTCCTCGTCAATTTCCTGATCTTCAACGTGCTGCTGCACGGTCTGGGTTGGCAGGCGATGACCGCGACCGTCCTGGCCAGCTGTATCGCGATGGCGACCAATTACCTGGGCTTCCGCTATTTCGCCTATCGCGACCGGGCCTCGCGCACCCGCGCACAGATCATCCTGTTCTTCGTCTTCAGCGGCCTCGGTGTCGTGATGGAAATCGGTCTGTTCTGGATCGGTTACCACGGTCTCGGCCTGCAGAGCGTGCTGGAGTCCAATGTGGCGAAGGCACTGTCGATCGTGCTCGCCTCCGCGTTCCGCTTCCTCGTCTACCGCACCTGGGTGTTCCAGCAGGATGCACACCGCACCGTCTGAGACCGAGCCGGTGAGCCGCACCGAACCGCCGACGGGCGCGGCGCGCGCCGGCCGAGCACTGCCGCAGGCGGCCGCGGCGCTCGTCGTGGTCCTGCTGCTCCTGGTGATCGTCCGCCTGCCCTGGGCGGGCGACCTCGGCATGCACGCGGCGACCATCCAGCGCCTGAGCCACCATCTGGCCCACCCCGGCAACCCGCTGGTCGACGCCGACACACCGAGCCCCTACTACTCGCCGTGGATGCTGGTCCTGGGCACCGTCGCCAAGCTGACCGGCCTGTCGGTGTTCGTGGTGCTGCGGCTCGCCGCGCTGACCGGCCTGACCCTGTTGGTCACCGGCGTGTGGCGGTACGTCCGCACCTTCTCCGTGCACCGCGCGGCCCCCGCCCTGGCCCTGCTGAGCCTGCTCTTCCTGTGGGGCACGCTGCTGTTCAACTGGTCCGGCTTCCTGGGCCTGAACTCCCTGGCGCTGACGGTCTCGTACCCCAGCGTGTTCGCCCTCGGCCTCACCTTCCACTTCTGGGCCTGGCTCACGCGCGCGGCACACGAGGAGGCGACGTGGGGGCGGTGGCTGTGGCTCGGCGTGCTGTGGGCCCTGATCCTGCTGTGCCACCAGTTCACCGGAGTCGTGGCCTCCCTCGGCGCGCTGGCGACGGTGATCGCGGCTCGCCCGCCCCGGCCGGTGCTGCTGCGCCTGGCCGGCGCACTGGCCCTGGGCGTGCTGCTGCTCTGGCTGTGGCCGTACTACGACTTCTTCTCCCTCTTCTCCGCCGGAGCGGATCTGGAGGCGATCCACAAGCCGCTGTACGACCATCTGCCCGCGCGGTTCGGCCTGGTGCTGCTCGGAGTGGCGGCGCTGGTGCTGCGCTTCCGGCGCGACCGGTGGGATCCGCTGGCGCTGTTCTTCGTGCTGGGCGTGCTGGTGTTCGCCGCGGGCGGGCTGAGCGGCCACTACTCCTGGGGCCGTGCCCTGCCCGCCGCGCTCGTCCCGGCGCAGCTCGCCGCCGCGCTGGAGGTCGTGTCGGCCGGGCGGCGGGCCGTGCGGGTGGGCTGGGCGTGCGTGCTGGGCGCCGCGCTGCTCGTCGGGGCGTGGACGCAGGTCGGCACCCTCGGCTATGTGACGGGTCGCGGCGCGCTGCCGTCCGCCGTCGCCGCGAAGTACCGGACACCGTGGGTCGGCTACCACTGGATCACGCCCTGGGTGAAGTACGGGGACGTCGTGATGGCCCGGGAGTTCCCCGCGCGGCAGATTCCGGCGTACGGGGCGTACACCGTGGCGCCCGGGTATCCGGATGTGTTCCTGCGGGACGCGGGGCGTCGGGAGGCGGCGGTGACGCGGTACTTCGCCGCCGGGACGTCCGCTTCGGGGCGGTCCGGGATTCTGCGGGAGTACGACGTGAAGTGGGTCGTGGGTCCCAGAGGCCTGGCGGGACCGGGACTTCGCGAGGTGAAGGTCGGCCCGGCTTCCCAGGTCCTGTACCGAGTGGTCCGATGAGCTGGCGGTGAGCGGGGGCGCTCACCGCCTCCGGCCGGGCGCCGGGGCGAGAAACACCTGAAGGGGCGCGCGGCACAGCCACGCGGCCCCTTCAGGAACGACGGCGCCTCGAGGGCGGCTGCTCTCTTACCGCAGCACGCTCGAGAGCAGCTTCGCCGCCTTGCGGACGCGGGGGCGGGCTACCTTCCGGACGACCGGGCGGATCACATGGGCCGTCACGCCCACCGGGCGCCAGCGGAACTGCATGCGGCCGGGGTTGCGGCCCTCGGGCTCGATGGTCAGCTCGTGCGGCGCCGCGCCGGAGCGGTACTCGATGCGGGCCCTGAGGGTCGGGAAGGTCAGCGGGGCCAGCAGCAGACCGGGGTTGGACAGGCCCTGCTGCTGGAGCCGGACCAGGGGGTGCCGTACGCCCTCGAAGCCCTGGAGGGGCAGCGGGGCCTCGCTCAGGTCCAGGCGGACCGTGCCCTCGAAGACACCAGGGCTGACCGGGTCCAGCCGGAAGGGCACCGTCAAACGGCGGTTGCCCGGCGACAGGATCAGGCCGGCGCGCTGCGGGCCGACCGGCAGGCGCAGGCCCGGGTCGTACGTGCGGACGGCCAGGGTGAGACAGGCCCCGGGGCCCGGCGTCAGCTCCGTGATCTCGTGCCGGAACAGCGCGCTCGGGAACGGACGCGTGTCCAGCTCGAGGTCGGACACGGCCAGTTCACGGCGGGCGCGGTCGGTCGGGGGAACCTCGTCACCCCAGTACGGGACACCGGAGGCGTCGGACGTGACCTGGCGCGGAGCGACCTCGTGTCCGAGTCCGCGGGCCGCGAGCCTGGTCTCCTCCAACCGGCCCTGCCGCAGCAGCTCCAGGACCACCCGCTCCTGCCGGGGCAGACGGACGTACGCACCGTCGGACAGCGTCTCCAGGTACGGGTTCATGATGTCGGCGAACGCCTGGAGCCACTCGTCGTCCCGGTAGGGCAGATCGCCCGCGTACAACCTGAAGTCGTGTTTGAGGAACTTGAAGTCCTTGTCCTCGCGCAGCCCGGTGTGTCCGCTCTCCACCAAGAAGTCGTCGATCATCCGGTGCACGCGGATGCGGTCCTCGACGTTGGAGATCTTGTGCCGCTGGTTGGAGATCGTGGCCTCGTCCGCCGCCGCGAACGGCTCGATGTACCAGACGTACACGGGGTCCGGGATGATCGTGAAAGTCTTCGCCAGACAGTACGACTGGATCGAGAACAGCTGGTCCTCGTAGTGGACGCCCTCGGGGAAACGGAGGTTGTGACGGTTCAGGAAGTCGGCGGTGTACATCCTGTTCGTCGACAGCGGCCAGAAGAGCAGGTCCGGCTCCGACTCGATGCTCTCCACCGTGCGCCGCTCGGCGAACAGGTTCTGCATCCACGTCGTGCGGCGCCCGGTGTCCACCCGGTGCCGCTGCACCGCGCCCATGGTGAAGTCCACCTCGCGCTCGCGGTGCGCGGCGAGCAGCAACTCGACCGCGCGGGGCGGTAGTTCGTCGTCGCTGTCGAGGAACATCAGGTACGGCGCCCGGGCGATCTCGATGGCCCGGTTGCGCGGGGCGCTGCAGCCGCCGCTGTTCTCCGGCAGGCGGAGGTAGCGGATGCGGGAGTCCTCCGACTCCAGCCGGCGCGCCACCGCGGGCGTGTCGTCCGTGGAGTGGTCGTCGCTGATGATGATCTCGATGTTCGCGTGCGTCTGCGCGCGCAGCGAGGCGACCGCCCGGGGAAGGCGGGCGGCGTCGTTGTAGACGATGACCGTCACCGTCACGTCGGGGGTCGTCATGCCGAGGCCTCCTCGGGGGTCGGGGCGGGGGTGCGTTCCTCGAGCGGGATCACCGGTGGCAGCGACTCCTCCGGTTCGCCCAGGAACACCCGTCGTACGACCCGTTCGGCGGCACGGCCGTCGTCGTACTCGCAGAAGCGGCGCCGGAAAGCGGCCCGTGCCTTGGCCGCGCTCTCGTCGCGCCAGGCGCCGGAGGCGAAGATCTCCGTCAGCTCCTCCTGGGTGCGGGCGACCTGGCCGGGGTGGTCGGTCATGAGGTCGAAGTAGACGCCGCGGGTGGTTCGGTAGGTCTCCCAGTCGTCGGCGTAGACGACGACCGGGCGGTCGAGGTTGGCGTAGTCGAACATGATCGAGGAGTAGTCCGTGACCAGCGCGTCGGCGGCCAGGCACAGCTCCTCGACGGGGTCGTAGGAGGAGACGTCGATGATCCGGCCGGAGCGGCGCAGGCCGGTCAGCGGGGAGGCGGCGCCGCCGTAGAAGTAGTGGGCGCGCACGAGCAGCACGGTGTCCTCGCCGAGCCGGTCGGCGAAGGCCGCGAGGTCCAGGCGCGGGGTGAAGCCGGCCTCGTAGTCGCGGTGGGTCGGGGCGTACAGCACGGCCGTCTTGCCCGGGGCGATACCGAGACGCTCGCGGGCCGCGCGGACCTCCTCCGCGCCGCTCGTGTAGAAGACGTCGTTGCGCGGATAGCCGTAGTCGAGGGAGGTGTAGCGGGCCGGGTAGGCGCGTTCCCACATGCGGGTGGTGTGGCTGTTGGCGCTGACGCTGTAGTCCCACTTGTCGATGCGGGCCAGCAGGGCGGCGAAGTCCAGGCCCTTGGAGGCGGCCGGGTGTTCCATCTGGTCCAGGCCCATGCGCTTGAGCGGGGTGCCGTGGTGGGTCTGGACGTGGATCGCGTCGGGGCGTTTGACCACCGCGTTGGGGAAGTTGACGTTGTTCGTCAGGTACTTGGCGGTGGCCAGCGTCTCCCAGTAGCGGCGGGTGCCGGGGACCACGAAGTCGGTGCCGGGCGGCAGCAGCGCCGTGTTCTCCTTCGACACCGTCCACACCTGGCGGATGTGCGGGGCGAGTTCGGTGAGCTTGACGGCGATCGCGGCCGGGTTGCAGGCCACGCCGCGATCCCAGTAGGCGGCGAACACGGCCAGGTTGTCGTCGACCGGGCGGCTCAGGGCGCGCCGGTACTGCTGGTCGCGGAGCTTGGTGCCGACCTGTTTCTTGCGGCTCCGTACGGCCTTCTTGGCGGCGCGGCGGGTGCGGTTGGCGGCCTGGAACGCGCGGTACTTGGTGTACGCGCCCTCCTCCAGCAGGGCGTGCCGCACGCCCTCCACGCCGGCCGGGCGCTCGTGGTTCCCGGGGCGCCAGCGGACCGCGGCGAGGGAGGCACGGCGGAAGAACTCGCGGGCCACCGCGTCGGGCAGGTTCTCGCCCGCGAAGGTGCGCACGAGGTCGCGCATCATCAGGTCGTAGAGCACCGCGCGGGCGGCGTGGCGGTCCTTGACGAGCGCGAGCAGCGATTCGTAGCGCTCGATCAGCGCGAAGCGGTCCTCGGGGGCGAGCGGGGGCAGGCTCTCGGGGCGCAGTTCACGGTTGTCGTACGCCACCTGGTTCAGGCAGGCGACGTGGCCGGCGTGCAGCAGGACGGCGTGCGCGGCCTGTGCTTCGTCGTCGGTGGTGAACTGCTCCTCGTGGGCCCGCCAGAAGCCGGCGCGCAGGGCGCGGTTGCCGAGGATCTGCGTGAGGCGCAGCAGGTCGGCGGCCCCGTCCAGGGGGAGGCTCTCGCGGCCGACGGCGGCGAGGAGGCGGCCGTCGCGGGAGGGGGTGCCGGCGGTCTGCCAGGTGGTGCTGACATGGTCGAAGAGGAGCACGTCGGCGTCCTCGGCGCCGGCGGCGTCCAGTTCGGCGGTCCGCTCGGCGATCTGCCGGGGGGCACCGGCCGGCAGGCTGTCCTTGGCGTGGACGAAGTGCAGCCAGCGGCCGGTGGCGCGGGCGGCACCGGCGGCGCGGGCCGCCGCGTCGGAGGTGTCCTCCGGCAGCGGTACGACCACGGTCTCGGGTGCGTGGCCCTCGGCCGTCTCCAGCGCCCAGTCGCCGACCGCGGCGACGATGACCTCGGCGTCGGGCAGCGGCCGGGACTCCAGGGAATCCAGCAGCTCTGTCAGATGCCCCTGTGCGTTCGGTCCGTAGACGATGACGCTGAGTTGGGGCATCGCAGTGGACTCCTTCGGTTGGTCGGCGTGGACAGCCTTCATAACATACTGTCACTAAGCGGATGAAAGGGATAACCGCACGTGGAGTAAGAGACGCCCGGAAAGGAAGATGGGGTTCCGTAGTCCGGGGTTTCCTTTCCGGCAACTTTTACGCCGCCTTCTTACCGTCCGCCTTCTTGTCGCCCTTGTCGCCGGTGAAGGCCTCGTACTCCTTCATGACGTCCTCGGTCGGCCCGTCCATGCGCAGCTCGCCGCGCTCGAGCCACAGGACCCGCTCGCAGGTGTCGCGGATCGACTTGTTGTTGTGGCTGACCAGGAAGACCGTGCCCGCGCGCTCGCGCAGTTCGCGGATCCGCTCCTCGGAGCGCATCTGGAACCGGCGGTCACCGGTGGCCAGGGCCTCGTCGATGAGGAGCACGTCGTGGTCCTTGGCGGCGGCGATGGAGAACCGGAGCCGGGCCGCCATGCCGGAGGAGTAGGTGCGCATGGGCAGGGTGATGAAGTCGCCCTTCTCGTTGATCCCGGAGAAGTCGACGATGTCCTGGTAGCGCTCCCGGACCTGCTCGCGGGACATGCCCATGGCGAGACCGCCGAGGTGGACGTTGCGTTCACCCGTGAGGTCGTTCATCAGGGCCGCGTTGACGCCGAGCAGCGAGGGCTGGCCGTTGGTGTAGATGTGTCCGTTCTCGACGGGGAGCAGCCCGGCGACGGCCTTCAGCAGCGTCGACTTGCCGGATCCGTTGGTGCCGATGAGGCCGATCGCCTCCCCCTTGTAGGCGATGAAGGACACGTTCTTGACCGCGTGCACCCGGCGCACGCCGGCCGCCTTCTCGGCCTGCTTGCGGCGCAGGATGCGGTTGAGGGCGGCGGTGGCGGAGCCGCGGCCCGCGCCGGTGCCGTTGACGCGGTAGACGATGTCGACGCCGTCGCAGATGACGGTGGGGATGCTCTCGGTGGGGGTCTGCTCAGCCACGGCCGTACTTCTCCTCAGCCTTCCAGAAGTAGATGAAGCCGCCGATGCCGGCGACCAGGGCCCAGCCGGTGGCCGTCGCCCAGACGTGCGGGGGGAGCTGCTTGGCGTGGAAGCTCT
Organism: Streptomyces sp. NTD91; assembly: GCF_059510455.1. Lineage (NCBI taxonomy): Bacteria > Bacillati > Actinomycetota > Actinomycetes > Kitasatosporales > Streptomycetaceae > Streptomyces > Streptomyces sp. NTD91. Next base: position 41,560 of record NZ_JCAJZW010000023.1, read on the forward strand.
TGATCAGCGCGTAGCGCATGAGGTCGATGTACACCGCGGCCGGGTTGCTCTCCAGCAGGACCGTGACGATGTGCGGCAGGTGGTCCTTCTTGGTGAGCTTGCCGATGCTCCACATGACACCGGACACGTACATCCAGGTGCGCAGCACGAACGGCATCAGCTGGGCGATGTCCGGGGTCTTGGCGCCCATCCGCGCCATGATCATCGCCGTGCCCGCGTTGAACAGGAACTGCAGGATCAGCGTCGGGATCACCAGCAGCCAGCCGGGGGTGACCGGCAGGCCGAAGCTCAGCAGGATGACGACCAGCGCGGCCATCGAGAACAGCAGCTGCTGGAGCTGCTGGATGCAGAAGGAGATCGGCAGGGCGGCGCGCGGGAAGTGCAGGGCGCGCACCAGGCCGAGGTTGCCGGAGATCGCGCGGGTGCCCACCTGGATCGAGCTCTGTGTGAACGTCCACACGAACACGCCGGTGACCAGGAAGGGGATGTAGTCCGGGACACCCTTCTTTGTGCCGAGCAGCACGCCGAAGATGAAGTAGTAGACCGCCGCGTTCAGCAGTGGGGTCATGACCTGCCAGACCTGGCCCAGCTTGGCCTCGCTGTACTGCGCGGTGAGCTTGGCCGTGGCGAAGGCGGTGATGAAGTGCCGCCGGGCCCACAGCTGGCGGATGTACTCCGGCAGGGTCGGGCGGGCGCCGCTGACCGACAGGCCGTGCCGGGCGGCGAGCGCCGCGAGATCGTCGTCGGCCGGGGCCTGGGTGGGGGGCGGTGTGTCGAGGACCTGGCTCACATCCGCTGCTTTCGCTCGGGGGAGGGGATGCCGCGGCCCGGCCGGCAGCCGGGGCGCTCCGGTCACGCGATCCGACGTTTCCTTACGTTTCTCTTCACGTTCTCTTACGTCGGAACGGGACCGTATCGTCGCATCGGGAGCGTAGAACCAATCGACGTCGGAACGCAACCGTTTCGTCGTAACGGCCTATGCTGTGGGTCATGACGACGAACGCCGACGAGCCCACGACGCGCCCGCGCCGCCGGACGCCCGCCGGGGCCGCCGTACTCCGGGAGGATGTGACCGAGGCCATCCGGGCAGCGGTCTTCGAAGAGCTCGCGGCCGTGGGCTACGCCCGCATGTCCATCGAGGGCATCGCGCGGCGGGCCGGCGTCGGCAAGACCGCGGTGTACCGGCGCTGGCGCTCCAAGCTGCACCTGGTGCTGGACGTCGTCTCGGCGATGGCGGTGCTGGGGCTGCCGGTGCCCGACACGGGCTCCCTGGAGGGCGACCTGCGCCTGCTCTACGAGGTCACCTCCCGTGCCCTGCGCCATCCGGTCGCCTCGCAGATCATCCCCGACCTCCAGGCGGAGGCGGCCCGCAACCCCGACATCGCCGACGCCTTCCAGAAGGCCCTGCGGGACGGCCAGGAGGGCGTGGCCAGCAAGATCGTGGCGGCGGCGGAGGAACGGGGCGAGGTCCGCGCGGGCGTCGACCCCGACCTCGCCCTCGACCTGATCTCCGGCCCTCTGTACTGGCGTGCGGTGGTGATCCGCTCGCCGAAGCTGCCGAAGGGCTACCTGGAAAACCTGGCCCGGGCCACGGCGGGGGCGCTCAAGGCGCTGTGAGGGGGTGCCGGCGCCGAGCGGTGCGTGGTGCCGGCGCTGGGCGGGGGCGGTTTCCCCGCCCGCGCCGACGGGGCGGCCCGCAGCTGTGCGGGTCGTGCGAGGAGCCGCCGCGCGGCCTGGAGGACCTGTCCGGCAATTCGCGTCGTTGCTGGAAGGGCGGCCGCGCGGCGTCAGGTGCGTGCTCTCGGCATGCCGGCCCCAGGCCCTCGTACCGGCGCGGCAGACGGGACTTTCGAAACACGCCCTAGAACCGTGCCGCCTCCGGGTGGTGGTGTACCCAGCCCTCCCAGGCCGAGGTGATCATGTCCTGGACGTCGTACTTCGCGTGCCAGCCCAGTTCCGTGGCGATGCGGGCGGCCGAGGCGACCACGCGTGCCGGGTCCCCGGGGCGGCGGGGGGTGACGGCCGGGGGGCGGGCGTAGCCGGTGATCGCGTTGATGCGGTCGATCATCTCGCGGACGGACACGCCCTCGCCGCGGCCGATGTTGAGCGTCAGGTCGGTGCCGGGGGAGGAGGCCAGGGCACGGGCGACGGTGACATGGGCCTCGGCCAGGTCGACCACGTGGATGTAGTCGCGCACACAGGTGCCGTCCGGCGTGGGGTAGTCGTCGCCGAAGATCCGCGGCGGCGCGCCCTCGGTGAGCTTCTCGAAGACCATCGGGACGAGGTTGGACACACCGGTGTCGGCGAGTTCGGGGGAGGCCGCGCCTGCCACGTTGAAGTAGCGCAGGGAGGCCGTGGACAGGCCGGTCGCCCGGCCCGTCGCGCGCACCAGCCACTCCCCGACCAGCTTGGTCTCGCCGTAGGGGGACATCGGCAGGCACGGGGTCTCCTCCGTCACCAGGTCGACGTCCGGCATGCCGTAGACGGCGGCCGAGGAAGAGAAGACGAACGACGGCACCTGCGCCCGCGTCACCGCCTCCAGGAGGGTGCGCAGACCCTCGACGTTCTCCCGGTAGTAGTCCAGCGGGCGTTCCACCGACTCGCCGACCTGCTTCTTCGCCGCCAGATGCACGACCCCGCTGATCTCGTGCTCCGCGAGCGTGCGGGCCACCCGGTCCGCGTCCAGCACGGAGCCCCGCACCAGCGGAACCTCCGCCGGCACGCGCTCGGCGATGCCCGTGGACAGGTCGTCGTAGACCACCGTGCGCTCGCCCGCCTCGGTCATCGCCCGTACGACGTGTGCCCCGATGTATCCGGCACCGCCGGTGATCAGCCAGGTCATTGCGGCCGTCTCCTCGTCAGTCGGCCCGTGCGACCGCTCGGCGGAGCGGAAGCGGGCATCTCTCGGTCAAGCAGTGGGCGTCCCGTCGGCGCACTCGATGTCCCTGGTGACGCGGCGGGCGTCCCGGTGAATCCGGGGCCGTCTCAGTGAAGCAGGCGGCGGAGCCGGCCGCGCACCACCCGCAGTACCCCGCTCGCGCCGGTCGCCACGCGTATCGCCAGTGCGCCGGAGTGCGTGGCGTACGGCTGCACCAGGAGCAGGCCGTGCCGGAGGCTCGGGACGGCGCGCCGGGTCAGCCGGCCGGCGCCGGTCAGGGCGTGCGCCGTGGCCTCCCGGTGCGTGCCGTCCGCGAAGCGCACGGTCAGTCGCAGGTCCCAGGTGCCGGCGCCGAGCGCGTCCAGGACGACGGGCAGCTCGGCCGACCAGCTGTCCGCGGCGACATTCGCACCTGATTCCGAACCGGCGTGCACGTCGTTCGCGGCGCCGGAGGGCGTGAGCGGCACGGTCGTGCGCCCCCGCATCCGCTCGTCGTCCCGGGACTGCCACTCCACGTCCAGCTCGCGCGGGCCCGCCTCGGCGACCCTGCCGTACAGCTCGTGCAGCCGCAGGCGCAGCAGGGAGGCACGCGCGCGTGGCCGCAGTTCCGCGTCGACCGCGAGCGGCAGGACACCGGTGGGGCGGGTGAGGAACGGCGTGAGGGTGACCTGGGGGAGATCGGCGGACCAGACGGGGACGCCGTCGGGGGTGCGGGCGTACGGCGGCAGCAGCCGCGCCGGACGCGCGGCCAGCTCCCGCAGCCGGGGCAGGTCGCGGGGCTCCGGCGACTCCACGACCACCCGCGCCAGCACCCGGCCGGGAGCGCTCGGGTTCAGCTCCCAGTCGGCGGCGTCGTAGCGCGCGAGGTACTCCCGGGTGTGCGCCCACCACGCGCGCTGGTAGTCCGCGTCGCGCAACTCCAGCTCGCGCGCGTACATACGCACCTCGTGGTCGAGGAACTTGGCCCGCGCCGCCCTGGCCAGTTCCTTCTGCCCGGCGCCCAGCAGGATGTCGTACGCCAGCGCGCACGCCTCCACACGTGCCTTCCAGTTGTCTATGTGCTCCCGGTTCAGCGAGAGCGACAGTTGTTCGGCGGAGCGGCGCACGTGCCACACGTACACGCGGTCCGGCACGAGCGCGATGCGCGGGCCGGCGGCCAGCACGTGTGCGGTGAAGACGATGTCCTCGTAGAGGAAGCGGCCCTCGGGGAAGCGGATGCCGTGCTCGCGCAGGAAGTCGGTGCGGTACAGCTTGTTGACGCACAGCGTGTCGTGGACCAGGCGCGGGCGCTGGGAGGGACGCGCGAGTACGGTGTGCGCGGTGTAGAGGGGCGCCTGCCAGGGCTGTTCACGCCCCGAGGGCAGCTCCCGGCGCACGCACAGCCCGCTCGCGACCTCGGCGTGCGCCCCCGTGACCGCCGCCAGCAGCGTGTCCACCGCGTCGGGCGGCAGTACGTCGTCGCTGTCCAGGAACATCACGTACGGCGTGGTCACCGCGTCGATCCCGGCGTTGCGCGGGCTGCCGCAGCCGCCGCTGTTCGTGCCCAGGCGCACCACCCGCAGCCGGGGCTCCTCGGCGGCCAGCCGGTCCAGGACCTCGGCACTGCCGTCCGTGGAGCAGTCGTCCACGGCGACGACCTCCGCGACCGCCGGTCCCTGCGCCAGCGCCGAGCGCACGGCGTCGCCCACATGGGTACGGTCGTTGTAGCCGATGACGACGACACCGACCTGCGCCGTGCGCGGCGAGTCGGCGGTGTCTGCCGTATCGGCTGTGTCGTTCGGGTCTGATCGCATCGGGTCCACGGGCCGGGAGCGTAGAAATGTTCGGTAATACGCCGTTAAGAGAGGCTTAGCGCTCGATCCGGAAGACGGTCGGAACCGGGCCGGGGTTCCGTTGTTTGCCCGGTCTTTCCCTCCGGGTTCGCCGCGCGCCACAAGCGGACCAGCGACAGCACGGCCGCGACGGCCAGGATCCCGTTGCGGGCCAGCATCAGCAGACAGCCGGTCCAGGTGCCGGCGATCACCTCACCATAGTTCATCGGGAACACCAGGGTGCTCAGCGCCGTCGCTGCCAGGACCAGCGCGGCGACCGGCCGCTGGCAGGTGTGCCGTGAGGTCAGGCACACCGCGGCCAGACCGAGCAGCCAGATCATGTACTGCGGGCTGATCACCCGGCTGGTGACCGTGAACAGCAGCACCCCGCTCAGCGCGGCGTCGAACGGCGTGGCCTCGCTCCAGCGCCGCGCCCGCACCCGCCACAGCACCAGCAGGCCGAAGGCTGCCGCCGTCAACGCCAGGGACGCGTCGGCGACGGCTCCCACGTGCGGCCCGACCAGTTCGGTGGCGCCGTACCGGTAGCGCGCCCGGCCCGGCCAGCCGGCGTGCCGCGCCAGGTTCAGCGCGGTGCCGCCCAGGGACTCGATCTGCACGCCCCGTCCGCCCTGCTCGCGCAGAAAGGACAGGGGATGGTCGAACCGCACGGCGAGGACACCGAACGCCGTGGCTCCGGCCGCCGTCGCCCATCCCCACGCCCGGCGCGTCGCGGGCCCCCGGGGCGTGCCCAGCAGCACCAGCGCCGGCCATACCTTCACCAACGCGCCCAGCGCCCCGAGCGCACCGCACGCGCGCGAGGAGCGCCTGAGCGCCAGCAGGGAGAGCACGGCGAGGGCGGTGGCCTGGACGTCGTACCGGGCGAGCGGGAGCTGCAGCAGCAGGGGCAGGCCGCACGTCCACAGGGCCGCGCCGCGCAGGCTGCGCCCCCGAAGCCGTCCCGCGCGCGTCAGCGCGACCGTGACCAGCGCGTCCGCGACCAGCGTGAGCGCCACGAACGCCTGGAAGTACGTCAGCCAGGGCAGCATGCGTGGTGCCACCAGCACCGCGCCGGCGCCCGGCGGGTACTGCCACAGCGTGTCGTGCGTCGGGAAGGAGCCGTGCGCGAGCACGGCGTACCAGCCGAAGTACAGCTGCCACACCTCACGCGCCACCGTGCCCCCGCCCAGCAGCGGAGCGCTGTCGTGGGTGAGCAGCCACAGCATCAGGGCGCGGGTGGCCGACCAGGCGACAGTGACGTAGAGGACCCGACCGGAGTTGACACGGAGACGGTTCATCGCATGCGAGCCTAAGCGGCGCGGATCGCATGTCCTGGTCGATACGCCGTCATGAGCGCAAAAACATTGGCTAATCGCAATAGATCGGGCGGACGCTGTGGTGAACGTCGGGCTACCTGTGAAACCGCGGTCCCGCGGGGCGGCTGCCAAGGCGGTCGTCGCGCCGCCCGGCACGGCACGCGCGCCGCGCGGCGACCGGGCGCGGGCCCGCCGCCGGGTCGCAGTGGGCGCGCCCGCGCCGGTGATGCTCGCGGTCGGACTCTGGGGGCTCGACCGGAACGGAATGTGGCGCGACGAGGCCGTCAGCCTGCAGGTCGGGCGGCGTACGGTGCCGCAGATCTGGCGGCTGCTGCACGGCGTGGACGCCGTGCACGGCCTGTACTACCTCCTCGTGCACGCCGTCCTGACCGAGCACCCCGGCGAGGTCGTGCTGCGGCTGCCGTCGGTGTGCGCGGCGGCAGCGACTGCCGCGCTGGTGGCGGCGCTCGGCGTGCGGCTCCGGCGGCCGCGGGTGGGGCTGTGGGCCGGACTGCTGTACGCCGTCACGCCGATGGCGGGCCACTACGCGCAGGAGGGCCGCTCGTACGCCCTGGTCGCCGCCGGGGCGACCGGGGCGACGCTGCTGTTCGTCCGTGCCGTCGAGGGGGGTTCGCGGGCGCGGACCTGGGGGACGTACGGTGTGGTCCTCGGGCTCACCTGCTGGCTGCACGAGTTCGCGGTGCTGCTGCTGTGCGCCCACGCGGCGTCGCTGGCGCTGGCCCGGGCCGGGGCCCGGGTGTGGCGCGGGTGGGGATGTGCGGCGGGCTGGGTCGTGGTCTCGCTGGTGCCGATGGTGCTGGTGTCGCGTGAGCAGGCGGCGCAGGTCGCGTGGGTACGGAGGCCTACGGCGGCCGACGCGGAAGAACTGGCGCAGGCGTTCTTCGGGCCGTCGGGTGCGGTGTGCGCGGTGTGTCTGGGCCTGGTTCTCGTCGGGTTGCCGGGGCTGGTGGGGCGGCGGGAAAACATCACTCTTGTGGGGGTGGCCCTGCCGTTGACGGTGGTGCCGCCGGTGGTGCTGATGCTGGCTTCCCAGGTGTCGCCGCTGTTCGTCGACCGGTATGTGCTGTACGCGTTGAGCGGGGCGCCGTTGCTGGTCGCGGCGGGGGCCGAGCGGCTGGCCGGGGCTGTCGGTCGTCGTGTGCCCGCGCTCGCCCACTCCCGGCTTCGCTCGAGCGGGGGGATCCCCGTCGCCCTGCGGAGCGACAGCCCGCAGGGCGACGGTCGGCCGAGAAGGCCCCCTCGTTCGCGCTCCCGGTTGCGGCCACGGCTTGTTGCGCTGGCCGGGGTTCTGGCCGTCGGGATCGGTTTCCTTCACCAGTTTCCGGTTCTGCGGGCCGATCGTGACCCTCGTACCCGGCCCGACGACCTCGGAGCCGTGTCGCGGGTGGTGGCGCGGAAGGTCGCGGCGGGGGACGCGGTGCTGTTTCTGCCGGCGAACGCGCGGAATGTGGCGCTGACCTATCCGGGGGCGTTCCGCGGGGTGCGCGATGTGGCGCTGGTGGAGGGGGCCGCCGGGTCGGGGACGCTGTACGGCCGCGAGGCCGGGCCACGTGAGGTGCGGCGGAGGGTGCACCTGCTGGACCGGGTGTGGGTCGTGGCGGACCCGGATCTGCTCGCCGGGCACTGGAGCCCGGCGAGCCCCGTCGAGCGGGCCAAACTCGCCGTGCTGCGCCGGGACTTCACCGGGCAGGAAGGGACCCGGCGAGGAGGGCTGGTCGTACGGCTGTATGTGCGCAACCCACTGCCGGGACCCGCTGGTGCCGCAACAGGCGATGTTCGCCCCGTCGCGACGCCCGGCACGCTCCCCCACTGCCTCAAGGGCGTGGGAGGTGCCCCCACTCGCCGCACCGGGCACAAATCCAAGTACATCCAGTACGAGGGCGTGCACCCGGCACGCCGAGAGCACGCACCGGACGCCGCTCCTTGACGGGCAAACGTTGCCTGCCGCGGCACCAGGGCGTGTTTCGAAAGTCCCGTCTGGTCCGCGACGCCTGGCCAGGCACCTCGCCGCGTTGTCGGGATCGTCCACGTACGCCCGGTACGAGGGCGACCCTCCGCCTTGCGATGCACCGCACCAGACGCCGCGGACCCCGCCCTCCGGGCGGACGACGCCACTTTCGAAACACGCCCTAGCCGGCCTCGCTCTCCGCTGTCAGGACTGCCGCGTCCAGGGCGGTCGTGAGGCGGTCGAGGCGTTCGCGCAGTTCGGTGATCTCCGTCAGGTCGAAGCCGGTCGCTCCCATGATGCGGCGCGGCACCTCCAGGGCCCGTTCGCGCAGCGCCGCGCCCTCCTCGGTGAGCCGCACCTGCACCGAGCGCTCGTCCCGCACGCTGCGCTCCCGGCGCACGAGGCCGGCCGCTTCCAGCCGCTTGACCAGCGGCGACAGCGTGCCGGAGTCGAGCCGCAGATGCTCGCCGAGCGTCTTGACGGGCAGGTCGCCCTGTTCCCAGAGGACCAGCATCACCAGGTACTGCGGGTAGGTCAGCCCGAGGTCCTTGAGGAGCACGCGGTAGAGGCCGTTGAAGGCGCGGGACGCGGCGTGCAGGGAGAAGCAGATCTGGCGGTCCAGGCGGAGCCAGCCGGCGGCGGGGGAAGCGGGCGAGGCGGTCATGTGTCCAGGGTAGCGCTGGTGGGCCATTTGGTTGTGCACAACTTAATTGTGTGCTCTACTTGTCTCCGCAAGCCCGCAGAACCGCATCGAGAAGGACGGGTCACCATGGACGCGCTCTACACCGCAGTCGCCACCGCCACCCACGGCCGTGACGGTCGCGCCGTCTCCTCCGACGGCAGGATCGACCTCAAGCTGGCCCCGCCGGTGGAGCTGGGCGGCAACGGCGAGGGCACCAACCCCGAGCAGCTCTTCGCCGCCGGTTACGCCGCCTGCTTCGGCAGCGCCCTCGGCCTGGTCGGCCGGCAGGCCAAGGTCGACGTCAGCGACGCGGCCGTGACCGCCGAGGTCGGCATCGGCAAGCAGGGGGAGGGCTTCGGGCTGAAGGTGACGCTGCGCGTCGAACTGCCCGACACCGTGGACCATGAGACCGGACGCAAGCTCGTCGAGACCGCCCACCAGGTCTGCCCCTACTCCAACGCCACCCGCGGCAACATCGACGTCGACCTCGTCATCGAGTAAGCCCGCGAGAAACCTGCCGAGGGTGCCGGTCCCCGGCCGGCACCCTCGCGCGCGTGGCCTCAGGGCGAGGCACTACCAGGCCGGCGCCATCGCGTTCCGGCCGTCCGGCTGCCCCGGGATCCGTACCGCACCCGGCCCGGTCAGCGGCTCGCCCAGCAGCAGCGTCCGTACGACCCGCTCGGCGGCCCGGCCGTCGTCGAACTCGCAGAACCGGGACCGGAAGACCGCCCGCAGCCGCGCCGACTCCTCGTCTTGCCAGGCCCCCGAGGCGAAAAGCCGGGCCAGCTCCCGGTGGGAACGCGAGACATGGCCCGGCGGCTCGGCGGTGATGTCGAAGTAGGCGCCCCGGCTCGCCGCGTACGCGGGCCAGTCGTCGGCGTGCACCACGATCGGCCGGTCCAGGTTGGCGTAGTCGAACATCACGGCCGAGTAGTCGGTGACCAGCACGTCCGCCGCGAGCAGGACGTCCTCCGCGCGCGGCTCGTCGGTCGCGTCGACCACGATCCCGCGCCGGGCCAGCTCCGCGAGGCCCATCCCGCGTGCGGGGCCCGCCGCCAGCGACGGATGCAGCCGGACCACCAGCGTGTGCCGCTCGCCCAGGTCGGCTGCGAACCGGGCCAGATCGATCCGGTCCGCATGCCCGCTGCGGCGGTAGTCCCGGCGGGTCGGTGCGTACAGCACCACCGTGTCCGTCTCCGGGATGCCGTACCGCTGCCGGAAGTCGCTGTCACCGCCGTTCACCAGCACGTCGTTGCGCGGGCTGCCGGTGCGCAGCGAGGTGAAGCGGCAGGGGTAGGCCCGCTCCCAGACCAGTTCGGAATGGCGGTTGGCGACCAGGCTGTAGTCCCAGCGATCGGCCCGGCGCAGCATCTGCGGCACGTCGAAGCCGAGCCGGGCGCCCGGCCTGTCCAGCAGATCGGCGCCCATGTACTTCAGCGGGGTGCCCTGGTGGGTCTGGATGTGCACGCTGCCGGGCCGCTTGACCAGCGTGCCGGGCCAGTTGACGTCGTTGACGAAGTACGTCGCCCGCGCGGTGATCTCCAGACACCGCCGCGAGCCCACGATCACGTGTTCCACGCCGGACGGCAGCTGCGCCGCCGTCTCCTCGTCCCTCACCACCCAGACCCCGCGCAGCCGGGGGGCGATCTCCCGAGCCTTGGCATACACGGCGGCCGGGTCGCCGAGCATCCCCCGGTGCGAGGACGCCGAGTAGACGACCAGGTCCGGATCCAGCGGGCGGTGCGCGTGCAGGGCCGCCCAGCCGGAGCGGGCCCGTGCGGCCGCCGCGCCCCGCGCCAGTCCGGCCAGCCGGGCCGCCTCCCCGCCGGCCCGCGCCGCCTGCCGCTTGATCCGGTATCCCGTCCAGGAGCCCTCCAGCAGGCGCAGCTCTCCGTCGGCCAGGACGCCCTCGGGCCGGTACGCGCGGAACTTCGCCGCCGTACGCCGGAAGAACTCGGCCTTGTCGGCAGCCGGCAGCCGGTCAGGCTTGGCCAGGATGTCCAGGCAGTGCTCGCCCATCTTGCGGTGCAGACACGGCCGCCAGCGCGCCAGTTCCGGGTGCTGCCCGACGAACGCGAAGACCCGGTCGTACTGGTCGTGGATGTCGAAGTGCTTGCGGCTGGTGGTGGACAGGATGCTGCCCTGCCGGCGCTGTCGGTAGTTCACGCAGATCCGGTCCAGCGTGGCGATCCGCCGGGCGCTGAGCATGACCGGGAAGGTCCAGGGGGTGTCCTCGTAGTAGCCCGGCGGGAACTCGAAGCCCTCCGCCTCGATGAACTCCCGCCGGTAGACCTTGTTCCACACCACCATCAGCAGGTCCAGGATCCGGGGGAACTCGTCCACGGCGAAGGTGCCCGGGCCGGCCTCCGCGAGCACCTCGGCCAGGGCGTTGCGCCGGGTGCCGCCCCACCAGTACGTGCGGGCGTAGTCGAAGACCAGCACGTCCGGGTCACCGGCCTCCGTCAGCCGGTCGGCCGTCGCCTCCAGTGCGCCCGGGGTGAGCGTGTCGTCGCTGTCCAGGAAGAACAGATAGTCGCCGGTGGCGTGCGGCATCCCGGCGTTGCGCGCGCGGCCGAGGCCCACGTTCTCCGGCAGGTGCAGCACCTTCACCCGGGGGTCCCGTTCGGCGTACTCGTCGAGGATGGCGCCGCAGCCGTCCGGTGAGCGGTCGTCCACGGCGATCAGCTCGAAGTCGTTGAAGGACTGCAGCAACACCGAGTCCAGGCACTCGCGCAGAAAGCCCTGCACCTTGAAACAGGGCACGATCAGACTGAAGCGGGGCACGGCGGGTCAGCTCCTCACGAGGGTCGCGGCGGCGGGGGCGGGGACGCGCCGCGCGAGCGGCACCACCGGCGGAACGGCCTCGGCAGGTTCCCCGAGGAGCACCCGCCGTACCACCCGCTCGGCGGCCCGGCCGTCGTCGAACTCGCAGAACCGCTCCCGGAACGCGGTCCTGAGTGCCGCCGCGTCCGCGCCCGCGTACGAGCCGTCGCGGAAGACGGCGGCCAGTTCCTCGGGGGTGCGCGTGACCGGCCCCGGCGGTTCGGCCGTCAGATCGAAGTAGACGCCCCGGGTCTCCCGGTAGACGTCCCAGTCGTCGGCGTGCACGACGATCGGCCGGTCCAGGTTGGCATAGTCGAACATGATCGACGAGTAGTCGGTGACCAGCGCGTCCGCCGCCAGGCACACGTCCTCCGAGGAGCGGTGCGCGGTGACGTCGATGATCCGGCCGGAACTCTTCTCGGACCCCTGGTCGTAGAAGTAGTGGGCGCGCAGCAGCACGACGACGTCCTCGCCCGCCGCCGCGCAGAAGGCCTCCAGGTCGAGGCCCGGCTCGAAGCCGGTGTGGTGGTCGCGGTGGGTCGGCGCGTAGAGGACGGCCGTCGCGCCCTCGGGCACCCCCAGCTCCCGCCGGACGCGGGCCACGTCCTGCGCGGTCGCCGTGTAGTAGACGTCGTTGCGCGGATAGCCGTACTCCAGCGCCTCCCAGGAGCCGGGGAAGGCGCGCTCCCACATCTGTGTGGAGTGGCGGTTGGCGGAGAGGTTGAAGTCCCAGCGGTCGACGCGGCCGAGCAGCCGGGTGTAGCTGCCGGACTGCGCCGCCACCACCGGATACGGCGACTGGTCCACGCCCATGGTCTTCAGCGGGGTGCCGTGCTGGGTCTGCAGGTGCACACTGCCGGAGCGCTTGACGATCCCCTCGGCGAAGTTGGCGTTGTTGATCAGGTACTTGGCGCGGGCCAGCACCTCCCAGTAGCGGCGCGAGCCGATCACCGCGTACTCCACGTCCTTCGGCATCGCGTGCGCCTGGCCGGCCTCGACCAGGAACACCGAGCGGATGTGCGGGGCGAGTTCACGGGCCTTGGCGTGGATCGCGGCCGGGTTGCAGGCATAGCCGCGGCCCCAGTAGGCGCAATACACGGCCAGGTTCTCGTCGAGGGGACGGCGCAGGTCGCGGGCGTAGCGCAGCCGGGTGCGCACCGCGCGCGGGCGGGGCAGACTTCCGGCGGTGTTCGCGGCCACCCGGTTGGCGCCGCGCAGCGCCCGGAACGCGCTGTACGCGCCGGTCGCCAGCAGCCGGTGCTGCACGCCCAGGCTGCCGCCCGGCGCCCGGAAACCGGCCGGCCGGTGGCGCCGGTAGAGATGGGCGGCGCGGCGGAAGAACGCCCGGTGCCCGGACGGCAGCCGCTCCGGCCGGGCCGCCGTCCTCAGCACCTGGCCGAACAACTGCTCGAAGAGTGCGCACGTCCGCTCGGCGGGCAGCTCCCGCTCGGCGGCCCGCGTCAGCACCAGGTCCACCTGGTCGAGCAGATCGTGCTGGTGCGGCCCCGGCAGATTGAGCCGGCTGCCCTGCCGGCGCAGTCGGTGCCGTACGACGACCCGGCGCAGCACCGCGATCCGCCCGGCGGCCAGCGTCGTCAGCCCGCCCCAGCCCAGATCGGTGAAGCAGCCGTTCGGAAAGGCGAGTTCGTGCTCGGTGAGGAAGGTGTGGCGGTACACCGCGCTCCACGCCGGAAGCTGCACGCCGGTCAGCTCCGGCAGCTCCGTGGGGGCGAAGGCGCCCTTCGGGGCGCGCGCGAACAGCGGCGCGGCCGGGTTCGTGGGCTCGCCCTCCCACCAGGGCACGCGCTCGTGCTCGACGTAGAGCACGTCCACGTCGGCGGTCTCGGTCAGCCGGGCGTCCAGCGCCGCGAGCGCGCCCGGCAACAGCAGGTCATCGCCGTCGAGGAACAGCACGTACGCGCCGGTCGCCGCCCGGATCCCCGCGTTGCGGGCCCCGCTGAGACCTGCGGACGGCGGCGAGTCGGCCGGGGTCACCCGAGAGTCCCGCGCCGCGAAGCCGGCGGCCACCTCGACGGCCGGGGAGTCGGGGGCGTCGCAGACCGGGATCAGCTGCAGATCGCCGAAGGACTGGCCGAGGACCGAGTCCAGCGCCTGGGACAGCCGGCCGGCGACCCCGTGGGACGGGACGATGATGCTGAAGCGGGGCATGCTGTTCTCTCTGTTGTCTTGCGGACGCGTGTGCTGCGGACGGGACCTGTCGCGCGCCCGGGCCGCCCCGCCGGACGGCGGCCGGGCGGCCGGCTCGGGGCGGGCCGCGTCGAGCCGAGGGGCACGGGAACTCCCTCAGGGACCAACGCCGTTCAGCACCTCTCGGTGACGGTGAGGGGACCGGACGGCTGCGGCACGGTGGCCGGCGGCGACCCGGCGCAGGCCGACGGCACCGGCTTGCGTCCGGCGAACGGGATCATCGGCGGCGGATCCGTCTCGCCCAGCACCACACGCCGTACGACCCGCTCGGCGGCGCGTCCGTCGTCGTACGGGCAGAACCGCTCCCGGAACACCGCCCGCAGCCGGGACGAGCGCGCGTCGCGCCAGTGGCCGGTCGCGAAGATGCCGACCAGCTCGTCCGCGCTGTGCGCGACCTCGCCCGGCGGGATGCCGCGCACGTCGAAGTAGGTGCCACGGGCCGCCCGGTACGTCTCCCAGTCGCCCGTGTGCAGCACGATCGGCCGGTCCAGGCCGGCGTAGTCGAACATGATCGACGCGTAGTCGGTGAGCAGGACGTCCGATGCCAGGCACAGGGACTGCACGCTCGGGTGGTCGCGGACGTCGATGATCCGGGGGTCCCCGGGACATCGCTCGCCGTGGGTGCGGGCCAGGATCACGAAGCGGGGGCCGAGCCGGCGGGCGAGCCGCTCCAGGTCCAGCGGCGGGCGCTGGGTGCGCAGATGGTCCCGGTGGGCCGGCGTGTAAAGGATCGCGACCGCGCCCTCGGCGATGCCGAGCGACTCGCGCAGCCGGGCCACGTCCGCCGGGGTGGCCCGCTGGAAGACGTCGTTGCGCGGCGAGCCGTACTCCAGCGTGCGGTAGCGGCCCGGGAAGACCCGCTCCCAGACGAGCGTCGAGTGCCGGTTGCCGGACAGCACGAGGTCCCACTGGTCGACGTCGCGCAGCAGGTGGGCGAAGTCGGTGTCGCGGGCGGCGGCCGGGTGCTCCTGGAGGTCCAGGCCCGTGTGCCCCAGCGGCGTGCCGGGCAGGCTGCGGACCAGGATCTGCCCGCGCCGCTTGCGCAGGCCCCGGTCCAGGGCGTCGTCGGTGACCAGGTACTTGGCACGGGCCAGCGCCGTCCAGTAGGCGGCCGTGCCGGGGTGCAGCCGGCGCGGGCCGGGCGGCACCGTGTGCTCGTGCTCGGGGCGGGCGATCCAGGCGGTGCGGACATGCGGGACGTGGGTGCGGAACGCCTCCTCCAGAGCGCCCGGGTCGCCGCCGTAACCCCGGCCCGCGCCCGGGGCGAACACCGCCCGGTCGGCGCGGACGGGCAGCCGCCGCTGGATCCGGTAGTGCAGCCGCAGCGCACCGGTGCGCAGGACGCGGGCCAGTCGCACCGCGGCCTTCCGCGTGCGCCGACGCACGGCCGAGGCCAGCCGGAGGGCACGGAACGTGCGGTGCAGTCCGAAGCGGACCAGGATGTTGCGGCGCCGCATCCGGGCGCCGGGGGCGTGGTGGCGGCGGTAGTGGGCGCGGGCGCGGCGCAGGAACTCACCGTGGCTGCCGCGCGGCAGCCGGCCCCTCTTGGTGAACACCGTCGCGTAGTGGTCGATCATGCGACGGAACAACTCCGGCCGCCAGCAGTCCAGTTCGGGATGCGCGTCGACGTACGCGAACACCCGGTCGTACTGCTCGAAGAGATCGAAGTGTCTGCGGCTGGTGGTGCCGAGGATGTTGCCCTGCCGGCGCTGCCGGTAGTGCACGCACACCTGGTCCAGGGTGGCGATCGACTCCGCCGCCATCAGCACCGGGAACGTCCACGGGGTGTCCTCGTAGTAGCCCGGCGGGAACGCGAAGCCGTGGCGCTCGACGAACTCCCGCCGGCAGGCCTTGTTCCAGGCCACCATCAGCACCCGCAGCAGCCCGGGCCGGTCCTGGAGACGGAAGGGCGCCGGGCCCTGCTCGGTGAGCGGGCCGGAGAACTGGTTGCGCACCGACCGGCCGTCCCAGTACGTGCGCGCGTAGTCGTACACCAGCACGTCCGGCTCGCCGGACTCCTCGATGCGGTCGGCGATCGCGCGCAGCGCGTCCGGGGCGAGCGTGTCGTCGCTGTCCAGGAAGACGAGATAGTCACCGGTCGCCTGGGCCGTCCCCGCGTTCCTCGCCGGTCCGAGCCCCTGGTTCCCGGCCAGGTGCACGGGCCGCACGCGCGCGTCCCGGGCCGCGTACTCGTCGATGATCTCCCCGCAGGCGTCCGGCGAGCAGTCGTCCACGGCGATCAGTTCGAGATCGGGGTACGACTGCGACAGCACCGAGTCCAGGCACTCGGAGAGATACGCCTGGACCTTGTGCGCGGGGACAATGACACTGAACCTGGGCAAGGCGGGCATCCATGGGTCGTCGGTCGGCGCGGGATTTCTGACCGGGAACGGCCGATGGAGTGAATTGGTTACGGTTCGTACGGCATGTGGGGGACACCAGGAGGACCGCCGGTGAACGGCGAGGGGCGGGCCGCAGCGACCCGCCCCCTCCGCGCGGGTGCGCCTATTTGACCGCGCCCGCCATCACCCCGGACACGAACTGCCGCTGGAACGCGAAGAAGACGGCCAGCGGGATCACCATGGAGATGAACGCGCCGGGCGCCAGCACGTCGATGTTGTTGCCGAACTGCCGTACCTGGGTCTGCAGCGCGACCGTGATCGGCTGGGTGCCCGACCTGGTGAACACCAGCGCGACCAGCATGTCGTTCCACACCCACAGGAACTGGAAGATGCCGAGGCTCGCGATCGCCGGTCCGCCGAGCGGCATCACCACCCGGGCGAACAGCCGCAGTTCACCGGCGCCGTCCAGGCGGGCCGCCTCCAGCAGCTCGCGCGGGATCTCCGCGAAGAAGTTCCGCAGCAGGAACACCGCGAACGGCAGACCGAAACCGGTGTGGAACAGGATCACCCCGAGGATCGTCCCGAACAGCCCGATCCTGCCGAACAGCTCGGCGATCGGGATCAGCGCCACCTGCACCGGTACCACCAGCAGGCTCACCACACCCAGGAACCACCAGTCCCGCCCCGGGAACTCCATCCACGCGAACGCGTAGCCCGCGAGGGAGCCGACCACGACGACCAGGACCGTCGCCGGGACCGTGATCAGCACGGTGTTCCACAGGGAGTGGGTGATGTCGCCGTTCTCCAGCAGCTTGCGGTAGCTGTCGAAGGTCAGCTGGGACGGCTCGGAGAACACCTTCCACCAGCCGCTCGCGCTCATGTCCTCGGGCGCCCGCAGCGAGGAGACGAGCAGACCGATCGTCGGCACCAGCCAGAACAGGCCGACCACGATCAAGACCACCCGGACCAGGCCGCCGCTCAGCTTCTCGGCGATCTTCGAGCCGAGCGACTGCCGCGCCGTCACCGTCCGCACCGGCCCGGCCTTCGTGACATTCCCGGCGGTCGCCGTCATCGCCTGACCTCCCGCCTCAGCCGACGGATGTTGAACAGCATCACCGGGATCACCAGGACCAGCAGCAGGACCGCGATGGCGCTCGCGACGCCCGGCTGGTTCTCGGCGAAGCCCTTGCGGTACAGCTCCAGCGCGAGCACGTTCGCGTCGTCCTGGGAGGAGCCCGGGGCGATGATGTAGACGAGGTCGAACACCTTCAGCACGTTGATCATCAGTGTGACCGCGACGACCGCGAGGACCGGGGCCAGCAGCGGCACGGTGACCTTGCGGAACACCTGCCACTCGTTGGCGCCGTCCACCCGCGCCGCCTCCAGCAGCTCCCGGGGCACGCCCGCGAGCCCGGCCGCGATCAGAACCATCGCGAAGCCCGCCCACATCCACACGTACGCCCCGATGATCGCGGGGGTGACCAGCGACGGGCCGAGCCACTCCACACCGTTGTACGGCTCCTTGAAGTTGCTCGCCGGAAGCCGCAGCCGGGCCCCGTCGGCGGACGCGGGCAGCGTGAACGTGCCGTCCCCGGAAGCCTTGGTGGAGGCGATCACCTTGCCGTCCCGCACCGCTTCGATCCGCATCCCGGCGTACCCCAGCTCGGACGGATCGGGCGCGCCGAGCCGTCCCACGCCCTTGCCCCGGGTGAAGTCCTGCCAGGTTGTACCGGTGATCTTCCCCGGTTCCGGCCTGGCGGCCACGGCCTTCTCGGCGTCGCCCGGCATCTGGTCCGGGGCGACCCCGACCAGGGGAAGCGTGACCGGCTGTCCCGTGTGGACCGGGGCCCTGGTGATGTAGCCACCGCTCTGCGGGACGAGCGGCGACCGGCGGCCGGGATGGGCCTTGGGGAAGGCCGACGACTGCGCGAAGGTGTCGTGCACGCTCACCCACACCGCGTTCGCGACGCCCTTGTGCGGGTCCTGGTCGTACACCAGCCGGAAGATGATCCCGGCCGCCAGCATCGAGATCGCCATCGGCATGAAGACGACCAGCTTGAACGCCGTTCCCCAGCGCACCCGTTCGGTCAGCACCGCGAAGACCAGACCGAGCGCGGTGGAGACCGTGGGCGCGAACACCACCCAGATCACGTTGTTCTTCAGGGCGGTGCGGATGCCGTCGTCCGTGAAGAGCGTCCTGTAGTTGTCGACGCCGGCGAAACCGTCGCCGGAGGCGTTGTAGAAGCTGCGGACGAGCGAGTACCCGATCGGGTAGACCACGAGCGCGCCGAGCAGCACCAGGGCGGGCAGCAGGAACAGCGCTGCCACCGCCTTGCGGGTGCCGGTCACGCTCTTGCGACTGCGGGGCGCGGCCGGGCCCGGTGGGGCCCCGGCCGCCGTTGCCGCCGACGCCATCGCCGGCTCAGCTCCCGCTTCCGTACGCGGCCGCCGCGTCCTTCTCCAGCTTCGCCTGGGTGCCCGCGACGTCCGTCGGGTTCTTCAGGAAGTCCTGCAGGTCCTTCCACTCGCCCTTGCCGGGCGTCCCGCCGAAGGCCTGCGGGGCCTGGTCCGACATGTCGAAGCGGAAGTCGTCGCCGGACGCGATCAGCGCCTTGGCGATCTTCTGCTGCACCGGGTTCGGATACGCCGAGATCTGCACGTTCTTGTTCGGTGACAGGTAGCCGCCGAGCTTCGCCTGGATCGTCGCCGCGTCCGGGGAGGCCAGGAAGGTGACCAGGGCCTGGGCCGCCTTGGAGTCCTTCAGGACCACCGCCGCGTCACCGCCGGAGACCACCGGCGCGGTGGAGCCCACCGCCGGGAACGGGAACACCTTCGCGTCCGTGCCCACCTTCGCCTTGGTCTCCCCGATGTTGACCTGCGCGAAGTCGCCCTCGTAGACCATCGCGGACTTCGGCTGGTCGCCGCCGGTGAACGTCTGGGTGACCGAGGCCGGGAACTCCGTCTGCAGCGCGCCGTCCTGGCCACCCGCGAGATAGTCCTTCTTGCCCCAGATCTGGGCGAGGGTCGTCAGCGCCTGCTTGACCGACGGATCCGTCCACTTGATCTTGTGCTGGGCCAGCTCGTCGTACTTCTGCGGCCCCGCCTGGGACAGATAGACGTTCTCGAACCAGTCCGTCAGCGGCCAGCCGTCCGCGCCGGCCACCGAGAACGGCGTGACCCCGGAGTCGTACACCGCCCGCGCCGTGGTCAGCAGGTCCTTCCAGGTCTTCGGCTCCTTGGCGCCCGCGTTCGCGAACACCTTGGCGTTGTACCAGATCAGCGACTTGTTGGCGGCTTTGTAGTAGACGCCGTACTGCTTGCCGTCGACCTTGCCGATGTCCTGCCAGCCCTGCGAGTAGTTCTTCTGCAACTCCTGCACGGCCTCCGGGCCGAGCGGCTTGGCCCAGTGGTGCTGGACGGCCTGCTTGATGGCGCCGGGCTGCGGCAGCATGGCCACGTCCGGCGGCTGGCCACCCGCGATCTTCGAACCGAGGAAGTTGATGATCGGGTCCTGGGCGGGCACGAAGGTCACCTTCGCGCCGGTGCGCCGGGTGAACTCGGCCAGGACCTGCTTGAAGTTCTTCTGCTCCTGACCGGTCCACACGGCGGCGATCTCCAGGCTGGCGCCGTTCAGCTTCGGCAGGCTGACGGTCGAGCCGGCCTGGGACGGCTCGCTGTTGTTCCCGTTGCTCTTCTTGTTGTTGCCGCTGGAGCAGGCGGTGAGCGCGAGGGCTCCCGCGAGCAGTGCGGCGAGTGTCGTGACAGCCCTGCTTGTCCGGATGGTGCTGCTCTTTCTGTGCATCACTTCCCCGTTCTTCGTTCTTCGTCGAACGTCAGAACTCTGTCCCGTGCGCTCCGGTCTACGCCGGGCCGTTCACGGCGGGCAAGAGCGCCTGCTGTGTCGAGCGACGCATCGTGACCGGCTCGTGACCGGGTCAGTATGCGGACAAGTCCTAGAGAAGCGACGGAACCCGGGCCGCGGACACCTCGCGCGCCGCCCGCTCCACCGCGCTCGCCAGCAGGGCCAGGTCGGTGGGGCCGTTGCCCAGCTCCCGCACGGGCCGACGGGCCGGCGGATCGCCCATGCGCCGCCAGTCCAGCGGGACCACCGTGGGCCGCTGGGTCGCGGTCCGCGGGATACGGCCCGTCACCCGGCCGCCCTGGAAACCGACGGCCCGGCCGTCCGCGTACGCCAACCGGCCACGCCCTGGAGCCGGCTCGTCCGGTCCCTGCTGCGGAGCGTCCAGCGCGACCCGCAGGACCGCCCGGCGCGCGGGCTCCGTCTCCGCCGTACGACCACCGGCCCCGGCCGCAGTCACCAGATGCACCCCGAGCCGCTCGCCCTCCCGGGCCACCGCCTCCAGCGCGCGCAGCACCGAACCGGCGGCCGGCCGGCCCGGCGAGCCCAGCGGGGGCGAGACCAGCGCGTCCAGGTCGTCGACGACGACCACGAGCCGGGGCAACGGTGGTGCCGCCTCGGCCTGTTGCCGCGCGGCCGCACCCGGCCGCAGCCGCAGGGTGGAGCTGGGCGGAGCCTCCAGGTCACCGTTCGCGGGCGTGCGCTGCGCCACGATCCGCCCCGCCACCGCACCCCCCGCATGCCACTGCGCGAAGTCCGTCCGGCCCAGCAGCTCCGCCCGCCGCTTCAGCTCGGCGGCCAGTGACTGGGCGAAGTCCCGCATCCGCACGGGGTCGTTGGCGATGAGATGCGTGCTGACATGCGGTATGTCGGTACACAGGCGCAGGCCTTCGCCGCGCCCGGTGCCCGCTCCGACGCCGTCCCGCCCGTCGACCAGCACCACGCCCAGCCGGTCCGGCCGCTCGGCGGCGGCCAGCGAGGCCACCACGGCCCGCAGCAACTCCGTACGACCGCTGCCGGCCGGCCCCTCCACCAGCAGATGCGGCCCGTCGGCGACGAGGTCGACGGTGACCGGCCCGCGCGGCCCGGCGCCGAGCACGGCGCGCGCCCGCCCGCCCCGGGACCGCGGGTCGTCGGCCGCGTCGGCCCAGCGCGCCATCAGCGACGCCGGAGTGGCCCGGGCCAGCCCCAGCTCGTCCAGCAGCCGCGCCGACTGCGGCAGCGGCGCCGCCACGCGCGGTCCTCGCTCACCGGCCGGGGCGTCGGGGCGCAGCGGCGCCAGCGCCCGCGCGAACCGCTCCGCCCAGGCGCCGGACACGGCGTCCACGGCGGCGAGCGTCCCCGGGCCGACGGGGCCGCCGGGCGCCACCCGCATCAGCCGCAGCGCCGTCGCGACGTCGCCGCTGAGCAGCGCCACGGCACCGCAGTGCCGGAAGGCGGGCGTCATCGCGCACGCGGCCTCGTACGTCAGCGACACCGGGGAGGCGGGGGAGGCGGGCTCGGTCTCGGCGAGACAGACCACATGGACCCCGGCCCGCGGCCCGGCCACGGCCAGCCGCGCGACCGCGTCCCGCAGTGCGCCGCCTCCGGGATCGCCGTCCACGACGACGACGGTGTACGGCCCCGGGAACCCGCCTGCCCCGCCGGTCCCGGTGTCTTCCCTGGCCCAGGAGGGGCGGCGGACGGGCGTCGTGAGGGGGCCCGAGGAGTGGGTGCCGCTCGGGGCGTGGCCGTCGCGGGCGGGTCCGGGCGCGAGCCTTTGAGCGGGAGCGCCGACGGCGTGGGAGGTGGCGCCCGTGGGGGCGGGAGGGCCGGGGCGGCCGCCGGCTTGGGCGGACACGGTGACCTGGGAGGCGGGGGGGTGGCCCGAGGCCGTCCCGCGGGCCCCGGTGCCGGGACGGCCGGAGAGACCCGCCCGGGCGGGAGCGTCCCACTCGGCCTCCGCCCGAGTCCGGGCTCCGGGGGCCTGTGAAGGGGTGCCGGGGTGGCCGGAAGCCGTCCCCGGGGTCCCGGTGTCCTGTGGCACGCCCTCGGCCGAGCCGGATGCGGGGCCGGACGGGACGCCGACGGAGGTGGGGTGGGCCGCGGTCCTGCCGGTCGCCGTGTGGTCGTCGACCCGGCGCAGGAGTTCCTCCACACGGGCCGCCGCCTGTTCGCGGTCGTAGGCCAGCAGCAGCCTGCAGTCCTGGCCGTGGCCCGGCCGGACATGCGGGAGCCAGCCCAGCCAGGCCCACTCGGCCGTACGCTCCTCCACGGGGCGGGAGCGGTCGGCGCTGATCAGCACGATCTCCAGCAGATCGGGGGAGTGCAGCGCGGCCAGCTGAGCCAGCACCGCGCGGGCCAGCCCGGAGATTCGGGGGCGCGGACCGGCGAGGCCCAGCGCGCCCGCCTCGCGCAGCGCGGTCGTCACGGGCACCGCGGGCACGAGGCCGGAGCCGTCCGGCGCACCCCGGTCGGCCGTGCCGAGCCGCACGGTCAGCGTCTCCGGATGGCCCGGTCCGCGCTCCCACAGCCGGGGCCCGGGGCCGAGCGCCGTCAGCAGCAGCGCGGCGGGATCCGGCCAGGCCTCGGGCCGCTGCGGCGCGGTGCCGGCGGCGGGGGCGGCACCTGAGGGAGCCACGGGGCCGCCGAGCGTCTCGGGTGCCGGGGGCTGCTCCCCGCGTCCGCCGGCCAGCCGGCGCGCCCACGCGCCGAGCCCGCGCCGCCGGGCCCCCTGAGGGGCGTCGACGCCGCGGGCAGGAGTGCCCGGCGGCTCCCCGCCCGTCCCGCCGACGCCGAGCCGCCCCGCGTGCGTGTCCCCGCCGGAGGGGGCACCGGCCGCACTCTCGACGCGCGCCGCCCCGGTCTGCTCCGGCACCACGGCCGGGTCCCCCCGCCGATGCTCCTGCCCCCCGCTGCCGGAGGTCCCCCAGCCGGCGGCCCCATAGCCGTGCTGGACCGCCCCCACGGGTGCGCCGGCACCCGACGACGATCCCCGCCCGGGCGATGCGGGCGCGAACCCGGATCCGGAGAACCCCGCTGCACCGGATCCCGACACCGCGTCCCCGGCGACCCGTACGCATCCCTCCCCGTCGGAAACGGTCCGCAGCCGGGCCCCGGGTCCCCCGGACGGAGCAACCCGCAGCGCCGACTCGCCGATCCGCAGCAACCCCCCGGAGGGGACCCGCACCGGGCGCTCGCCCACCCGCGTCCCGTCCAGCGCCGTACCGTTCGTGGAGCCGAGGTCGGCGACCGAGACGCGGCCGTCCGCGTCGACGGTGACCGCGCAGTGCAGCCGGGACACGTCGGGGTCGTCCAGCGGCACGTCCGCGTCGGCCGAGCGGCCCACGGTGATCCGGCCGCCGTGCAGCAGATGGACCCCGCCCGCATCCGGGCCCGCGACGACGTGCAGCCGGGTCGGCGCCTCGTCGACCTCGGGGTGCGGCTCGGGGGCCGCCGGGGCGCCCAGGGACAGCACCGCGCCGTCGACCAGCGGGGGCTCGCCGAGGGTGTGGCGGCGCGGGTCCAGCCGCTCGGTGCCGGCGTACAGCACGGGGGTGCCGGAGTCGCGGCCCTCCCCGGTGACCGCCCCGGCCAGCGCCGGCGCGACCGCGGCCAGATCCGTGCCCGCGGGTGCCGTGACCAGCACGTCGCGGCTCGCGGCGCGGCCCCGCTGCGGGGCCTGGCCCAGCGGGTCTACGACGGTCAGCCGGATCTGCATCCCCACCCCAACACGAGCACGTCGGCCAGTACTGGAAGGCATCCTCGCACCTGCCACCGACAACACGCCCGGCACCCGGCACCAAGTGATCTTGAATGGTCGGCTCTGCCCGCAAAAGTGCCTGACCAGTGCTGTACGAACGATCACTTGAGATCGGTCACGTCCGGCCCGCGGCAACCGGCGGACCGGCCCGCGCGTCTTTCCGTCGAACACATCGAACATGCTCGGGAACGCATACGTAGTGCCCTCGAGGGCGGCACTACAGTGGATCGGAACCGGAACGACAACCGGAATGCAGGCAAGCAAGCATCAGCAAGCAGCAGGGAGCGCGTGACGTGCGGCCAGTCGGCAGCAAGTACCTGCTTGAGGAGCCGCTGGGACGCGGCGCCACAGGCACCGTCTGGCGTGCCCGCCAGCGCGAGACCGCGGGCGCCGAGGCGGCCGTGCCCGGACAGCCCGGCGAGACGGTCGCGATCAAGGTCCTCAAGGAGGAGCTGGCGAGCGACCCGGACATCGTGATGCGCTTCCTGCGCGAGCGCTCGGTCCTGCTCCGCCTCACCCACCCGAACATCGTCCGGGTGCGCGACCTGGTCGTCGAGGGCGATCTGCTGGCGCTGGTCATGGACCTCGTCGACGGCCCGGACCTGCACCGCTACCTGCGCGAGAGCGGCCCCTTCTCGCCGGTCGCCGCCGCGTTGATGACCGCCCAGATCGCCGACGCGCTCGCCGCGAGCCACGCCGACGGGGTGGTCCACCGGGACCTGAAGCCCGCCAACGTGCTGCTCATGCAGCACGACGGCCAGATGCACCCGATGCTGACCGACTTCGGCATCGCCCGGCTCGCCGACTCCCCGGGCCTGACCCGCACCCAGGAGTTCGTCGGCACGCCCGCGTACGTGGCACCGGAGTCCGCCGAGGGCCGCCCGCAGACCTCCGCCGTGGACGTCTACGGCGCCGGCATCCTGCTGTACGAGCTGGTCACCGGTCATCCGCCGTTCTCCGGCAGCACGGCCCTGGAAGTCCTGCACCAGCATCTGAGCGCCGAGCCGCGCCGCCCCTCCACCGTCCCGGACCCGCTGTGGACGGTCATCGAGCGCTGCCTGCGCAAGAACCCCGACGACCGGCCGAGCGCCGAGAACCTCGCGCGCGCCCTGAGGGTCGTCGCGGAGGGCGTGGGGGTGCACGCGAACGCCGCGCAGATCGCCGCCGCCGAGGGCGTGGGCGCGCTGCTGGCCCCGGACCCGGCCCCGACCGCCGTACCCGGCGTGCCCGGCGCCGCCGACCCCACCCAGGTGCTGCCGCACGGCTCCGCCGGGACGTACGACCCGAACGCCGCGACCAGCGTGCTGCCGCACACCGGCGGTCCCATGGGCGCCGCCGACCCCACCGCCGTCCTGCAGAACACGGGCGCGGCGGACCCGACGGCGGTGCTGCCGAACACCGGGCCGCAGGGACAGCAGCCCGAACAGCCGCACCCCTGGCAGACCCAGCTGCGGGCGGCCCGCGACCGCAACGAGCAGACGCAGATCCAGTACCTCTCGCCGGAGGACGACCCGCTGCACCACCGGCCGCAGCGGCAGGTCGCCCGGCCGCAGCCGCAGCAGCGGCAGGCCCCGCAGGGCCGCCCGCAGCCACGCGGCCGGCAGCAGGGCTACCAGCAGGGGTACGGCTATGCGCCCGAGCCCCAGCAGTACGCGCCGCCACGGCGCCCGCAGCGGTACGCGCCGCCCGCGCCGGAGCCGCAGCGGCCCGCGCGCGAGCCGCGGGCGCCCCGGCAGCGCAGCGCCAACCCGATGAAGATCCCTGGCCTGGGCTGCCTGAAGGGCTGCCTGTTCACGATCGTCATCCTGGTCGTGGCGAGCTGGCTGATCTACGAGCTGACGCCGGTGCACACCTGGATCGGCCAGGGCCGCAGCTACTGGCACGAGGTGAGCCACTGGGTCGGCCGGACGAGCAAGTGGATCAAGGATCTGGGCGGCTCCTCGGGCGGCGGGGGCTGAACGCACGCGCCCGTGGCGGCCGAAGACGCGAACCCGCGGTGACGCGTCGCGAGTTTGCGGATTTGTCGACATCTGGCGGGTGATTTCCGTCTCTGCGGTGAAGGTTGGCTCGCCGGACGCGTAGTTTTGGCGACACCACGCGACAACGCGCGCCTGTAGGAGCAGTCTTGGCACGGAAGATCGGCAGCCGGTACACCGCGAACCAGATCCTTGGTCGGGGCAGCGCCGGCACGGTGTGGCTGGGCGAGGGGCCGGAGGGGCCCGTCGCCATCAAGACGCTGCGCGAGGACCTCGCCTCCGACCAGGAGCTCGTCGGACGCTTCGTGCAGGAGCGCACCGCGCTTCTCGGCCTGGAGCACCCGCACATCGTCACCGTGCGCGACCTGGTGGTCGACGGCAACGACCTCGCTCTCGTCATGGACCTCGTGCGCGGCACGGACCTGCGCACCCGACTGGAGCGCGAGCGGAGGCTCGCCCCCGAGGCGGCCGTCGCGATCGTCGTCGACATCGCCGATGCGCTGGCGGCGGCCCACGCGGCCGGGGTCGTCCACCGGGACGTCAAGCCCGAGAACGTGCTCCTCGACATGCAGGGCCCGCTCGGTCCCGGCGGATCGCACCCCGCCCTGCTCACCGACTTCGGTGTGGCCAAGCTGATCGACTCGCCGAAACGGACGCGGGCCACGAAGATCATCGGCACGCCGGACTATCTGGCCCCGGAGATCGTCGAGGGCCTGCCGCCCCGCGCGGCGGTGGACATCTACGCCCTGGCGACGGTCCTGTACGAGCTGCTGGCCGGCTTCACCCCCTTCGGCGGCGGCCACCCGGGCGCGGTCCTGCGCCGCCACGTCACCGAGACCGTCGTCCCCCTGCCCGGTATCCCCGAGGAGCTGTGGCAGCTGATCGTGCAGTGCCTGGCCAAGGCGCCCGCGTCCCGGCTGCGCGCCTCGGAGCTGGCGGCCCGGCTGCGCGAGCAGCTGCCGACGCTGGCCGGCATGCCGCCGCTGGACGTCGACGAGCCGGAGCTGTCCGAGGACCCGGCGCAGGAGCCGGTCCCGCCGGCGGCGCCGGGCGGCGAGCCCGTACGGCGGCGGGGCGCGGTCCCGCTGGTCCCCGGCGCCAAGCCGGACTCCAACCGCGACACGCACACGTCGATGCGCGTGCCGGCGCCGGACGAGCTGGCCGGAGGCGCACACGGAACCGCACGCGCCCCCCGGGCCACCGGCGCGCCCCGGCCGGGGTCGGCGCGGCACCGGGCGGCCCTGCGGCGGCGGCGGTTGACCCTGGGCGTGGCCGGACTGGTCGTGGCGGCCCTCCTGGGCGTCGGGGCCTGGTGGGTGTCGGCCGACGACGACTCCGGGGCACCGTCCGGCACCCACAGCACATCGGCCCCCTGACCCGCCCGGGCCACCGTGGTACCGGGGACCGCTCGGCCGAGGTCGCTTGCGACAGCCGTTACGCTGGAACCGTGGCAGTCGTCGATGTATCCGAAGAGCTGAAGTCCCTCTCCTCGACCATGGAGTCGATCGAGGCCGTCCTGGACCTCGACAGGATGAGGGCAGACATCGCCGTGCTCGAGGAGCAGGCGGCCGCGCCGTCCCTCTGGGACAACCCGGACGAGGCGCAGAAGATCACCAGCAAGCTCTCCCACCTCCAGGCCGAGGTCAGGAAGGCGGAGGCGCTGCGCGGACGGATCGACGATCTCGCGGTCCTCTTCGAGATGGCCGAGGAGGAGGACGACCCGGACACCCGCGCCGAGGCCGAGTCCGAGCTGACCGCGGTGAAGAAGGCGCTGGACGAGATGGAGGTCCGCACGCTCCTCAGCGGGGAGTACGACTCCCGTGAGGCGCTCGTCAACATCCGCGCCGAGGCCGGTGGCGTCGACGCCGCCGACTTCGCCGAGAAGCTCCAGCGCATGTACCTGCGCTGGGCCGAGCAGCGCGGCTACAAGACGGAGCTGATCGAGACCTCGTACGCCGAAGAGGCCGGCATCAAGTCGACCACCTTCGCCGTCCAGGCGCCGTACGCCTACGGCACCCTCTCCGTCGAGCAGGGCACCCACCGCCTCGTGCGCATCTCGCCCTTCGACAACCAGGGCCGCCGCCAGACCTCCTTCGCGGGTGTGGAGGTGCTGCCCGTCGTCGAGCAGTCCGACCACGTCGAGATCGACGAGTCCGACCTGCGCATCGACGTCTACCGGTCCTCCGGTCCCGGCGGCCAGGGCGTCAACACCACCGACTCCGCGGTGCGCATCACCCACCTTCCCACCGGCATCGTGGTCTCGTGTCAGAACGAGCGGTCGCAGATCCAGAACAAGGCCACCGCGATGAACGTCCTCCAGGCCAAGCTGCTGGAGCGCCGTCGGCAGGAGGAGCAGGCCAAGATGGACGCCCTCAAGGGCGACGGCGGCAACTCCTGGGGCAACCAGATGCGTTCCTACGTGCTGCACCCGTACCAGATGGTCAAGGACCTGCGCACCGACTACGAAGTGGGCAACCCGGAGGCCGTGTTCAACGGCGAGATCGACGGGTTCCTGGAGGCCGGTATTCGCTGGCGCAAGCAGCAGGAGAAGTAACTTTGTCGACATGACAACTGCCGCCCGCGGGGCGGCAGTTGCCTTTTGTCTGGGTTTTACATCACACTCACACGCTTCGACTCACCGCATAAAACCCCCGACGGGACATAGCGCCCGCAACGACCTTGACGTTGCTTTGAAAAATCGGAAGGGTGAAGTGTGGCATGCGTACTTCAGGGGCGCATGTGAACCGGGGGAATGAGTTGACGCGGACTTCGTCACCGGCTGCCTCCCGTCGATCACGGCACCCCATGCGCCGCCTCATTGACGAACAGCTACTGGGGGTAGCAACCATATGACGAAGAAGACGCGGATCCGCGTCGCGCGGATAGCCGCCGGCGCCGTGATCGCGGCCGGTGCGTCACTGACCGCAGCCGGCGCGGCCTCCGCCCTGGACCTCGGTGTCCAGGCGGGCCCGATCAGCCTGGGCGTCCACACCAACGACGCGGGCGACAACGGTGGTACCGACGGCTCGACCCAAGGGACGACCGATGGTTCCATCCAGGGCGCCACTCTGGGGGTGACGGAGGGTTCGACCGAGGGTGACACGCAGGGTTCGACTCAGGGTGACACCCAGGGTGACACGCAGGGTTCGACTCAGGGTGACACGCAGGGTGACACGCAGGGTTCGACTCAGGGTGACACCCAGGGTGACACGCAGGGTGACACGCAGGGTTCGACTCAGGGTGACACCCAGGGTGACACGCAGGGTGACACGCAGGGTTCGACTCAGGGTGACACCCAGGGCTCGACTCAGGGCAGCACCCAGGGCACGTCGCTGGGGGCCACCGAGGGTTCGACCCAGGGCAGCACCCAGGGTTCGACCCAGGGCAGCACCGAGGGTGGCTCCGGGAACGGCGGCTCCGGGAACGGCGGCTCCGGGAACGGCGGCTCCGGGAACGGCGGCTCAGGGAACGGCGGCTCCGGGAACGGCGGCTCCGGGAACGGCGGCAGCACCGGCGGCTCCTCCAGCACGGGCGGGAGCGGCAGTACCGGTGGCTCCAGCACCGGTGGCAACCAGGACAACCCGCAGGGTGGCAGCGGCACCGCCCCCCAGGAGGAGGGTTCCTCGGCGCTCACCGACACCGGCTCCGACAGCAAGGCGCAGGGCGGTGACAAGCAGCTCGCCGAGACCGGTGCCGGCCAGACCGCGTTCCTGGTCATCGGCGCCGCGACGATGATCGCCGGCGGTATCGGCTTCCGTGTCCTGCCGCGCCTGGTCAACGGGCGGGGCGGCGCGGCCGCCTGAGTGTAGCCGTACGGTCACGCAGCGCGCGCGACGCGCACACCGAAGGGCCCGGAGCCTGGCGCTCCGGGCCCTGACGGGTTTCCGAGACTTTTCTGCGCGGCCCGCGTCACGCGGTCTGGTGCGCGAGCAGCGCCACCGCGGCGATCAGTACCGCCAGCAACGCGATCAGCGCCACCGGGTTCACCCCGCCCAGGAAGCCCTCTTGCTGCAGTCGCTCGCGGTTGGCACGGCACACCGGGCACCGGCCCTCGCTCACGGGCGCCGCGCAGTTCGCGCACACCAACCGGTCGTACGTCATGCGCTCGCCCTCCTTGCACCGGCCATCACACGTACAACGCTCATGGGAACGAGAACGTTCCCCCTCCACTGTGCCAGGTTCGCGGAGCGCGTGCGCGGGCCCCGGGAGAGCCGGAAGAGAGCAGGTGCAGGTACAAAAAGGTACAAGCCTTACCCAACCTCGACCTGCGACTGCACTTGCACACCCGGTTCGCGTATGGTCACGCTCATCTACCCCCGGCGACCCGTGGTGCATCCGTGATCCGATTCGACAACGTCTCCAAGGTCTACCCCAAGCAGACCCGCCCCGCTCTCAGGGATGTCTCCCTGGAGGTGGAGAAGGGCGAGTTCGTGTTCCTCGTGGGGTCCTCCGGCTCCGGAAAGTCCACCTTCCTGCGGCTCATCCTCCGCGAGGAGCGGTGCAGCCACGGCCAGGTGCACGTCCTGGGCAAGGACCTCGCACGTCTGTCCAACTGGAAGGTGCCGCAGATGCGCCGCCAGCTGGGGACCGTCTTCCAGGACTTCCGCCTGCTGCCCAACAAGACGGTCGCGGAGAACGTGGCCTTCGCGCAGGAGGTGATCGGCAAGTCCAAGGGCGAGATCCGCAAGTCCGTGCCGCAGGTGCTGGATCTCGTCGGCCTCGGCGGCAAGGAGGACCGGATGCCGGGCGAGCTGTCCGGTGGTGAGCAGCAGCGCGTCGCCATCGCGCGGGCCTTCGTCAACCGGCCCAAGCTGCTGATCGCCGACGAGCCCACCGGCAACCTCGACCCGCAGACCTCCGTCGGCATCATGAAGCTGCTCGACCGCATCAACCGGACGGGCACCACCGTCATCATGGCGACGCACGATCAGAACATCGTGGACCAGATGCGCAAGCGCGTCATCGAGCTGGAGAAGGGCCGCCTCGTCCGCGACCAGGCCCGCGGCGTCTACGGCTACCAGCACTAAGCAAGTTCCACGACGGAAAGGCTCGACCAGACGCCATGCGCGCCCAGTTCGTCCTGTCGGAGATCGGTGTCGGTCTCCGCCGCAATCTGACGATGACCTTCGCCGTCATCGTCTCCGTCGCCCTGTCCCTGGCGCTGTTCGGCGGTTCGCTGCTGATGAGCGACCAGGTGAGCACCATGAAGGGCTACTGGTACGACAAGGTCAACGTCTCGATCTTCCTGTGCAACAAGCACGACGCCGACTCGGACGTCAACTGCGCCAAGGGCGCGGTCACCGAGGACCAGAAGAACCAGATCCTCTCCGACCTGAAGAAGATGCCGGTCGTCGAGAAGGTCTCCTACGAGTCCCAGGACGAGGCGTACAAGCACTACAAGGAGCAGTTCGGCAACTCCCCGCTGGCCAGCTCGCTGACGCCGGACCAGATGCAGGAGTCGTACCGGATCAAGCTCAAGGACCCGCAGAAGTACCAGGTGATCGCGTCCGCGTTCAACGGACGGCCCGGTGTGCAGTCCGTGCAGGACCAGAAGGGCATCCTGGACAACCTCTTCCAGCTGCTGAACCTGATGAACCGGGGCGCGCTCGGCGTGATGGCGATGATGCTGATCGTCGCGCTGCTGCTGATCGTCAACACCGTGCGCGTGTCGGCGTTCAGCCGTCGGCGCGAGACCGGGATCATGCGCCTGGTCGGTGCCTCGGGCTTCTACATCCAGGCGCCGTTCATCGCCGAGGCCGCGGTCGCCGGGCTCATCGGCGGTGGACTCGCCTGTGTGGCGCTGGTGGTGGGCCGGTACTTCACCATCGACCACGGCATGGACCTGTCCCACAAGCTCACGCTCATCAACTTCGTCGGCTGGGACGCGGTGTTGACCAAGCTGCCGCTGATCCTCGCGACGAGCGTGCTGATGCCGGCCTTGGCGGCGTTCTTCGCTCTGCGCAAGTACCTGAAGGTGTGACGCATGCCAAGAGGGCCGTACGGGCAACCGGCCGTACGGCCCTTCGCGTTGTCCTAGACTCACCGCCATGTCAGGTCGTGACCTGTTCTGCCCGCCCCGCCGCTTCCGCCGCGGGGCCGCCCTGACATTGGTCTTCGCCGGGGTCCTGGTCACCGGCGCCGCCACCGGCTCCTTCCCGGAACCCGACGCCGCCGCACCGGTGGCGTCCGCGCGGAAGGCCGCCCCCTCCCCGAAGGGTGCGGCCACCGGGCACGAGGACGTGGAGCGGGCCGCCGCCCAGGCCATGGCCGACGGCACGTCCCCGATGGAGGCGGCCGAGCGGGCCGTCAGTCGCAGCGGGGACCGCTGGGGCGCCGTGTATTCGGAGGGCGAGTACCAGGAGTTCCAGGAGGCCCTCGACGGCTGCTACACCGGCGTCGGCCTGTGGGCGCGGCGCGAGCGGGACGGCCGGATCGAGGTGACCCGGGTGCAGCCCGGCTCGCCGGCCGCCGAGGCGGGGATCCGCGCCGGCGACCGGCTGCGCAGCGTCGACGGCAGCAAGGTCGACGGTCGGCCGGTCACCGAGGTGGTCTCGTTGCTGCGCGGTGACGCCGACGACGCGGCCGCCGGTACGACGGTCACCCTGGGCCTCGAGCGTGGCACGCGCGCGTGGACCGAGACCCTGCGCCGGGCCCGGCTGTCCACCGACTCCGTGACCGTGCGCCGGCTGCCGGGCGGGGTCACCATCATCAAGATCGCCGCGTTCACCAAGGGCTCCGGGGACGCCGTCCGCGCCGCGGTACGGCAGGCCCCGGCCGACGGCGGGATCGTGCTCGACCTGCGGGGCAACTCCGGCGGGCTGGTCACCGAGGCCGTGGAGACCGCCTCCGCCTTCCTCGACGGCGGCCTGGTCGCCACCTACGACGTCGACGGCGCCCAGCGCTCCCTGCACGCCGACACCGGCGGGGACACCACCCGGCCCCTGGTCACCCTGGTCGACGGCGGCACGATGAGCGCGGCCGAGATGCTCACCGGGGCCCTGCAGGACCGGGGCCGTGCGGTGGTCGTCGGCTCCCGCACCTTCGGCAAGGGCTCCATCCAGATGCCGACCGACCTGCCCGACGGCTCGGTGGCCGAGCTGACCGTGGGCCACTACCGCACCCCGCTGGGGCACGCCGTCGACGGCCGGGGCATCACCCCCGACCTCGAAGTGGCGCCGGACGAGGCCGTGCGGCGGGCCGAGACGGTCCTCGCCGGCCTGGGCGACCCCTCGTAACCTCGTTGATCGGCTGTACGCGCGCCCCCCGCGTAGTGCGAAAATGGTGGGCACTATGGCTAAGGAAAAAGGGCGCAAGCTGATCGCGCAGAACAAGAAGGCGCGGCACGACTACCACATCCTCGACACCTACGAGGCCGGTCTGGTCCTCATGGGCACCGAGGTGAAGTCACTGCGCCAGGGGCGGGCGTCGCTGGTGGACGGCTTCGTGCAGCTGACCGACCACGAGGCGTGGCTGCACAACGTGCACGTCCCCGAGTACAGCCAGGGCACCTGGACCAACCACAGCGCCCGCCGCAAGCGCAAGCTGCTGCTGCACCGCGCGGAGATCGACAAGCTGGAGTCCAAGTCCCAGGAGACGGGTCACACCATCGTGCCCCTCGCCCTGTACTTCAAGGACGGCCGGGCCAAGATCGAGATCGCGCTGGCGAGGGGCAAGAAGGAGTACGACAAGCGGCAGACCCTGCGCGAGAAGCAGGACCGCCGCGAGGCGGACCGGGCGATGGCGGTGGTCCGGCGCAAGCAGCGCGGCTGAGCCCGCGGGTGTTCGGCGCCGGTTTCGGGAATGTTCCGGCGCGGGGCCGTGCTGGACCTGGCGGATGCCGTACGACGGCCGGGTGACCGGCGGGAATACGGTGGCATCGGCGGGCGTTGTTGCTCTACGATGAGTGCACACTCCACAGCGGGTGCGTGCGACCCTCCTCGGAGGGTTTGAAAAATCAACATGGGGATGATCGGTTTCGACAGCGGCTGTCGAAGCAGGGGAAGCGTGTCGAGGAAGCGGCCATGATCTCGTAAACCACAGGCCGAAAAAAATAATCGCCAATACCAAGCGCGATTCCTTCGCCCTCGCTGCCTAAGTAGCGACTTGCGAAGTGTCAGCCCGGGGCTGTTCCCGACCCGGATCCTGGCATCAGCTAGGGAACTAAACCTTGATCCCGGTCACGGGGTGAAGAGGGAAACCAAACAGTGACTGAGCCCGTCGGAGACTTGTCCGCGTGATCTCCGGGGCCGAGAAAAGCGAAGCGGACTGCACACGGAGAAGCCCTGGTTCCGCACCGTTGGACGCGGGTTCGATTCCCGCCATCTCCACCAAGCCCCTCCGGGGGTTCGCCCCATGTTCACAAACGCCCCGTCGCTCTCGAGCGGCGGGGCGTTCGTCATGGGGTGGCGCCGTCAGGGCGCGTGGCGCTCATCGGCTCGGGGGCGCTGTCCACGGGCGAGTGCGGCCACCCCCAGTGCGAGCGTGGCGGCGCCGGCCGGGACTGCGAAGGCCACGACGGGGGACATGTGCTCCGCCGCCCAGCCTCCCGTCGCCGAGCCGCAGGCCACCCCCGTGAGCAGTCCCGTCACCATCAGGCTCATGCCCTCGTTCAGGCGGTCGGCCGGGGTGCGCCGCTGGACCAGGGTCATCGCGGTCACCATCGTCGGCGCCGTGGCCATCCCCGCCACCAGCAGCGCTCCCGCCAGCGCCCAGAGCGAACCGGCGAGGCCGGCGGCGGCCCACGGCAGGGTCATCAGCACGGCCATCGCCGCCAGGCAGTGCACCAGCCGCACCCCCGTCGGCTTCAGTGCGCCGTACCCCAGCCCCGCCGCGCACGATCCCGCCGCCTGCAACGCGAGCACGGCACCGGCCGTCGCCCGGTGGCCCTGCGCGTCGGCGTACGCGATCGTGACGACCTCCATCGAGCCGAACACCGCCCCGGTCGCGGTGAAACACGCAAGCAGCGGTGGGATCCCGGGCGTGCGCAGTGGCGAGCGCGCCTGTGAACGCCCCCGCGGCGGCGGCTCGGTGGCCCGCTGCGCGGTGAACAGCAGCATGCCGGAAAGGAGCAGCAGCGCGCCGGTGAGCGTGCCGGCCTCCGGGAAGAACGTGCCGGTGAGGAAGGAGGCCAGCACCGGGCCGAGCATGAAGCACAGTTCGTCGGCGGCCTGCTCGAAGGAGTTCGCGGTGTGCAGTGCGCCGGGGTCGTCGCGCAGCAGATGGGCCCACCGGGCCCGGGACAGGCCGCCGATGTTCGGGGTGGCCGCGGTGCCGGCGTAGGCGGCGAACAAGGTCCAGTCGGGGGCGCCGTAGCGGACGCACAGCAGCAGCGCGAGGCTGCCGAGCACGGAGGTGATCGTGGCCGGTACGGCGACCCGGGCCTGCCCGTGCCGGTCGACGAGCCGGGCGACCCAGGGCCCGGCCAGCGCGGTCGCCGCGAGACCGGTCGCGGTGACGGCACCGGCCAGGGCGTACGAGCCCCGCGAGCCGGCGATCATCACGACCGCGCTCACGCTGAACATGCCCATGGGCAATCGGGCGAGGAGGTTGCCGGTGGTGAAGGCACGGGCACCGGGGAGACCGAAGAGACGGCGATAGCCGCTGGTGGTGGATATGGCCGAGGGCATGGACCCACCCTCGCTCGCAGTGGATCAACGGGTCCAACACCTTCCCGGCACCGATCCACGCGTTTTCGTTGTAAGTTCACGGGCATGCCCGCGCCCACCGACCTGGACCCCCGCCTGCTCCGCGCCTTCCTGGCCGTCGCCGAGGAACTGCACTTCACCCGCGCCGCGGCCCGCCTGTACGTCGCCCAGCAGGCGCTCAGCCGCGATGTACGGCGGCTGGAACGGGAGCTGGGGGCGGAGCTGTTCGTGCGGACGACCCGGCAGGTGACGCTGACCCCCGACGGCGTACGGCTGCTCCCGCACGCGCGCCGCGTCCTGTCGGCCCAGGACGACCTGCTCGCCGCGTTCGCCCCCGGCCAGTCCCGCCCGCTGCTGGTGGACCTCAACTCGCCCGGCCTGGCCACCGGCCGCCGCGTGCTGCACCGGGCTCGTGAACTCGTCCCGGACTGCGAGCTGATGGCCCGCTACGAGAGCGGCCTGACCGGAGCCGCCGCCGAGTTGCTGGCCGGCCGGCTGGACGCCTCCTTCGGCCGTTTCGCGGGCCTGGACCCGGCGCTGCGGTCCGGCCTCGCACAGCAGCCGGTGCGCTACGAGCCGATGGCCGTCGTCCTGCCCGAGGACCATCCGCTGGCCGCCCGCACGGAGGTGCCGCTGGCCGCGCTGGCCGGCGAGACGGTGTACGGCGGCGCCGGGAACCCGCGCACCCTGGAGTGGACCGACCTGGCGTACCGGCTCTTCGAGGGGCGCGGTATCCGGCTCGCCGAGCCGCTTCCGCTGGCCGTCGGGGACGAGGAGTTCGAGCGGATCATGGCCAAGACCCGCCACCCGGTGCTGGCCGTGGTCGACTTCCCGGCCCTGCCCCGCACGGTCCGCCGCCCGCTCGTCGACCCCGTCCCGCTGTCCCCGGTGTCCCTGGTGTGGCGGAAAGGGCTGGTCCATCCCGCACTGGACGCACTGCGCCGGGCGGCGGCGGGGCTCGCGGAGACGCAGGGGTGGCTGCGACGGCCCGCCGGAGGATGGATTCCGGCCATGGACGAGATCGTGATGAGAGGGTGACGCGCGGCCGGAAGAGATGCCCGGTGCATGCCGACGATCCCCGGTGCGGTCGGAGCGTTCCGCCGCGCGGCCCTGCACCGCGTCGGAGGGATGAGCGACGACACGCTCGCCGAGGACACCGACATCACGATGGCGCTGCACCGCGACGGCTGGCGGGTCGTGTACTCCGAGCGCGCCCGCGCCTGGACCGAGGGCACCCGAGTCCGTCCAGCAGCTGTGGTCCCAGCGCTACCGCTGGTCGTACGGCACCATGCAGGCGATCTGGAAGCACCGCCGGGCCCTGTTCGAGCGGGGTCCCTCCGGCCGCTTCGGCCGGGTGGGTCTGCCGCTCGTGTCGCTGTTCATGGTGGTGGCCCCGCTGCTGGCGCCCCTGATCGACCTCTTCCTCGTGTACGGCCTGGTCTTCGGGCCGACCGCGAGGACGATCGGCGCCTGGTTCGGCGTCCTCGCGGTGCAGGCGGTGTGCGCGGCGTACGCCTTCGCCCTGGACCGTGAGCCGCTCACTCCTCTGCTCTCGCTGCCGTTGCAGCAGATCCTCTACCGCCAGCTGATGTACGTCGTGCTGCTCCAGTCCTGGATCACCGCGCTCACCGGCGGCCGGCTGCGCTGGCAGAAGCTGCGCCGCATGGGCGGCGTGGCCGCGCCCCCGGTGGAGCGGGACCTCTCATCACCGCTCCGGCCGGGGTGAGAGCAACGTTCCCTTCCGGTCACTCACAGCCACAGGCCGGAAATGCGTCCTCCCTACCTTCGGGCTCAGTCACTGGTGTGGCAGACCGAGCAGCCGGAGCCCCGTGGAGGCGTGATGACGACCCCAGCCCCAACCCGTCGCAGTGGCCGCTGGATCGAGCGCTGGGACCCTGAGGACGAGGGGTTCTGGAAGGCGGCCGGGGAGCGGATCGCCAACCGGAACCTGTGGTTCTCCATCCTCTCCGAGCACATCGGCTTCTCGGTCTGGACCCTGTGGTCCGTCCTCGTCCTGTTCATGGGCCCGCAGTACGGACTCACCCCCGCCGACAAGTTCCTGCTGACCTCGATGGTCACTCTCGTCGGCGCGGTCGTACGCGTCCCCTACACCTTCGCCGTGGCGGTCTTCGGCGGCCGCAACTGGACGATCATCTCGGCGAGCCTGCTGCTGATCCCGACGATCGCGGCCTTCGCGGTCATGGAGCCGGGCACGTCCTTCACCACGTTCCTGCTCGTGGGCCTGCTGGCGGGCATCGGCGGCGGCAACTTCGCCTCCTCCATGACCAACATCAACGCCTTCTTCCCGCTCCGGAAGAAGGGCTGGGCGCTCGGCCTGAACGCGGGCGGCGGCAACATCGGCGTGGCGGCGATCCAGCTGGTGGCCCTCGCGGTGATCGGCGCGAACGGGGGACCGCGCGTCCTGCTCGGCATCTACATCCCGCTGATCGTGGTGGCCGCCGGGCTCGCCGCCGTCTTCATGGACAACCTGGCGACGGTGAAGAACGACACGGGCGCGG
This sequence comes from Streptomyces sp. NTD91, assembly GCF_059510455.1. Taxonomy (NCBI): domain Bacteria; kingdom Bacillati; phylum Actinomycetota; class Actinomycetes; order Kitasatosporales; family Streptomycetaceae; genus Streptomyces; species Streptomyces sp. NTD91. The sequence continues at coordinate 79,326 of NZ_JCAJZW010000023.1, forward strand.
CCAGGGACGCGGCGGGGGACGCCCACACCTGGATCATGTCGTTCCTGTACATCGGCACCTTCGGGTCCTTCATCGGCTACAGCTTCGCCTTCGGCCAGGTGCTGACGAACCAGTTCGGCCGGACCCCGCTGCAGGCGACGTACCTCACCTTCATCGGCCCGCTGCTCGGCTCGCTGGTCCGGCCCGTGGGCGGCCGGCTCGCGGACCGCTTCGGCGGCGCCCGCATCACCCTGTGGAACTATGTCGCCATGGGTGCCGCCACCGCCGTCCTGGTCGCGGCGAGCCTGCAGAAGTCGCTGCCGCTGTTCGTCATCGCCTTCGTCGTGCTGTTCGCGCTCACCGGTATCGGCAACGGCTCGACGTTCAAGATGATCCCGGGCATCTTCCACACAAAGGCCCTGGCCAAAGGCCTGGAGGGGGAGGCCGCGGTGGCGCACGGCCGCCGGCTCTCCGGTGCCTCCATGGGCCTGATCGGCGCGGTCGGCGCGCTCGGCGGCGTCGGCATCAACCTCGCCTTCCGGCAGTCCTTCCTGTCCTACGGCTCCGGCACCGGCGCGTTCGTCGCCTTCCTCGCCTACTACGGCCTCTGCTTCGCGGTGACGTGGGCCGTATACCTTCGCCGGCCCGCGCGGCAGGCGGCGCCCGTGGCGGCTTCGGAGACGAAGTCGCAGCTCAGCTACGCCGAAGTGTGACGTAACACCGGTGCAATGCAGTCGAACCGAGCCTGTGACGCGCCGTTGACAGGCTCGATTCGCGTGCCGGTCAGCTAGGAGATCCCATGTACGACGAAGAGCAGCAACCCGGAGCCGGGCACGGTCCGCTCGCGGGATTCACGGTGGGCGTCACCGCCGCACGCCGTGCCGAAGAGCTGGGCGCCCTGCTCCAGCGGCGCGGTGCCGCCGTCCTGCACGCACCCGCCCTGCGCATCGTGCCGCTCGCCGACGACGGCGAACTCCTCGCCGCCACCAAGGAGATCATCGACCGGCCGCCGGACGTGGTCGTGGCCACCACGGCGATCGGCTTCCGGGGTTGGGTGGAGGCCGCCGACGGCTGGGGCCTCGGCGAGTCGCTGCTCGCACGGCTGCGCGGGGTGGGGCTCCTGGCCCGAGGCCCGAAGGTCAAGGGCGCGATCCGTGCGGCCGGCCTGACGGAGGAGTGGTCGCCGTCGTCGGAGTCCCTGGCCGAGGTGCTGGACCACCTGCTGGCGCAGGGCGTGGACGGTCGCCGTATCGCCGTACAACTGCACGGCGAACCTCTGCCGGGCTTCGTCGAGTCCCTGCGGGCGGGGGGAGCGGAGGTGGTCCCCGTGCCGGTGTACCGCTGGATGCCCCCGGAGGACATCACCCCGCTGGACCGCCTGCTGGACGCGACGGTCTCCCGCTCCCTGGACGCCCTGACCTTCACCAGCGCTCCCGCTGCTGCCTCGCTCCTCTCCCGCGCGGAGACCCGGGGCCTGCGGGAGGAACTGCTGTCGGCCCTGGCCCACGACGTGCTCCCGGCCTGCGTGGGCCCGGTCACGGCGGTTCCCCTCCAGACGCACGGCGTGGACACCATCCAGCCGGAACGCTTCCGCCTCGGCCCCCTGGTCCAGCTCCTGTGCCAGGAACTCCCCTCCCGCGCCCGCACGTTGCCGGTCGCCGGCCACCGCGTGGAGATCCGCGGACACGCGGTCCTGGTCGACGGCGACCTGAAACCGGTCCCCCCGGCCGGGATGTCCCTGCTGCGTGCCCTCTCCCGCCGCCCCGGCTGGGTGGTCGCCCGCGCGGACCTCCTGCGCGCCCTGCCCGGTGCGGGCCGCGACGAACACGCGGTGGAAACGGCGATGGCCCGCCTCCGCACGGCCCTCGGCGCCCCGAAGCTGATCCAGACGGTGGTCAAACGCGGCTACCGCCTGGCCCTGGACCCGGCGACGGACGCGAAGTACGCGGACGCGTAGGGCATGACGGCGGCGATCGGCAACCTCCGCAAACTCGGGTGCTCGTCCGGGCCCGGTGTGTTGGCTCTGGGGGATGGGGCCCGACCTCGGCACCGACAAGCGACTGCAGGGTGTTCTCGATGAACTCGTTCGCCGGGAACCGCTCTTCCACAGAACCGAGTTCGGGACCACGCGAGCCGATTTCGAGGCCATGACGGCGCCCGACTTCGGGGAGACGGGAGCGTCGGGGCGACGTCACAGTCGTGCTCACGTGCTGGACGTCCTCGAGGAGTGGTACAAGGAACCACCGGTCGAGGACTGGGAGACGTCCGACTTCCATTGCCGGGAGCTGGCAGCCGACCTCTATCTCCTGACGTACACCCTCGTTCTGGACGGGCGTAAAACCCGTCGCGTGACGATCCGGCAGCGCGCATCGGACGGTTGGAAGATCCTCTACCACCAGGGCACCGTCGTCCAGGAGGCCGAGGAGTGACTTTCAGACGGCATGCCTTCCGCCGCCCACCTCGAACCACAGCAGTTTCCCGGCGCCCCGCTCCAGCACACCGTCACCGGTCCGGAAACCGCCCCACCAGTCGGCGTACTCCTGCACGAGACGCAGCCCGCGCCCGCGCTCGGCGTCCGCCGGGGCCGCCGGAACCCGGTCCCAGGGCGGGTCCCCGAAGGGCGACGGGATGCGCGGGTGACTGTCCCACACCCCGACCCTGAGCCTTCCGTCCGCCAGCGCGGTGAGCCGCAGGGAGGCGGGGCCCCTGGTGTGCCGGTAGGCGTTGGTGACCAGCTCCGACGTCAGCAGCTCGACCGGTTCCAGCACGTCCTGTCTGCCGTGCCCGCTCAGCACGCTCCGCACGGTCATACGTGCGACCGGTGCCGCGCGCGGATCATGAGGCAGGCGAAGGGCGTACACCCAGGTCTCGGGCAGGGATACGGTGCCCATGGAAGCCTCCGTCGAGAGAAGGGACTCGGGCTCGCTCAACCGTTCACGCCCGGCGGTGGCATTGCCTGGGGAGGTGCGCTTCCGGCTCAGGGACGGGGGGAGTTGGGCGGGACGTGATTACCGTAGGGCAGATGGTTAGATGCATCTAACGGAATGCGTTGGATGCGTTGGATGCGTCCATTCTTCACTCATGTGAGGGAGCGTTGCGCCGCGTCGCGGCCAGGAAGGAGAAGGGGTGCCGCCCACCAACAGCCCTACGCTCCGGCAGCGAAGGCTGGGTGCGGAACTGCGCAAACTCCGTGAGCGCGCGGGACTCACCGCGACCGGCGCCGCCGAACTGCTGGGCGCCAACCAGGCGCGCATAAGCATGATCGAGACCGGCCGCACGCCCATCAGCGCCGACCGGCTCCGCGCCATGGCGCACGTCTACGACTGCACGGACGAGCCGCTCATCGATGCCCTGGCCGCGATGACGGGGCGACGCACCCGAGGCTGGTGGGAGGACTGTCGGGAGCACGTGCCGGTGGCGCTGGTCGATCTCGCCGAGCTGGAGCATCACGCGTCCGCGCTGCGGGTGGCGCTTCTGATCCACGTTCCGGCGCTGCTCCAGACGACCGACCATGCGCGCGCCCTCTTCCGGGCAGTGGTGCCGCCGATGCGTCAGTACGAGATCGAGCACCGCCTCACACACCGCATGAAGCGGCAGGGCGTCCTGCACAGAGTGGATCCGCCCCCCTACACGGCGATCATTCATGAGGCGGCATTGCGCATGAACTTCGGTGGTCCTGTCGTTGCGCGCGGCCAGTTCAAGCACCTGCTCGACATGAGTGAACTGCCCCACGTCACCGTACGGGTGATCCCTTTCGGCACTGACCAGTTCCCGACCACCGGCCAGTCCTTCGACTACGTCGAGGGTCCCGTGACGCAGCTCGACACGGTCCAGCTGGACTCGCACCACGGCGCCTGCGAATTCCTCGATTCAGAGGCGCAGTTGAGTAAGTACCGGGCTGTGTTGAACCGTATGGAATCCTGCGCACTCGACCCCGCTGAAACGCGGGACCTCATTCACCGCCTCATCCAGGACCTGTGAAGGAGTCCACCATGCAGACACTCCACTGGCGGAAGTCCAGCTACAGCGGCGATGGCTCCAACTGCGTCGAAATAGCCACCACCCCCACCACTATTCACATCCGCGACTCCAAGAACCCCACCGCCCCTTACCTCGCCGTCACCCTTTCCACTTGGGCGGACTTCCTGACGCACGCGATCGGGACCAGAGCGGCAAGCGAACCGCGTTGACGGCGGTCTCCTGGAGTGAACCCGGACATGGGACCGCGTAGAAGCCACCGGCGCGAGTTCTATGCCGTTCCCGATGTCGGCCTGCCCCAGGACGCGATCCAGCAGTGGCTGTACTGCCTCGCGGATCCTCGTGGCGCGCGGGCGTGGCGACTGGCTCGACACGGTGATGGAGGCGATCCAGGGGCATGCCGTGCTGCGGCACGTCGACCCGGGGGAGCTGCGAGAGAGAGCATCCTGCCGGTCTCGCCCGCTCAGGCCATGGATCTGGCCAAGCTGATATCGGCCGGGTCTCTTCTGTCCAGCTCCAGCGCATCCCTTCGCGCGCCGGATGCGGAACGCGATACCCGTCTGCGGTTGCTCCTGGGAGAGATGGGGGACGGCGCACGGTTCTTCACCAACCACGGGCACGCGGAAGACGGTGCAGAGGGTGACTTCCTGGCCTCGGCGTTTCACGTGAACGGCCTTGCCGGCACCACCGTCGACGTCTGCCTCATCGGAGTGTCGGACGAGCGCGTACTGGTGCTGTGGTGTTTCGAGGACGACTAGGGCGTGTTTCGAAAGTCCCGTCTGGTCCGCGACGCCTGGCGCGGCACCTCGCCGCGTTGTCGGGATCGTCCACGTACGCCCGGTACGAGGACGACCCTCCGCCTTGCGATGCACCGCACCAGACGCCCCGGACCCCGCCCTCCGGGCGGACGACGCCACTTTCGAAACACGCCCTAGCCGCGTCCTGAGGAGCGGCTCGTCGGCGAGCTTCGTGATCTGGTGACTCGGGCACGGAGGCGAGTGATTACGCACTCGAGGGTTCCGGCCCAGGCTCGGGGCAGGCACTGTGAAGAGGAGAGTTCCACGGAGCCCGAAAGAGCCCCCCCGCTACCTGCCTAGGCGGTGACAGGCACATGGCACTGGGTACGGCCACGCCGCGGTACGAGCCGCGGTTCGATGCCGGACGCATCTGTCTCGATCTCCTCGCGACCGCACATCCTGCCGAACGGCTGGACGGCGTCGGGGCGTTGTGCGCGTGGATCGGTGGGGTGGGGCTCGTGCCGGAGGGTACGGGGCTCGGGCACGCCGATGCCTCCTGGCTCGTGGGGTTCCGGGAACTGCGTGCTCACGTCGGGCAGTTGGTGCGCAACCCGCACGCGCCGGACGCGCCGTCGTACGAGCGCGCGCTCCGGCGGGTCAACGAGGTCGCGCAGGACGAGACCCCGGCCCCGCGTGCCGTGCGCGATCCGGAAGGCGGTCTCACCAGGGAACTGGCCGCGCCGCCGACCTGCGCCGGGCTGCTCGCGCTCGTCGCGCGGGATGCCGTGGACCTGCTCACCGATCCCGTCGCGCGGGCCGCCGTACGGGAGTGTGAAGGGGACGACTGCCCGCTCGTGTACCTCGACACGTCACGCGGGCGGCGCCGGCGGTGGTGCTCCAGTGAGGTGTGCGGCAACCGCGAGCGGGTGGCCCGGCACCGGCGGCGGGCCGCGCTCGCGCGGGCGTGATTTCCGCAACACCGGGTTTGGATGGCGCATACACGGGAAGCTGCGGCCCGCTCCGGACGCGTGTCTGAATTGTAAAGATCGCGGGGTGGGAATGTGTACGCATGTCCCTGTCGTCACGTCAGCCCCGAGAAAACTGTCACCTCCGTTTGAACACCGCGCCGCTTCCTTCCGTACGGGTGGGCGAGCGACCGACTGGGGGAACCCCCGGACACCGGAGGTGGGCGTGCGCAAGGATGCGGCCGTGGCCAATGAACGTGGATCGAGGGCCCGACATCGCATGTCCTCACAGCCCTCGGAACCAGACGAGGAGCTGATGCGTGCCCTGTATCGAGAGCACGCCGGACCCCTGCTCGCGTATGTCCTGCGCCTGGTCGCCGGTGATCGGCAGCGCGCCGAGGACGTCGTACAGGAAACGCTCATCCGTGCCTGGAAGAACGCCGGTCAGCTCAATCGGGCGACCGGTTCGGTACGCCCCTGGCTGGTGACGGTCGCACGCCGCATCGTCATCGACGGCCACCGCAGCCGGCAGGCCCGGCCGCAGGAGGTCGATCCGTCGCCGCTGGAGGTCATCCCCGCGGAGGACGAGATCGACAAGGCGCTGTGGCTGATGACGCTGTCGGACGCGCTCGACGACCTGACCCCGGCCCACCGGGAGGTGCTCGTCGAGACGTACTTCAAGGGGCGTACGGTCAATGAGGCGGCCGAGACGCTGGGCATACCCAGTGGCACGGTGCGGTCTCGGGTGTTCTACGCCCTGCGTTCGATGAAGCTGGCACTGGAGGAGCGGGGGGTGACGGCGTGATGAGCAGTGGTTTCGGGGGAATGCAGGGATTCGGGGCGGGAGGTCCGGGTATGCCTGGGCCCATGAACCCCAGTCCGGGATCTTCGGTGCCGAGCGAGCACGAGACCGTGGGCGCCTACGCCCTCGGGATCCTCGACGACGCCGAGGCAACCGCTTTCGAGGCCCACCTCGCCGGCTGCGAGTGGTGCGCCCAGCAGCTGGACGAACTGGCCGGGATGGAACCGATGCTGGCCGCCCTGGCGGACCTGCCCGGTTCCGGCAGCACACCCGCGATCGGCGAGTCGCTGTCCGCGAAGCCCACTCCCCGGCTGGTGGAGAGGCTGGTCGACGAAGTCGCGGAGAAGCGCGCCCAGAAGCGCCGGCGCAGCTTCTACATGATCGCAGCGGCGGCCGCGCTGATCATCGCCGGACCGCTGGCCGCGGTGGCGGTGAACGGCGGCTCGGACGGGGGCGGCGGCCAGGTCACCGCGTCCTCGGCGCAGACGGCGTTCGCCTCCATGCCGGACAAGAAGTCGGCCACGGACCCGTCGTCCCAGATCAGCGCCACCGTCGCCATGGCCCCGAAGGACTGGGGCACCCAGGCGGTCCTCGAACTGAAGAACGCCAAGGGGCCGATCAAGTGCTCCCTGGTGCTCGTCGCGAAGAACGGGCAGCGCGTGACGATGTCCTCCTGGTCGGTGCCGAACTGGGGCTACGGCATCCCGAACGGCAAGACGCCCGAGTCCAGGAAGCCGCTCTACATCGGCGGCGCGGCGGCCTTCAAGCCGAACGAGATCGACCATTTCGAGGTCGTGACCTTCCAGGGGAAGAAGCTGGTACAAGTCGACGCGTAGCTTCCACCGGCCCCCTTCGCGTACGGTTGACGGCTGCCCAGCACGTCAGAAGGGGGCCAGGTGGCCGCTCAGGTTCAGCAGTCCGCGGTCGGCTCGGTACACGGCGCACACGATTCCGTCCGTGACCGGGAGATCGGCGTCGAACAGGAACACCTGGACCGGGTGTACCGGCGGCTGGAGGAGAAGATCCACGAGGCCGAGTTCCTGATGCACGACGCGGCCAAGCGCGGCCAGGTGGGCACTCCGGGGGCGCTGGCCGAGCGGGACGCCCAGGTCTTCCGCGCCGGCATCCACCTGAACCGGCTCAACAACGAGTTCGAGGACTTCCTCTTCGGCCGCATCGACCTGCTCCTGGGCAAGGACGGCAAGAAGGGGCCCGACGGCGCCTATACGGCGGTCGAGCCCGCCGAGGGCGCCGTACGCGACGACAACACCGCCGACATCGCCGAGACCCTGCACATCGGGCGGATCGGTGTGCTCGACGAGGACTACGCACCCCTCGTCATCGACTGGCGCGCGCCCGCCGCCGCCCCCTTCTACCGGGCCACCCCGGTGGAGCCCGGCCGGGTCGTACGGCGCCGGGTCATCCGCTCCAAGGGCCGCCGCGTGCTCGGCGTCGAGGACGACCTGATGCGTCCCGAGCTGACCGCCCACCTCGACGGCCGTGAGCTGCCCGTCATCGGCGACGGCGCCCTCATGGCCGCGCTCGGCCAGGCCCGCACCCACACCATGCGGGACATCGTCTCCTCCATCCAGGCCGAGCAGGACCTGGTGATCCGGGCCCCCGCCGCCTCCATCACCTACGTCGAGGGCGGGCCCGGCACCGGCAAGACCGCCGTCGCCCTGCACCGCGCGGCCTACCTGCTCTACCAGGACAGACGCCGGTACGCGGGCGGCATCCTCATCGTCTCCCCGACCCCGCTGCTCGTCGCCTACACCGAAGGCGTGCTGCCCTCGCTCGGCGAGGAGGGTCAGGTCGCGATCCGCGCCATCGGCTCACTCGTCGACGGTGCCGCGGCCACGCTGTACGACTCCCCGGCGGTGGCCCGCGCCAAGGGCTCGTACCGGATGCTGAAGGTGCTGCGGAAGGCGGCCCGGGGCGCGCTGGAGCTGGGGCCGGGCGGCGCCGCCGGCGCGGCGGGGCGGCTCGCCCCGTACGCCTCGGACGACGACTCCGGCACCCGGCCGCAGGCTCCCGCCGGGCCGCCCTCCCGCCTGCGTGTCGTCGCCTTCGGCCGTCGTCTGGAGCTGGAGGCGGAGGAGCTGGAACGTGTCCGCCGTACCGCCCTCGGCGGCACCGCGCCCGTCAACCTGCTGCGCCCGCGCGCCCGCAAACTGCTGCTGGACGCCCTGTGGGCCAAGTCCGGGGCGGGCACCCGGCACATCGACCCGGAGCTGGTCGCCGAACTGCGCTCCTCCTTCGACGAGGACGTCAGCGGCGAGGACGCCTTCATCGCCTTCCTCGACGCCTGGTGGCCCGAGCTGACCCCGAAGGCCGTGCTCGCCGCCATGGCCGACGAGAAACGGCTCGGCCGCTGGGCCCGCCGGATCCTCAACCCCGGCGAGGTCCGCAAGGTGGCCCGCTCCCTGACCCGGGACGGGTACTCCGTGCACGACATCGCCCTGCTCGACGAGCTCCAGGCGATCCTCGGTGTCCCGGCCCGCCCGCGGAAGAAGCGCGAGCTCGACCCGCTGGACCAGCTCACCGGGCTGGAGGAGCTGATGCCGGTGCGCGAGGAGACGCAGCGCGAGCGGGCCGAGCGCCTCGCACAGGAACGCACCGAGTACGCCCATGTCATCGTGGACGAGGCGCAGGACCTCACCCCGATGCAGTGGCGCATGGTCGGCCGCCGCGGCCGGCACGCCACCTGGACGGTCGTCGGCGACCCCGCCCAGTCCTCCTGGTCCGACCCGGACGAGGCGGCCGAGGCCCGCGACGAGGCCCTGGGCACCCGACCCCGGCGCCGCTTCCAGCTCACCGTGAACTACCGCAACCCGGCGGAGATCGCCGAGGTGGCCGCCAAGGTGCTCGCGCTCGCCATGCCGGGTGCCGAGGCGCCGAGCGCCGTCCGTTCCACGGGCGTCGAGCCGCGTTTCATCGTCGTACGGGACTCTCTGCAGCGGACCGTGCGGGCAGCGGCGGAGCGGCTGCTGGACCTGGTGGACGGCACGGTCGGCGTGGTCGTCGCGATGAACCGGCGCGAGGAGGCCCGGCGCTGGCTGGCCGGGCTGGGCGACCGGGTGGTGGCGCTCGGCAGCCTGGAGGCCAAGGGCCTGGAGTACGACGCGACGGTGGTCGTCTCGCCCGCGGAGATCGCCGACGAGTCCCCGGCCGGCCTGCGCGTGCTGTACGTGGCGCTGACCCGGGCGACCCAGCAGCTCACGGTGGTCTCGGGCGACCGCGACGAGCCGGACGCGGCAGGGGTGCCGGATCTGCTGCGGGACTGATTTTCCGGTGAATCACCGCGACAGGAATGGTCCGCGGCATCCGTTTGTTAGCCTGGATGCGGCACCGGCCCGATCCAAGCCCCCGGGCCCAACCTTCGTCCCTGCGAGGGACCACTTGCCGCGAGGCGAGCATGGCGGGTCGGTGCCGTCAGCGTGAGAGACCCACGTCCCTGTGACGTGGGTCTCTTTCTTTTGCGCGATCACTTCTCGTATGGTGGAAGTGGTTTTCCGAAATCTGTACGCCGCTCATGAACAAAACGTCCGCAATCCAGGGCGACTACCACGTACTCCGCGGTAGGTGCGACGATCGGACGGCTACAACTCGCGACACGGTGAAAGCAGAGGAAGTCGGCCATGGCAACGGCGCCCAGCGTCTCCTACTCGATGACCATCCGGCTGGAGGTGCCCGCGAGCGGAACCGCCGTCTCGCAGCTCACCACCGCCGTGGAGTCCTCCGGAGGATCGGTCACCGGCCTCGACGTCACCGCGTCCGGCCACGAGAAGCTCCGTATCGACGTCACCATCGCGGCCACCTCCACGGCCCACGCCGAGGAGATCGTCGAGAAGCTGCGTGGGATCGAGGGCGTCACCCTCGGCAAGGTCTCCGACCGTACGTTCCTGATGCACCTCGGCGGCAAGATCGAGATGGCGTCGAAACACCCCATCCGCAACCGTGACGACCTGTCCATGGTCTACACGCCCGGCGTCGCCCGCGTCTGCATGGCCATCGCCGAGAACCCCGAGGACGCCCGCCGCCTCACCATCAAGCGCAACTCCGTTGCGGTCGTGACGGACGGCTCCGCCGTGCTGGGCCTCGGCAACATCGGTCCCAAGGCCGCGCTGCCGGTGATGGAGGGCAAGGCGGCCCTCTTCAAGCGCTTCGCGGGCATCGACGCCTGGCCGATCTGCCTGGACACCCAGGACACCGACGCGATCGTCGAGATCGTCAAGGCGATCGCCCCCGGGTTCGCCGGCATCAACCTCGAGGACATCTCGGCGCCGCGCTGCTTCGAGATCGAGGCCCGGCTGCGCGAGGCCCTCGACATCCCCGTCTTCCACGACGACCAGCACGGCACCGCGATCGTCGTCCTCGCCGCCCTGACCAACGCCCTGCGTGTCACCGGCAAGGCCATCGAGAACATCCGGGTCGTCATGTCCGGCGCCGGCGCGGCCGGTACGGCCATCCTCAAGCTGCTGCTCGCGGCGGGCGTGAAGAACGCCGTCGTCGCCGACATCCACGGTGTCGTCCACTCCGGTCGCGAGGACCTGGTGGCCGCGCCCGCGGACTCCCCGCTGCGCTGGATCGCGGACAACACCAACCCCGAGGGCCTGACCGGCACCCTCAAGGAGGCCGTGCGCGGCGCGGACGTCTTCATCGGCGTCTCCGCCCCGAACGTGCTCGACGGCGACGACGTGGCCGCCATGGCCGAAGGCGCCATCGTGTTCGCGCTCGCGAACCCCGATCCCGAGGTCGACCCGGCAATCGCCCGTCAGACGGCGGCCGTTGTCGCCACCGGCCGCTCCGACTTCCCGAACCAGATCAACAACGTGCTGGTCTTCCCCGGTGTCTTCCGCGGCCTGCTGGACGCCCAGTCGCGCACCGTCAACACCGAGATGATGCTCGCCGCCGCGCACGCCCTCGCCGACGTGGTCAGCCAGGACGAGCTGAACCCGAACTACATCATCCCCAGCGTCTTCAACGACAAGGTGGCGGGCGCGGTCGCCGGCGCCGTCCGTGAGGCCGCGAAGGCGGCCGGCGCGACGGCCTGACCAGGAGTTTCGTCGGGATCGGCACGGGTCCGCGGCGCCCGGCACGGCAGCTCGCCGCGTCGTCGGACCACCCGGGTACGTCCGGTGCGCGGGTGGGCCTCCGCCTCGCGACGCGCCGCACCGGACGCCGCGGCCCGTCCGACCCGATCCGAACGAAACCCCCTGGCGCCGCCCTCCGCGCCGCTTGGCCGGGTGACGGCGGAGCGGCGCCCGGGCGACGTCCCGGTGACGGCGTGCCGTACTGTGCAGGGGCTGTGAGGATCACCACGGCGGCCCCCGCACCGGCGCGTCGTGGAACCAGCCGATGCCGTGCGCCCTCTAGGGTGACGCCGAGCGGGCGCCTTTCGTGTGACTCCCCAGGGTGTTCTCACGACTCCTACGGGTGCCGGATTGGCTTTACCGCCGCAGGTAGGGGCAGGATGCTCCCCCAGGGACCTCGTCCCCCCGGGGGCACCCCCAAGGGCGCGAGCGCATCGGCATCGCAGTGCCTCGGGCGGATCCGCCGCGTGGCACACCCCAACGGCAAGAAATACACGGGAGTAACAACATGAACCGCAGTGAGCTGGTGGCCGCGCTGGCCGACCGCGCCGAGGTGACCCGCAAGGACGCCGACGCCGTGCTGGCCGCGTTCGCCGAGACCGTCGGCGAGATCGTCGCGAAGGGCGACGAGAAGGTCACCATCCCCGGCTTCCTGACCTTCGAGCGCACCCACCGTGCCGCTCGCACCGCCCGCAACCCGCAGACCGGCGAGCCGATCAACATCCCCGCCGGGTACAGCGTGAAGGTCACCGCGGGCAGCAAGCTCAAGGAAGCCGCCAAGGGCAAGTGACCTTGTCGGTCGTACGCCACGGGACGGCGTACGGTGCGTTCTGACGCGCGATGACGTCGAAGGGGCGGCCCTCCTCAGCCGGAGGGCCGCCCCTTCGCCGTGCCGGGCCGGAACCCGTCAGCCGAGCGCCTTGCCCGGCAGTTCCACCTTCGCGCCCAACTCCACGAGCTTCTCCATGAAGTTCTCGTAGCCGCGGTTGATGAGGTCGATGCCGTGGACGCGGGACGTGCCCTCGGCCGCCAGGGCCGCGATGAGGTAGGAGAAGCCGCCGCGCAGGTCGGGGATGACCAGGTCGGCGCCCTGGAGCCTCGTGGGGCCGGAGACGACCGCCGAGTGCAGGAAGTTGCGCTGGCCGAAGCGGCAGTCCGAGCCGCCCAGGCACTCGCGGTAGAGCTGGATGTGGGCGCCCATCTGGTTCAGCGCGGAGGTGAAGCCGAGGCGGGACTCGTACACCGTCTCGTGGATGATGGACAGCCCCGTGGCCTGGGTCAGGGCCACCACCAGCGGCTGCTGCCAGTCGGTCTGGAAACCGGGGTGCACGTCCGTCTCCAGCGCGATGGACTTCAGCTGGCCGCCGGGGTGCCAGAAGCGGATGCCCTCGTCGTCGATCTCGAAGGCGCCGCCCACCTTCCGGTAGGTGTTCAGGAACGTCATCATCGAGCGCTGCTGGGCGCCGCGGACGTAGATGTTGCCGTTGGTCGCCAGCGCCGCCGACGCCCACGACGCGGCCTCCAGACGGTCCGGCAGGGCGCGGTGGGCGTAGCCGCCGAGCTTGTCCACACCGGTGATGCGGATCGTGCGGTCGGTGTCCATCGCGATGATCGCGCCCATCTTCTGCAGCACGCAGATGAGGTCCTCGATCTCCGGCTCGACGGCCGCGTTGGACAACTCGGTGACGCCCTCGGCCAGTACGGCCGTCAGCAGCACCTGCTCGGTCGCGCCGACAGACGGGTACGGCAGCCGGATCTTCGTACCGCGCAGACCCTTCGGGGCCTCCAGGTACTGCCCGTCCGCGCGCTTCTCGATGACCGCGCCGAACTGCCGCAGCACGTCGAAGTGGAAGTCGATGGGCCGGCCGCCGATGTCGCAGCCGCCGAGGCCCGGGATGAACGCGTGCCCGAGGCGGTGCAGCAGCGGGCCGCAGAAGAGGATCGGAATACGGCTGGAACCCGCGTGGGCATCGATGTCGGCGACGTTGGCGCTCTCCACGTGCGTCGGGTCGAGCACCAGCTCGCCGGGCTCCTCGCCGGGACGGACCGTCACGCCGTGCAGCTGGAGCAGGCCGCGCACGACCCGCACGTCACGGATGTCGGGAACGTTGCGCAGTCGGCTCGGCGCGCTGCCCAGCAGGGCGGCGACCATGGCCTTCGGTACGAGGTTCTTCGCACCTCGGACACGGATCTCGCCCTCCAGCGGGGTTCCGCCGTGGACAAGCAGGACATCGTCGTTGACGGTCATGTATCTCGCGTTCCGATGAGTTGGGCAGGGGGTGGCTGCGGCCGATCACTCGCGCAGGGGCCGGGGAGACAGCGTAATCGCCGATTACCCCCCGTCCGTAAGTCCGAGTACCACCCAGCCCCGTCATAGCTGTGTCACAACACGAACCGTGCGCTATCGGGCACATGGGGTCACCGCACGCGGCGTGCGCCCGGAGCGCTTCCCTCCTCCCCGAGCTGCGTTCACTCCCCGGCACCGATTGGCTCCCCACCGACGGGGAAGATGCGGGATCATGTCTGGCATGACCGAGGTGTCCTCGCTCACAGGGCGGCTGCTCGTGGCCACTCCCGCCCTGGCGGACCCGAACTTCGACCGCGCGGTGGTGCTCCTTCTCGACCACGACGAGGAGGGCTCCCTCGGTGTCGTCCTCAACCGCCCCACGCCGGTGGACGTGGGCGACATCCTGGAGGGATGGGCCGACCTCGCCGGTGAGCCCGGTGTGGTCTTCCAGGGCGGCCCCGTCTCGCTGGACTCGGCGCTCGGCGTCGCGGTGATCCCGGGCGGGTCGAACGGCGACCTCGCCCCGCTGGGCTGGCGCCGGGTGCACGGCGCGATCGGCCTGGTCGACCTGGAGGCGCCGCCGGAACTGCTGGCCTCCGCCCTGGGGTCCCTGCGGATCTTCGCCGGATACGCCGGCTGGGGTCCCGGCCAGCTGGAGGACGAGCTGGTCGAGGGGGCCTGGTACGTGGTCGAGTCGGAGCCGGGGGACGTCTCCTCGCCGGCCCCGGAGAAGCTCTGGCGAGAAGTGCTCCGCCGCCAGCGCAACGAGCTGGCGATGGTGGCGACGTATCCGGACGACCCGTCGCTCAACTGATGCGGGTGCGTTTCAGTACCCTTGCTGATATGAGCACTCTCGAGCCCGAGCGCGGGACTGGTACGGGGACCCTCGTAGAGCCGACGCCACAGGTGTCCCACGGCGACGGCGACCACGAGCGCTTCGCCCACTACGTCCAGAAGGACAAGATCATGGCGAGCGCCCTCGACGGCACCCCCGTCGTGGCGCTGTGCGGCAAGGTCTGGGTGCCGGGCCGTGACCCGAAGAAGTACCCCGTGTGCCCCATGTGCAAGGAGATCTACGAGTCCATGGGCAGCGGCGGGGACGACAAGGGCGGCGACAAGTAGGGCCCCCGTACCCGGTCTGCTCGCTGGGCCCCGGCGCGCCGCGGCGTGCGCCGGGGCCTCGCCGTGCCCCGGTCAGGGGCGCGGAATGGTCGAGACCTCTTGTCTGCGGTGCGCGGAGTCCGTAGCGTCCGTACGCGGCGGAACAGCCGTTGTCACGCGGTGCAACGCCGGGGTGCGGAGGGGCGACGGACGGCATGAGCGGCACATCCGATTTCGTGGAACCCGACAAGGCGCTGATTCCGGCGCCGGGCCGTGTGATCCGGAACGCGCCCGGTTGCACGAGCCTGGACAGCGGGACGGCGCTGGAGGCGGGGCCCGGGACCGAGGGGGTCGCGCGCTGGCTGCGGTCCACGGTCGGGGCGGCGACCGGCCTGCCCTTCCCGGAGGCGCCCGGCCGCGCCGACCGCATCGTGCTGAGCATCGAGTCCGACCTGCCGCCGGAGGGCTACCGCGTCGTCATCGACGGCCGGCCGTTGCGCATCCAGGGCGGCAGCGCCGCCGGCGTCTTCTGGGGCGCCCAGACCTTCCGGCAGCTCCTCGGCGCCGACGCCTTCCGCAGGGCGCCGCTGCGGCCGGGCCAGGACTGGGACCTTCCGGAGATCACCGTCGAGGACAGTCCCCGTTTCGGCTGGCGCGGTCTGCTCCTGGACGTGGCCCGGCACTTCATGCCCAGGGAAGGCGTGCTGCGCTACCTCGACCTGATGGCCGCGCACAAACTCAACGTCTTCCACTTCCATCTGACCGATGACCAGGGCTGGCGCATCGAGATCAAGCGGTATCCGAAACTGACCGAAACCGCTTCCTGGCGGTCGCGGTCGAAATTCGGTCACCGGGCCTCCCCGCTGTGGGAGGAGAAACCGCACGGCGGTTACTACACCCAGGACGACATCCGGGAGATCGTCGCCTACGCCGCCGAGCGGCACATCACCGTCGTCCCGGAGATCGACGTACCCGGCCATTCGCAGGCCGCCATCGCCGCGTACCCGGAACTCGGCAACACCGACGTCATCGACACCACCGCCCTGGACGTCTGGGACACCTGGGGGATCTCCGCCAACGTACTCGCCCCCACCGACACCACCCTGCGTTTCTACGAGGGGGTGTTCGAGGAGGTCCTGGAGCTGTTCCCGTCGGAGTTCGTCCATGTCGGTGGCGACGAGTGCCGCAAGGACCAGTGGGCCGGGTCGACGACCGTCAAGAACCGGATCGCCGACCTCGGTCTGGCCGACGAGGACGAGCTGCAGGCGTGGTTCATCGGCCACTTCGACGCCTGGCTCGCCGCGCGCGGACGCCGGCTGATCGGCTGGGACGAGATCCTGGAGGGCGGGCTCGCGCGGGGGGCGGCGGTGTCCTCCTGGCGTGGTTACGCCGGCGGGATCGCGGCCGCGCGGGCCGGGCACGACGTCGTCATGTGTCCGGAGCAGTACGTGTATCTGGACCACCGTCAGGCCCCGGGTGAGGACGAGCCCGTGCCGATCGGGTACGTGCGCACCCTGGAGGACGTCTACCGGTTCGAGCCCGTCCCCGACGGGCTCACCGGGGCCGAGGCCCGGCATGTGCTGGGCACTCAGGCCAACGTCTGGACCGAGGTGCTGGAGGACCCCGCGCGCGTGGACTACCAGACCTTCCCCCGGCTCGCCGCCTTCGCCGAGGTGGCCTGGAGCCACCTGCCCGCCCCCGCGGAACGGGACTTCGCCGGCTTCGAGCGCCGTATGACGGCCCATTACGCGCGACTGGACGCCCTCGGCGTCGCCTACCGGCCGCCCACCGGCCCGCGGCCGTGGCAGAGGCGCCCCGGCGTCCTCGGCCGCCCGATCGAGGGGCCGCCGCCCGCCGGGTGACCGGCGCCTCGAGGCGACCGTTTCGAACAAGTGCCGGAAAACCGCTCCAAGCGTCACCGAAGAGTGTCAATCCCCGCGCACCGGCGATGCCGTGCGAAAACGGAACATCTCTGCGGTGAGGTGGGCGAACGCCTCCTGTCGCCGACCGGCGGACCCCCGTCCTCGGGCCTTGCGAAGATGTGCCAGAGTTGCCACGTCCGCCCTGTGAGCACGTACCGTACGGGCCACACAGGTGGGACCAGGTGGGGCAGCGGGAAGGGGCAGCCGGTTTGACCACGCACGCACCGCAGGCGGAGCAGGCCGTCACGCTGCCCACGACGCTGGACGAGGCCGTGGCGGCCCTCACCGCCATGCCCGCCGCCGTGCCCGTCGCGGGTGGCACCGACCTGATGGCCGCCGTCAACTCCGGCCAGCTCAGGCCCGCCGCCCTGGTGGGCCTCGGGCGGATCAGCGAGATCCGCGGCTGGCAGTACCAGGACGGCCACGCGCTGCTCGGGGCGGGCCTCACCCACGCGCGCATGGGCCGCCCCGACTTCGCGGCCCTGATCCCGGCGCTCGCCGCCGCCGCGCGCGCCGCGGGCCCGCCGCACATCCGCAACGCGGGCACCCTGGGCGGCAACATCGCCTCGGCCGCGCCCACCGGCGACGCCCTGCCGGTGCTGGCCGCCCTGGAGGCGACGCTGATCATCGCGGGCCCGGGCGGAGTCCGCCGGGAGATCCCGGTGTCGCATCTGCTGGCCGGCATGGAGATGCTGCGCGGCGGCGAACTCATCGGGTACGTGCGTGTGCCGCTCCTGCACGCCCCGCAGGTCTTCCTCAAGGCCACCGGACGCACCGGGCCGGGCCGTGCCCTGGCCTCCGTGGCCGTGGTCCTCGACCCCGCTCGGCGCGGCGTGCGGTGCGCCGTCGGTGCCATAGCGCCGATGCCGCTCAGGCCCCTGGAGGCCGAGCAGTGGGTCGCCCAGTTGATCGACTGGGACAACGACCGCGCGCTCGTCCCGGAGGCCCTGAACGCCTTCGGCGAGTACGTCGCCGCGGCCTGCATCCCGGACCCGGTACCGGAGCCCGACGGCTCGGTGCCCCCGCTTCCGCCCGCCGTACTGCACCTGCGGCGCACCGTCGCCGCGCTGGCCCGACGAGCACTGGGGAGGGCGCTGTCGTGACCGACGACCAGCACGGAGAGGGCACGCCCCAGGGCGGCGGGCGTTGGAACCCGCTGCCCCAGGGCGACTACGACGACGGCGCCACCGCCTTCGTCAAGCTCCCCGAGGGCGGCATCGAAGCCCTGCTGAACGGCGAGAGCCCGCTGGCCGCGCCGGGTCACGGCTATGTGCCGCCGCAGATAGCGGCCGCCCCCGGCACCGGCGACCCCGCGGCGACGGGCAACTGGTCCGCACCGGCGGGCGGCGCCGAGTGGCCCGAGGCGAACGCCGCGCAGCAGGCGCCGCACGCGGACGACCGGTTCACGTACAACCCGGGCGCGACCCAGCACTGGACCTTCGAGGAGCCCGCGGGCCCGTCCGCGCCGGGACACGACGTCACCGGGCAGTGGTCGATCCCGGTCGCCGGCGGCGACCTTCCGGACGAATCGGGCGAGTTCACCACGTCCTCGCTGGTCGAGCAGTGGGGCGGCACCCCGCCGGCCACCCTGCCCGGCGGCGCGCCCGCGCCCTGGGCGACGGGGGACACCTCCGGCTCCTGGGACCGGCCCGCCGAGCCGGGCCGCACCGGCACGCATCCGGCGGGCGGCACGCCGGCACCGGACACGTTCGCGCGCGACGAGCGGTACGGCCACGCGGAGCAGGGCCGCGCGGAGACCGGTCACGCGGAGCACGGCCATGAGGGGGGCCGGCACCCGGAGTTCGGACACGACCGGGCCGGGCGCGCGGAGTCCGGCCGCCCGGAGCCGGGCCATGGCGGGGCAGACGCCGCGGAGTTCGCGCACGGCGCCGCGGACCACGCACGGTCCACGGCGGCCGAACGCGAGGCCGAACCCTCGGACACGCCGCCCCCCGTCGACGGCCGCGCCCCCGCGCAGGCCCCTGAGGGCGCCGCTGCGGCACGTACCGAGCGCGAGGGTCCCACGGACCGCGGCACCACCCCACAGGTCGCCACGGCGGCGGACACGGCCGGCACCGAGGCCTCTTCCGCCTCGGGGACCGCGGTCACACACCCGGACGCGGCCGACGCGGCCGCACCGTACGGCACGCGCGAGGAATCCGCCGGGGAATCCGGTGAGGGCACCACCGGTGAGCCCGCCGAGGCCCCCGACCCCGCGCAGGCGGACGACGACGAGACCGCCGAGAAACCCGCCGTACCCCTGCCTCCGCACGACGACCACCCGCTCGCCTCCTACGTCCTGCGCGTCAACGGCGTCGACCGGCCCGTCAGCGACGCCTGGATCGGCGAGTCGCTGCTGTACGTCCTGCGCGAGCGGCTCGGGCTCGCGGGCGCCAAGGACGGCTGCTCGCAGGGCGAGTGCGGGGCCTGCAACGTCCAGGTCGACGGCCGTCTGGTGGCCTCCTGCCTGGTCCCGGCGGCCACCGCGGCCGGCAGCGAGGTGCGCACCGTCGAGGGCCTGGCCGCCGACGGGCAGCCCTCCGACGTGCAGCGCGCGCTCGCCCGCTGCGGGGCCGTGCAGTGCGGTTTCTGCATCCCCGGCATGGCGATGACCGTGCACGACCTGCTGGAGGGCAACCCCGCCCCGACCGAGCTGGAGACCCGGCAGGCGCTGTGCGGCAACCTGTGCCGCTGCTCCGGCTACCGGGGCGTGCTGGACGCCGTCGCGGAGGTCGTCGCCGAACGCGAGGCCTCGCACGCCGCCGACGCCGAGGCGGACGCGGACGAGGCCCGCATTCCCCATCAGGCGGCCCCCGGGGCCGGCGGGGTCAACCCGTCGGCGTTCGAGGCACCGGGCGCGTTCGACACGCCGCAGGCCGCTCCCGGCGGCTACGCCGACACGCCGCCGTACGGCACGCCCGACCCGTACGGCACACCGCCGCACGGCACACCGGGACCGCACGGCCCGAGCTACGGCCAGGACGGAGGACAGGCGTGAGCAACGAAGCCGCCACGGCGACCACGGCCGCGGAAGCGGCCCCCGAGGCCGAGCCGCTCCCGCACGGCCTCGGCGCCTCCCTCCCGCACGCCGACGCCCGCGCCAAGACCGAGGGCACCTTCCCGTACGCGGCCGACCTGTGGGCCGAGGGCCTGCTGTGGGCGGCCGTCCTGCGCTCACCGCACGCGCACGCGCGCATCGTGTCCATCGACACCAGCCACGCACGCGAGATGCCCGGCGTACGGGCCGTCGTCACCCACGAGGACGTTCCCGGCACCCCCCGCCACGGCCGGGGCACGCCCGACCGGCCGGTGTTCGCCTCCGAGGTCGTACGGCACCACGGCGAGCCCATCGCGGCCGTGGCCGCCGACCACCCGGACACCGCGCGGATGGCGGCGGCGGCCGTCATAGTCGAGTACGAGGTACTCGACCCGGTCACCGACCCCGAGCAGGCCTTCGAGGCCGAGCCGCTGCACCCCGACGGCAATCTGATCCGGCACATCCCGCTCCGGCACGGCGACCCGGACGCCGTCGGCGAGATCGTCGTCGAGGGCCTGTACCGCATAGGGCGCCAGGACCCCGCCCCGATCGGCGCCGAGGCCGGCCTCGCCGTGCCGCGCCCGGACGGCGGCGTGGAGCTGTACCTGGCCTCCACCGACCCGCACTTCGACCGCAACACGGCCGCGGCCTGCTACGGGCTGTCCCCGGATCGGGTGAAGATCGTCGTCACCGGTGTGCCGGGCGCCACCGCCGACCGCGAGGACCAGGGCTTCCAGCTCCCGCTCGGCCTGCTCGCCCTCAGGACCGGCTGCCCGGTGAAGCTCACCGCGACCCGCGAGGAGTCCTTCCTGGGGCACGCCCACCGCCATCCCACGCTGCTCAGGTACCGCCACCACGCCGACGCCGAGGGCAGGCTGGTGAAGGTGGAGGCGCAGATCCTGCTGGACGCCGGCGCCTACGCCGACACCTCCTCCGACGCCCTGGCCGCCGCCGTCTCCTTCGCGTGCGGCCCGTACGTCGTCCCGAACGCCTTCATCGAGGGCTGGGCCGTCCGCACCAACAACCCGCCCTCCGGCCATGTGCGCGGCGAGGGCGCGATGCAGGTGTGCGCCGCCTACGAGGCGCAGATGGACAAGCTGGCCAGGAAACTCGGGCTGGACCCGGCCGAGCTGCGCCTGCGCAACGTGCTCGCGACCGGTGACGTCCTGCCGATCGGCCAGACCGTGACCTGCCCGGCTCCGGTCGCCGAACTCCTCCAGGCCGTACGGGACTTCCCCCTGCCGGCGCTTCCCAAGGACACTCCCGAGGAGGAGTGGCTGCTGCCCGGCGGCCCCGAGGGCGCGGGCGAGCCGGGCGCCGTGCGCCGGGGCGTCGGCTACGGCCTCGGCATGGTGCACATGCTCGGCGCGGAGGGCGCCGACGAGGTGTCCACGGCGACGGTCAAGGTCCACGACGGCGTCGCGACCGTGCTGTGCGCGGCCGTGGAGACAGGACAGGGCTTCACCACCCTCGCCCGGCAGATCGTCCAGGAGACCCTCGGTATCGAGGAGGTCCACGTCGCCCCGGTCGACACCGACCAGCCGCCGGCCGGCGCGGGCTGCCGCGGCCGGCACACGTGGGTGTCGGGCGGCGCGGTGGAGCGTGCGGCCAAGATGGTCCGCACCCAGCTCCTGCAGCCCCTCGCCCACAAGTTCGGCATGTCCACCGAGCTCCTCCAGATCACCGACGGCAAGATCACCTCGTACGACGGCGTGCTCTCGACGACCGTCACGGAGGCGATGGACGGCAAGGAGCTGTGGGCCACGGCCCAGTGCCGCCCGCACCCCACCGAGCCGCTGAACGCCTCCGGCCAGGGCGACGCGTTCGTGGGCCTGGCCTTCTGCGCGATCCGCGCGGTCGTCGACGTCGACATCGAGCTGGGCTCGGTGCGGGTGGTGGAGCTGGCGGTCGCCCAGGACGTCGGCCGGGTCCTCAACCCGACCCAGCTGGCCGCCCGGATCGAGGCGGGCGTGACCCAGGGCGTCGGCATCGCCCTCACGGAGAACCTGCGCACGCCGCGCGGCCTGATCCGCCATCCCGACCTGACCGGGTACGCCCTGCCGACGGCACTGGACGCCCCGGACATCCGGATCGTCAAACTGGTCGAGGAACGGGACGTGGTCGCCCCCTTCGGCGCCAAGTCCGTCAGCGCGGTCCCGGTCGTGACGTCACCGGCAGCGATCGCCTCCGCGGTCCGCGCGGCCACCGGCCGTCCGGTCAACCGCCTCCCGATCCGCCCGCAGGCGGCGGTGGTCACGCCCCAGTGACCCGGCCGGTCACACTCCGGTGACCGCGGACGGCTCGGAGTGCCGGTGATCGCTGCTGCCGGGCAACGTGCGCCGCTCCTCGGGCGTCCTTTCCCGGTGAGGGCCGTTGTCAGTGGTGCGGCGTAGTGTGCTGAGCGGTGGGGGCACTCGCACTCACGGGCACCCGTGCGGACGGACGCACGGGTGCACCGACGGGGAAGATCGCGGGGGAGCGATGAGCACGACCGACGCCGGGGTCCCGGCGATCACGCTGACCGAGGCGGAGCTGGACCGCTATGTCACGCACGGGCCGACACGCGGCCTGCTCGGCGGCGCGGGACTGCCCGCGGGCACCGACCTGCTGACCTTCTCCCCGCTGCGCGCACACGGCCTGCGCACGCTCGCCGACGCCGCGGACGGTCCGTTCCGGGTGGCGGACGAGCTGCGGGACCGGCTGGTGATAGGCGAACTGCTCAACCCGGCGGGCATGCGGCGCGAGTCGATCCTGCTCGACGGCGGCACGGGCGAGCTGACGACGGCCTACCTCTTCGCCCCTTCCCGTTCCCGTCCCTTCGCGCCCTCCCTGGACACGCTGCTGCGTTTCGCCGCGGTCACCGAGGAACTGGCGGGCCTGCGCGGCCGTTTCGCCTCCCTCGCCGGCCGGTACGGCCCCCAGACGGCGGCCGAGGCCACTCGCCGTCTCCTCTCGCTCTTCGAGGAGAGCACGGACGGCGAAGTCCCGCCGTACTGGAAGGCGGCGGCCCTGATCCGCCCGCTCTCCCTGGTCGCCGGCCCCGGCACCGCCTCCGGCCTCACCCTGGACGTCCCCGCCCGCCTCCTGGACCAGGAGTTCGGGCACGGCCGCGTGACCCGTTTCGAGGAGGTCGACTTCCCCCCGACGCTCACGCACGAGCCGACCCGCCGCTTCCTGCACGAGACCGGCCTGCCGGAGGAGGCGGTCCTCTTCCACGCCGACACGGACGTCCCGCTGCCGACGCTCCGGGAGTACTTCACCGACGAGTGCACCGGCGGCCACCCCCTCGACGAACTCCCGCCCCACGCCGACCACTTGATCCGCCTGGGCCACCTCGTCGAGGACAACAGCCTGGTCCTCGACGGCAGAACGGGCGCGGTCCTGACCTTCGGCGAACCAGAGGCCACGCTCTACCCCCTCAACACCGACGTCTCCACCCTCGCCTACACGCTCTGGCTCCTCCACCACGAGCGCACCATCGACGAACACCTCGGCCACGAACTGACCACCCGCGCCTACGACCACCTGGCCGCGGCCGTGCTCCACACCCTGTCGACCGTCGACCCCACCGCCACACGGCCCGGCACCGACTGGCACAACTGGACGCACCTGTTCCAGGACGAGTCGGGCGGAGTCCCCCGACCCCGCCCGGCCGGAGCGTGATCCGGGGCTGCCCAGCGGCGTTCGTTCGGGTGCCCGGTGACCGACCGGTGACGGAGGCCGGTCGTGTGGCACTGTCGTCGTGGTGCCAGAGCGACGTTCACCGGTTCGACGCCAGGAACACCACCGACACCGCCGACGACGTGGTGCGGTGGGCGCTGTGCGTCGTGCAACCCCGTGGCACCACGATGACCGTCGTCGGCGCGGCCCGGACGACGACGGCCTCACCGGGGCCCTTGTGCCGGTTCGCTCACGCTCGCGTGAACCCGTGGCTGCGTTCCACTTTCGCCACATGCAGCGTGTAGCTCCGGTACCACTCGGCCCGCCCGCGCTTTTGTGCCGCGCGGTGCTCCGCGTTGCTCCGCCACTCCGTGAGGGCCTCGGCGTCGCGGAAGTACCCGACGGTGATGCCCAGCCCGCCAGGAGTCTGCGCGTGGTCCATCCCCAGGAACCCGGGGACGTCCTTCACCAGGTCCTCCATGCGTGCGGCGGTCTCGCTGTAGCCGCTCTGGTCCTGGGTCCGCACCGTAGTGAAGACCGCCACGTAGTAGGGGGGTTCAAAGGCCTCGACGGGCGCGACAGGGGCTTTCGGGTGATCGCTCATGGCGCCACCGTAGGGCGGGACGCGGTCGACCATCCAGCGTCTTTCCTGAACGGGACACAAGGATTTCGGTCTGCCTGGCCAGGCGGTCGGACGCAGTCGGAGGCCGTGGCGGGATTCGAACCCGCGTAACTCGCTTTGCAGGCGAGCCCCTGAACCACTCGGGCACACGGCCGTGTTCGTGGGCATGACGTTGTGGCTGGGGGCTCGGAGGGCTCAAGGGAATCGGCGGCGACGCAACGGGACTGCCACACGCCGTTCATGAAAGGGGGCGTAGGACCAAGGTCGGGGACCGGTTCGGGCCACCGACAGGGGCAAAGTCCGGTTGCGGACCTTACTCTGGTGCCCATGAGTGCCCTGGAGTCGCGTGACCCCGATGTCGTGAAGCCCGTCGAGCAGGGTGACGGTGTGCTGGGCCGGGCCCACCGGGCGCTCAGCGTCGGGATCGTGTCCGTCGTGCTGCTGATCGCGTTCGAGGCGACCGCCGTCGGCACCGCGATGCCCGTCGCGGCGCGGGACCTGGACGGCGTGGGCCTGTACGCGTTCGCCTTCTCCGGGTACTTCACCACCAGCCTGTTCGGCATGGTCCTGGCGGGCCAGTGGTCCGACCGGCGCGGTCCCCTCGGCGCGCTCACCACCGGCATCGGCGCCTTCGCGGCGGGCCTCGTCGTCGCCGGGACCGCGCAGGTCATGTGGGTGTTCATCCTCGGCCGCGCGGTGCAGGGCCTCGGTGGCGGGCTGGTCATCGTCGCGCTGTACGTCGTCGTCGGCCGCGCCTACCCGGAGCGGCTGCGGCCCGCGATCATGGCGGCGTTCGCGGCCTCCTGGGTCGTCCCGTCGGTGGTCGGCCCGCTCGCCTCCGGCGCCGTCACCGAGCACCTCGGCTGGCGGTGGGTCTTCCTCGGCATCCCGGCCCTCGTCGTCCTGCCGCTCGCCCTCGCCCTGCCGCAGATACGGCACAGGGCCTCGGGCCCGGTGGACGGGGAGGCCGGCGCCGTCTCCTTCGACCGGCGGCGGATCCGGCTCGCCCTCGGCGTCTCCGTCGGTGCGGGCCTTCTGCAGTACGCCGCCCAGGACCTGCGCCCCCTCTCCCTCCTTTCGGGGCTGGCCGGCGCCGCCCTGCTCGTGCCCGCCGTCCTCGGACTCCTGCCGCCCGGCACCTACCGGGCCGTCCGCGGCATGCCCTCCGTGGTGCTGCTGCGCGGGCTGTCCGCCGGCTCCTTCGTCGCCGCCGAGTCCTTCGTGCCGCTGATGCTGGTCACCCAGCGCGGGCTGACGCCGACGCTCGCCGGGTTCTCGCTGGCCGCGGGCGGCGGCACCTGGGCGCTGGGCTCGTGGGTGCAGTCCCGGCCGCGGCTGCAGCGGCACCGGGAGCGGCTGATGACCCTCGGCATGCTGCTGGTCGCCGCCGCGATCACCGCCGTGCCGAGCGTGCTCGTGCACGCCGTGCCCGTGTGGACCGTCGCCGTCGCCTGGGGCTTCGGCTGCTTCGGCATGGGCCTGGTGATCTCCTCCACCGGCGTGCTGCTGTTCCAGTTGTCCGCTCCGGAGGAGGCCGGCGCCAACTCCGCCGCTCTCCAGATCTCCGACGCCCTCTCCAACGCGCTGCTGCTCGCGGCGACCGGCGCCGCGTTCGCCGCGCTGGGCGGCGGCAGCACGGCCGCCACGGCCACGGGTGCCGAAGGTTCCCGTCCCGCCGCCTTCGCCGCCGTGTTCCTGCCGATGGCGGGGGTGGCGCTGGCAGGGGTCTGGGTGACGCGGCGGCTTCGGACTCACTGAAGGCGAACACGCGGCGTTCGAAGGCGCCGCGCGAGGCGATGTGACCTCGGTCCCACCCGTGAGCGCCCCGGCCTCGTTCGCGCGTTGACACCGCCAGGGCGCCGGTAAGGTGGCCCGGTTGTCAGAACTGGCCGAGCCCCGCAAGACGAGCCCCACACCACGGAGACCGTGACTACCACCGCCGCTTCCTCCGCTCACTCCCACCACCTGTCGCCCGCCTTCCCCGGCCGCGCGCCCTGGGGTACCGCCGGCAAACTGCGTGCCTGGCAGCAGGGGGCGATGGAGAAGTACATCCAGGAGCAGCCGCGCGACTTCCTCGCCGTGGCCACGCCCGGCGCCGGCAAGACGACCTTCGCGCTGACGCTCGCCTCCTGGCTGCTGCACCACCACGTCGTGCAGCAGGTGACCGTGGTCGCGCCGACCGAGCACCTGAAGAAGCAGTGGGCGGAGGCGGCCGGAAGGATAGGGATCAAGCTCGATCCCGAATACAGCGCGGGCCCGCTCGGCCGGGAGTACGACGGCGTCGCCGTCACCTACGCCGGTGTCGGCGTACGGCCCATGCTGCACCGCAACCGGGTCGAGCAGCGCAAGACGCTCGTCATCCTCGACGAGATCCACCACGCCGGTGACTCCAAGTCCTGGGGCGAGGCCTGCCTGGAGGCGTTCGAGCCCGCCGCGCGCAGGCTCGCGCTCACCGGTACGCCGTTCCGCTCCGACACCAACCCCATCCCCTTCGTGACGTACGAGGAGGGACCGGACGGCATCCGCCGTTCCGCCGCCGACTACACCTACGGCTACGGCTCAGCCCTGTCGGACGGGGTCGTCCGGCCGGTCATCTTCCTCTCCTACAGCGGCAACATGCGCTGGCGTACGAAGGCCGGTGACGAGGTCGCCGCGCGGCTCGGCGAGCCGATGACGAAGGACGCGATCAGCCAGGCCTGGCGTACGGCGCTCGATCCGCGCGGCGACTGGATGCCCAGCGTGCTGCGCGCCGCCGATCAGCGGCTGACCGAGGTCAGGAAGGCCATCCCGGACGCCGGCGCCCTGGTCATCGCCTCCGATCAGGACTCGGCGCGTGCGTACGCCAAGCTGATCCGGGAGATCACGGGCACGAAGGCCACGCTCGTCCTGTCCGACGACGCCGGCGCCTCGAAGAGGATCGACGAGTTCAGCGCGAACGACGACCGGTGGATGGTCGCGGTGCGCATGGTGTCCGAGGGTGTGGACGTGCCCCGGCTCGCGGTCGGCGTGTACGCGACGACCATCTCCACCCCGCTCTTCTTCGCGCAGGCCGTCGGGCGTTTCGTACGGTCCCGGCGGCGCGGCGAGACCGCGTCCGTGTTCCTGCCGACCGTGCCCGACCTGCTGACCTTCGCGGGCGAGATGGAGAAGGAGCGGGACCACGCCCTCGACAAGCCGAAGAAGGAGGGCGAGGAGGACCCGTACGCCGAATCCGAGAAGGAGATGGAGGAGGCGAACAAGCAGCAGGACGAGGACACCGGCGAGCAGGACATGCTGCCCTTCGAGGCGCTGGAGTCCGACGCCGTCTTCGACCGGGTGCTCTACGACGGCGCCGAGTTCGGCATGCAGGCCCACCCGGGCAGCGAGGAGGAGCAGGACTACCTCGGCATTCCCGGGCTGCTGGAACCCGAGCAGGTGCAACTGCTGCTGCAGAAGCGGCAGGCCCGGCAGATCGCGCACAGCCGCAAGAAACCGGACAGCGAGGCCGACCTGCTGGAGCTGCCGGCCGAGCGGCGGCCGGTGGTCACGCACAAGGAGATGATGGAGCTGCGCAAGCGGCTGAACACCCTGGTCAGTGCGTACGTCCACCAGAGCGGCAAGCCGCATGGGGTGATCCACACCGAGCTGCGGCGGGTGTGCGGGGGACCGCCCAGCGCGGAGGCCACGGCGGGGCAGCTGCGGCAGCGCATCGCCAAGGTGCAGGAGTGGGCGACCCGGATGAGATGACCTGCCCAGCAGGTGGCTGGGCCACGCCCCGGACCCCCCAGGGACTGGCGCGTGTCAGTTCCTGGGGGCTGTGCGTTTCCGGACGAATGACAGCAGGCCGGATCTCGGCTTGACCGGATTCTGGACGAAGACTTCCGCTGAGCGAACCTGCTTCGCTACTGTCCCGCTACGCACACGCCCCGTGGCAGCGCCGCCGCGGAGCGCAGCCGTGAAGCGACATGGCCCGGAGCCGCTGGGCCGTCCTGCCGATCGGCGGCCTCTGAAGCGCGTCGCCGACGGGACTCGGCGACGCATCCGTCGCACAGGGGACCGCCGACCTCACCACCAAAGGAGTGGGCGTCGTGACCGCGGAGACCTCTCAGACGCTCGACCGGGGACTGCGCGTCCTCAAGCTGCTGGCCGACACCGACCACGGGCTGACCGTCACCGAGTTGTCCACGAAACTGGGCGTGAACCGTACCGTGGTGTACCGGTTGCTCGCCACCCTGGAGCAACACGCCCTCGTACGGCGTGACCTGGGCGGGCGCGCCAGGGTCGGGCTGGGGGTGCTGCGGCTCGGCCGGCAGGTGCATCCGCTGGTGCGGGAGGCCGCTCTGCCCGCCCTGCGGTCGCTCGCCGAGGACATAGGGGCGACGGCGCATCTGACGCTGGTGGACGGGACGGAGGCGCTGGCCGTCGCCGTGGTCGAACCGACGTGGACCGACTACCACGTGGCGTACCGGGCCGGTTTCCGGCACCCGCTGGACCGGGGGGCGGCGGGCAAGGCGATCCTGGCCGCGCGGCAGTCTCCGGCCGTGGATCCCGGGTACACCCTCACGCACGGCGAACTGGAGGCCGGGGCGAGCGGGGCCGCGGCACCGCTGATCGGGGTCACCGGCGTCGAGGGCAGCGTCGGTGTCGTGATGCTCGCGGACTCCGTACCGGAACGGGTGGGGCCGAGGGTGGTGGACGCGGCCCGCGAGGTGGCGGAGGCGCTGCGCTGACGCGGACCGCGCCGAGCGGCGGACGGCACCGCGGCGCCGCGAAGCGGCCCGTGACGGGAGCGGCCGGCTCACGACGACCCGGGGCCGGTGGGCGGCGGTCCGCTCGCAGGAGCCCCCGGATCCCGCCGGTGCCCCCTCGTCCACGTCGCCCCCGGGGGACGAACCCTCGCCCGCCGCGACGACCGGCACGTCCGGTGCCGGAGGGCGCCGTCGAGCCGCGCCGCCGCCGGCCCGGACACAGGAGGCGGCGAAGGGCACCTTCCTGCTGCACCTCGTCACCTACTCCGCCGAGGGCCGGCCGCGGTCGCCCGCGGGCCCCGAGCCGCCGCCCTGCCGCGCCACGTCGCCGAGGACCTCACCGACCGTTCGTCCCCGAGGCGGCCACCTGCCGGTCCCGTCCGGCCCCGGAGTCGGCGTCGAGCCGCCTCCGGACGCCCGGCGCAGGTTCACCCGACGGTGACGGAAGCCGTACGCGGCACAGGGCACAGGCCCCGGTCACGTTAGATTGAGGGCGTGCTCTCACGTCTCACGCGTCTCCAGGCCGTAGCCGTCTGCGCCGTACCCGTCGTGGCCCTGCTGGCCACGGCGGTGTTCGCGCCGCTGCCGTTCTCCGTGGCGCAGCCCGGCATGACGGCGAACGTGCTCGGTGAGAACAGGGGCAGCAAGGTGATCACCGTCTCCGGTGCGCCGGTACGGCGGACCACCGGGCAGCTGCGCATGGTGACCATCGCGGCGACCGGGCCGGACGCCCGGGTCACCCTCGGTGACGTGTTCGGCAGCTGGTTCCGCACCGACCGCGCGGTGATGCCGCGCGACGCGGTCTACCCGAGCGGTGACACCGTGCAGGAGATCGAGAAGCACAATGAGGCCCAGATGAAGCAGTCCCAGGACGCGGCGACCCAGGCGGCGCTGAAGTACCTCGGGCTGAGCGCCGACAAGGTCCGGGTCAGCCTGAAGCTCGCCGACGTGGGCGGGCCGAGCGCGGGGCTGCTGTTCACCCTGGGCATCATCGACAAGCTGCACGGCAACGGCAGCGGCGGCGACCTCACCGGCGGCCGCACCATCGCCGGCACGGGAACGATCGACGCCTCCGGGAAGGTCGGCGCGGTCGGCGGGGTGGCTCTGAAGACGCAGGCCGCCCGGCGGGACGGCGCGACCGTCTTCCTGGTCCCGAGGGCCGAGTGCGCCGACGCCAAGGCGGAACTCCCCAAGGGCCTGCGCCTGGTCCCGGTCAGCACGCTCAAGGGCGCGGTGAACGCCCTGGACACGCTGGACACCGGCAGAGGTTCCGTACCGGGCTGCTAGGGCGTGTTTCGAAAGTCCCGTCTGGTCCGCGACGCCTGGCACGGCACCTCGCCGCGTTGTCGGGATCGTCCACGTACGCCCGGTACGAGGACGACCCTCCGCCTTGCGATGCACCGCACCAGACGCCGCGGACCCCGCCCTCCGGGCGGACGACGCTACTTTCGAAACACGCCCTAGTGCCGCCACAGGCAACGTCCGCCCCGTCGCGACGCCCGGCACGCTCCCCCACTGCCTCAAGGGCGTGGGAGGTGCCCCCACTCGCCGCACCGGGCACAAACCCAAGTACCTCCAGTACGAGGGCTTGCACCCGGCACGCCGAGAGCACGCACCGGACGCCGCTCCTCGACGGGCAAACGTTGCCTGCCGCGGCACCAGGTGTGCGTCCCGGGACCGGCCTACGTCCCTTCCGCGCTGTCCGCGGCAGCCTGTTCCACCAGGGGGATGATCCGCAGCGGAACGGGGTTCTCCATGACGATCGCCGTGGAGGCCCGGACGATGCCGTCGAAGCCGACGACGCGGTCGATCACCCGCTGGAGATCGGCGTTCGAACGGGCCACCAGCCGGCACAGCATGTCCCCGCTGCCGGTGGTGGTCAGCAGCTCCAGCACCTCCGGCACGGTCGCCAGGTGCGCCCGGACATCGGCTCCTTGGCCCTGGCGGATCTGCAGCGTCGCGAACGCCGTGACCGGATAGCCGAGGGCCGCCGGATCCACCTGCGGGCCGAATCCGCGGACGACCCCGTTCGACTGAAGCCGGTCCAGTCGCGCCTGCACCGTGCCCCGCGCGACGCCCAGCCGCCGGGACATCTCCAGCACGCCGATGCGCGGCTCCCGGGCGAGGAGCACGATGATCCGCCCGTCCAGACGATCGATGGCCACGGCAACCTCCAGGGGGTGGGCATCGTGTACAGAAATACCGCCTAAACGGCCGTACTGCTGAACACATTGCCCAGTGAATACGCGAACTATTGCGCACCTTGCAGAGCGGGGCCACGCTTCCGCCATGACGCAGACCACACACCACACTCCCGACACCGCACGGCAGGCCGACCCCTTCCCGGTCAAGGGAATGGACGCGGTCGTCTTCGCCGTGGGCAACGCCAAGCAGGCGGCGCACTACTACTCCACCGCCTTCGGCATGAAGCTCGTCGCCTACTCCGGACCGGAGAACGGCAGCCGCGAGACCGCCAGTTACGTGCTCGAGAACGGCTCCGCCCGGTTCGTGTTCACCTCGGTGATCAAGCCGAGCAGCACCTGGGGCCACTTCCTCGCCCGGCACGTGGCCGAGCACGGCGACGGCGTCGTCGACCTGGCCATCGAGGTCCCCGACGCCCGCGCCGCCCACGCCTACGCCGTCGAGCACGGCGCGAAGAGCGTCGCGGAGCCGTACGAGCTGAAGGACGAGCACGGCACCGTCGTCCTCGCCGCGATCGCCACCTACGGCGAGACCCGGCACACGCTGGTCGAGCGCTCCGGCTACGACGGCCCCTACCTGCCCGGTTACGCCGCCGCAAGGCCGATCGTCGAACCGCCCGCGCAGCGCACCTTCCAGGCGATCGACCACTGCGTCGGCAACGTCGAGCTCGGCAGGATGGACGAGTGGGTGGCCTTCTACAACAACGTCATGGGCTTCACGAACATGAAGGAGTTCGTGGGCGACGACATCGCCACCGAGTACTCGGCGCTGATGTCGAAGGTCGTGGCCGACGGCACGCTGAAGGTGAAGTTCCCGCTCAACGAGCCCGCCATCGCCAAGAAGAAGTCCCAGATCGACGAGTACCTGGAGTTCTACGGCGGCCCCGGCTGCCAGCACATCGCGCTGAACACCAACGACATCGTCCAGACGGTGCGCACCATGCGCGCGGCCGGCGTCGAGTTCCTCGACACCCCGGACTCCTACTACGACACCCTCGGCGAGTGGGTCGGTGACACCCGGGTGCCGATCGAGACCCTGCGCGAGCTGAAGATCCTCGCCGACCGCGACGAGGACGGCTATCTGCTGCAGATCTTCACCAAGCCGGTCCAGGACCGGCCTACGGTGTTCTTCGAGATCATCGAACGGCACGGCTCGATGGGCTTCGGCAAGGGCAACTTCAAGGCCCTGTTCGAGGCGATCGAGCGCGAGCAGGCCAAGCGCGGCAACCTCTGAGCAGGGCGGCCTGCTGGTAGGCGCAGAGGACGGCCACGGCGCGCGCTCGCCGTGGCCGTCTCGCGCGAGTGGAAAGCGGTGCCGGGCACAGCTCCCGCTCGTGCCGGTCGGTGGGCTGACGGAGCCCGGACAGGGTGCGGCTCGGCGGGATCTCCAGGAACCGGGCCCCTTGGCCGGCCCAGGGGGCGTGCGGTGACGGCGTCGGCACGCGACGACCACGGGGACCACCGAGGGCCGCCACAGCCGCACGGCGGTCCGGGAGACCGGTGGCCGGAACACGCGCGGGCGCCGCACGGCCGGCCCGGACGCGCACCGCGGGCCGAGCGACGCCCCGCTCCCGGCGGAGCGGACGGGGGCCCGGCGGGGTTCACACCGATGGCCGGGAGTGCGAACCTTGTGATCATGAGCCGTATCGAAGCCCCACGCGACGAGGCGACCGGCAACCTCACCGACCGGCTCCTGGCCGGCCTGCCCGCCGAGGCCGTCCTCACCGACCCGGACGTCACCGGCGCGTACGCCCACGACATGGCGAGCTTCTGCCCGGCCGGCGCCCCCGCCGTCGTCGTCCTGCCGCGCACCGTCGAACAGGTCCAGCACGTCATGCGCGTCGCGAGCGACCTGCGCGTGCCGGTGGTCCCGCAGGGCGCCCGCAGCGGTCTGTCCGGCGCCGCGAACGCCACCGAGGGCTGTGTCGTGCTGTCCCTCACCAAGATGGACCGCATCCTGGAGATCAGCCCCGTCGACCGCATCGCCGTGGTCGAGCCCGGAGTGATCAACGCGACCCTGTCGCGTGCGGTCGCGGAACACGGCCTGTACTACCCGCCGGACCCCTCCAGCTGGGAGATGTGCACCATCGGCGGCAACATCGGTACCGGCTCCGGCGGCCTGTGCTGCGTGAAGTACGGGGTCACCGCCGAGTACGTGCTCGGCCTGGACGTGGTGCTCGCCGACGGCCGGCTGATGTCCACCGGCCGCCGTACGGCCAAGGGCGTCGCCGGCTACGACCTCACCCGCCTGTTCGTCGGCTCGGAGGGCTCGCTCGGCATCGTCGTACGGGCCGTGCTCGCGCTGAAGCCCAAGCCGTCGCAGCAGCTGGTGCTGGCCGCCGAGTTTTCCTCCGCGGCCACCGCCTGCGACGCGGTCTGCCGGATCATGGAAGGAGGCCACGTCCCCTCCCTCCTCGAACTGATGGACCGTACGACCGTCAAGGCGGTCAACGACCTCGCCCGCATGGGTCTGCCCGAGACCACCGAGGCGCTGCTGCTGGCGGCCTTCGACACCACGGACCCGGCCGCCGACCTCGCGGCCGTCGGTGCCCTGTGCGAGGCCGCCGGCGCCACCGAGGTCGTCCCGGCCGAGGACGCGGCCGAGTCCGAGATGCTGCTCAAGGCCCGGCGGCTCTCGCTGACCGCGCTGGAGGCGGTCAGGGGCACGACGATGATCGACGACGTGTGCGTGCCCCGCTCGCGGCTCGCCGCGATGCTGGAGGGCGTCGAGCGGATCGCCGCCGAGTACGACCTGACCATCGGCGTCTGCGCGCACGCCGGCGACGGCAACACCCACCCCACCGTCTGCTTCGACGCCCGGGACGACGACGAGTCCCGGCGGGCCCGCGAGTCCTTCGACGAGATCATGGCCCTCGGCCTGGAACTCGGCGGTACGATCACCGGCGAGCACGGCGTCGGTGTGCTGAAGAAGGAGTGGCTCGCCCGGGAGATCGGCCCCGTCGGGGTCGAGATGCAGCGGGCCGTGAAGCAGGCCTTCGACCCCCTCGGCATCCTCAACCCGGGCAAGCTCTTCTGAACCGGGGCTCACCGGGCGAGCAACTGGTCGGGCGCGTCGTCGATGCCCAGCTGCCCGCCCTCGGTCCCCGGCGGCACGGCCCGCAGCGTCCGCTCCAGCCAGGCCGACACCTGCGGGACCGGGGCCTCCAGCAGCGCGTTCCCGTCCGGGGAACCGAGCGCCATCAGTACGACGCTGCGCCCGTCCGCCTTCGTCGGCCACGCCCGCACGTCCCCCTGCCCGCACGGCCGGAACACGCCCTCCACCAGGAGGTCCCGGGCGAATGTCCGGTTGACGGGGCGGTCCGAGTCGATGTGGAAGGAGATGTGGACGGCGTACGGATCGTCGGACCGGTAGCTCAGCCGGGCCGGCACCGGGATGCTCCGCTCCGGCGACAGGACGAGCCTCGTCTCCAGCTCCCGCTCCACCACGGTGTGATGCATGATCTGCGTCTCCTTTCCCCTGGGGGCCGCTCGGACCGGGCCCGCGCAGAGAGGGAGCGGGCAGGGGCTGCGCCATGACGCGGGTCGGGAGGAATTCTTTTCGCGGACGCATGAGACCTCGGTACGGCGTTGCCCGGAAAGGGGTGGGTCCTGCGGGACTGGCGCTGTAGGCGGCCGCGGTCTGATAGATGTGGAGGCCCCCATCCCACCCCCGAGCAGATACGGGACGACGGACATGAGCGCCCCAACCCCGGCCCCAGGTGACGACAGGCCCCGCGAGGGCTACTACCCGGACCCGTCCATCCCCGGATACGTCCGGTACTGGAACGGCGCCTCCTGGGTGCCCGGCACCAGCCGCCCGGCGCCGAAGGACGGCGAACGGCTCACCCCGCCGCCCGGCGTCCGCCCCGCGGTCCCGGCCGTCGAGGAGACGGGCCCCCACTTCTTCGACGAGGACCCGCAGCCGATGCCCTCCGCGCAGGACGGCGCGGGCGCCTGGACAGCCGACGCCCAGGGCGGTGCGGGTGCCTGGAGCACCGGCGCGCGCGGCGACACGGGGCACGCCGGGTACGGCGATCAGGGCGCCGCGGGGCAGGCGGACGCCGGTGGCACGCACCGGCAGGACGGTACGGGCGGCCAGGCGGGACCCGGCGGCCAGGATGCCGGTCGGTCCGCTGCCGGTGGTCATGGTGACGGTGCCGGGCGGGCCGTTGGCGGCGCCGATCCGCGGGTGCCGTCGGGCTCGTTCCGGCCGGGCGGCGAGGGCGGCACCCCCGCCTCCGGGGAGGTCGACGACCAGGACCCCGGCGGCACCTTCGTCTTCCGCCGCCCGGTCCCGGGACCCGCGGCGGTCAAGGACGACGGCACGATGACGTTCCGCCCGGTGCCGGGCCAGGGCGGGCGGGGCGCGCGGCCCGCGTCCGGCCCGCCGCCCTCCGGCTCCCCGGCCTCCGGCGCGGACGCCGCCGCGGCCTCAGGCTTCGGCCCGCCCGGCGCACCCCAGGGCCCCGGCTTCGCCTCGCCCGCCGCCGGCACGGGAGGCTTCGGACCGCAGGGTCGCGTCGGTTCACCCGCCTCACCGGCCTCGTCCACCCCGCCGTCCGCCGCCGACCCCGCCGCCAAGCCGTCGGCAGGCCCCGGCTTCGGTGCCGGCAAGGCCGCCGCCGCCCGCGCCACCGCCGCGCAGACACCCTCGGAGGCCCAGCCCGGCCAGCCGGCCCAGGCGGCCATGGCTCCGTCGGTGCCCGCGCAGGGCGGTGCCCCGGTCACCCCGGTGACCAGCGGGCCCGGTGGGGGGCAGGCGTCCTGGGCGCAGCAGGTGCACCAGCTGGCCGGCGGCGAGGAGCCGCCGGTGGCGCCGTGGAAGCCGCCGGTGGAGGACCCGTTCCAGGCGGCCGCCCGCAGGCAGGCCGCCGCGCGTCCCGCCGGGCTGGGCAAGCGGTTCGTCGCCCGGCTGATCGACACCCTGATCGTGGGCGCCGTGACGGCCGCCGCCGCCGTACCGCTCGGCCTCAGGGCGGCCGACCACATTCGGCAGAAGATCGACGCGGCCAGGCTGTCCGGCCGCGAGGTCACCGTCTGGCTGCTCGACGGCACGACCGGTACCAGCCTCGGCATCGTGCTCGCCGCCCTGCTGCTGGTCGGGGTCTGCTACGAGGTGCTGCCGACCGCCAAGTGGGGCCGCACCCTCGGCAAGAGGCTGCTCGGTCTCGAGGTCCGGGACATCGAGGCGCACGAGCCCCCGACCTTCGGCCGGGCGCTGCGCCGCTGGCTGGTCTACAGCGTGCCGGGGCTGCTCGGTATCGGGATCGTAGGGGTGCTGTGGTGCCTGTTCGACCGGCCCTGGCGCCAGTGCTGGCACGACAAGGCGGCCCACACCTTCGTCGCGGGCTGAGCCCGGCGCCGCGGCGCGCTTCGGCACCGGCGTACTCCGTCCGGCGGTCCGCCGGATGCGGAGCCGGGGCGTTCGCGGTCCACTCGGGCCATGAGCAGCGAACCGCCCCCCGGCTCCGGAGAGCAGCCCCCCGAGGACGACCCGTTCAGGAAGCGGCCCCCGTCGGACCAGGGGTCGGGCTCGCCGTACGACACTCCGTACGACGGCGCCGAGCAGCCCCCTCCGCCCGGCGGCGCGGGCCCGCAGCCCCCGCCCCCCGGCGGCGGCCAGCCACCACCTCCGGGCGGCTGGCCGCCACCTCCCGGAGGTGAGCAGCCCCCTCCCTACGGTGGCGGCCAACCTCCTCCCTACGGTGGCGGCCCCTACGATGGTGGTCCGTACGATGGTGGCCCTTACGGCACCGGCCCCTACGGCGCGGGTGCCGGCGGTTATCCCACCGATCCGCTCGCCGGCATGCCCCCGCTCGCCGACAGCGGCAGGCGGACGCTCGCGCGGATCGTCGACATGGTCCTCGTCGGGATCGTCGTCTGGCTGCTGACCTGGGCGTTCGGGGTGCGCGAGTACACCGTCGACGACGACCACGTCGAAGTCGGCCGGTCCGTCGCGCAGTCCGTCGTCGCCGCCGTGCTGTACATCGCCTACGACACCTTCATGATGAGCCAGTACGGCCAGACCCTGGGCAAGAAGTGGTTGCGCATGCGGGTGGCGAACCTGGACAACGGCGCCACCCCCTCGGTGCAGACCAACCTGGTCCGCGCCCTGGTGCTGTGGGTGCCGTTCGCCTTCTGCTGCGCCTGCATCTGGACGGCGATCTGCGGCGGCTGGAGCTACTTCGACAGGCCCTACAAGCAGGGGCTGCACGACAAGGCGGCCAAGACGGTGGTGGTCAGCACCGGTTGAGCACCGGTGCCGCACACGAAAGCGGCGGCTGCGTGAGAGGCACGGAGCCGCCGCTTTCGTCTGCGTGCGTGCCGTTCACAGGGCCGTGGAAACCGGCTGCTCCTGGGGTGCCGGCTCGGCGGACTCGGCCGGCGCCTCGGTCGTGCGTGCCTGCGGCAGCGGCACCGTCATCGCCACGAGGAGCCCGAGGGCCAGCGCCGCGAGGGCGATGACGGTGACCCCGAGGCCCGAACTCGTCCGGGACAGCAGCAGCATGGCGAGCGTCGAGAAGATCACGGTGCACGAACCGTAAACGAGCTGTGCGGCGGTCGGACGAGGCATGGCAATCGTGTCCTCGGAAGTCTTCGGGGGATTCTTCTCTTCGGATGAGGGCGCCATTCGACTCTCTTCGCGTGCATGCCCGAGCCGGACACCCGGTAAGCGTGGCCTAACCCACGGTACCGGTGCACAGGGGGCGCACGGAGTCATGGGGTGGAGGCATAGGCCGCGAGCAGATTCGTAAAGAAATCGTCGGCTGGGCGTAGTGCAATCGACCTGAGCAAGTCAAGATCTGTCTTTTCTTCCCAACCTCTAGTCAAATGACGTCACTTGGCATGCGCCGAACAGGCGCAGGGGAGGAACTCAAGTGACCAGCAGATCCTGGACGTTCCGAGCGGCCGCGATCGGCGTGACGCTCGCGGCGGCCTCCGCCACGTTCGCCACGTTCGCCGTCGCGGAGGCGAGCACCCAGGCCCCGTCCGCGGCCGTCCACCGGCACGACCCGGCCCCGGTGAGGCAGCGGGCGCACGACCTCGACGGCCCGCTCAGCAGGACCCGGGAGGCCCAGCGCCGTGAGGCGCTCAGCCGGCTCATCTCGGGCAGGGCCGAGGCGCAGGAGCGCGACGGCTCCAAGGTGGTGGCGCTCAAGAGCCGCAAGGGCCGGAGCAAGTACGTCGAGCTGAGCCGCGAGAAGACCGACAAGATCTTCACGATCCTGGTGGAGTTCGGGGACAAGACCGACCCGAAGTACGGCGGCACGCCCGGCCCGCTGCACAACACCATCGCCGCGCCCGACCGCGAGCAGGACAACTCCACGGCCTGGCAGAAGGACTACAACCAGAAGCACTACCAGGACCTCTACTTCGGCACCGGCAGGAAGACCGAGTCGCTGAAGAAGTACTACGAGAAGCAGTCCTCGGGCCGCTACTCGGTCGACGGCGAGGTCACCGACTGGGTCGAGGTCCCGTACAACGAGGCCCGTTACGGCAACGACGCCTGCGGCCAGACCAACTGCCCGAGCGTGTGGAGCGTGGTCAGCGACGGCCTGACGGCCTGGGTGGCGCAGCAGAAGGCGGCCGGGAAGACCGACGCCGACATCAAGAAGGACCTCGCCCAGTACGACCAGTGGGACCGCTACGACTACGACGGCGACGGCGACTTCAACGAGCCCGACGGCTATGTCGACCACTTCCAGATCGTGCACGCCGGTGAGGACGAGTCCGCGGGCGGCGGCGCCCAGGGCACCGACGCGATCTGGGCCCACCGCTGGTACGCCTTCGGCACCGACGCGGGCGCGACCGGCCCCGCCGACAACAAGCTCGGCGGCGCCCAGGTCGGCGACACCGGCGTCTGGGTCGGCGACTACACCATCCAGCCGGAGAACGGCGGCCTCGGCGTCTTCGCCCACGAGTACGGCCACGACCTCGGCCTGCCGGACGAGTACGACACCGCCGGCGGCGACAACTCCACCGGTTTCTGGACCCTGATGTCCTCCGGCTCCTGGCTCGGCACCGGCAAGGAGTCCATCGGCGACCTGCCGGGCGACCTCAACGCCTGGGACAAGCTGCAACTGGGCTGGCTGAACTACGACGTCGCCAAGGCCGGCGCCCAGTCCACCCACAAGCTGGGCCTCGCCGAGTACAACACCTGGGACAAGCAGGCCCTCGTGGTCACCCTGCCGGACAAGGCGGTCACCACCACGATCACCCAGCCGGCCGAGGGTTCGACCCAGTGGTGGAGCGGCAGCGGCAACGACCTGAAGAACACGCTGACCCGGTCGGTCGACCTGACCGGAAAGTCCTCGGCGAAGCTCGACCTGGACGGCTGGTGGGCCATCGAGGACGGCTACGACTACCTGTACGCCGAGGTGTCCACCGACGGCGGCGCCCACTGGACCGCCCTGGACGGCACGGCGGACGGCCAGGCCCTCCCGCGTGACGGCAGCGGCAAGTCGGCGCTCACCGGCTTCTCGCAGAGCCACAAGAAGCTCTCGTACCCGCTCGACGCGTACGCGGGCAGGAAGATCGACCTGCGCTTCCGCTACGCCACCGACGGCGGTGTCGCGGAGAGCGGCTTCACCGCCGACGAGATCACCGTGACCGCCGACGGCACGCCGGTCTTCTCGGACAACGCCGAGTCGCAGGACGCGGGTTGGACCCCGAACGGCTTCTCCCGCATCGGCGCGTCCTTCACCAAGGACTACGAGCAGTACTACATCGCCGAGGACCGGCAGTACGTGTCGTACGACAAGACCCTGAAGGCCGGCCCGTACAACTTCGGCTTCGCCTCGCGTCCCGACTGGGTGGAGCACTACCCGTACCAGAGCGGCCTGTTGATCTGGAAGTGGGACACCTCGCAGGCGGACAACAACACCAACAGCGCGAACGGGCACCCGGGTTCGGGTCTGATCCTGCCGGTCGACTCGCACCCGAAGGCGCTGAAGTGGTCCGACAGCACGCCGATGCGCGGCCGCATCCAGGCCTACGACTCACCGTTCAGCCTGTACCGCACCGACGGCATCACGCTGCACAAGGCGGACGTCCCGACGGTGATCAAGGCGTCGAAGGGTGTTCCGATCTTCAACGACCACACCAGCACCTACTACGACCCGTCGAACCCCGCCGCGGGCGTGCAGGTCACTGACACCAACACCAAGATCGCGATCGTCAAGGAGACCGGAGACGGCTCGACGATCTTGCTCAAGGTCGGCCCCGCAGTGAAGTAGTCCACATTTCCGCAGGTCAGGTGCGTATCGGCGGCAACCCCTTGGCGGGTCGCCGCCGATCGTGTTTAGGTGCGTCCTGTGGACCGCTTATTGACACCGACCGAAACGGGGATGTGACCGCATGGCCGCTGGAGGCTTCTGCAAGATGCCGAACGGGACGGTCGTGGTGGCGCTGAACCTGCCCTACGACTCCGCCGGGGTGCGGGTCCTGGTGCACGCCCAGAACCGCGCCCGAGCCCTGACCAGACTCCGCAACCTGGGGTTCCGCGCCATCTACCTGCGGGGGAACGCCGCACCCCCGACCCCGGACGAGATCACGGCGGTACTGCACCATCCGGACGGCCTGATATGGCGCACGGCCCCGGCCGGCAACGGTGTCACGGTGAACGAGCTGTGGCACCCGATCAGAGCGCTGCTTCGCAGGTCAGCGGTGGTGCAGTGACCCCTGGCGCCCGTCGTCGGATTCCCGTCCGCCCCGCGCGCCCGGCACGCCGATGATCACTGCACCTGGCCGCTGACCACCGGCTTGCCCGTCAGTTCCACGCCCGCCTCGCGCAGCTCCTCCAGCGCCCGCTCCGTCGTCTCCGGGGCGACTCCCGCCGTGAGGTCCAGCAGCACCTGGGTGCGGAAGCCCTCCCTGGCGGCGTCCAGGGCGGTGGCCCGTACGCAGTGGTCGGTGGCCACACCGACCACGTCGACCTCGTCGATGTGGCGGGCGCGGAGCCAGTCGGCCAGGGGCACGCCGTTCTCCTCCTTGCCCTCGAAGCCGCTGTAGGCGGCCGAGTACTCGCCCTTGGAGAAGACCGCGTCGACCGCGCCGGAGGCGACGGCGGGGGCGAAGTTGGGGTGGAAGCCCACCCCCTCCGTGCCCGCGACGCAGTGCGCGGGCCAGGAGTGGACGAAGTCGGGATCGTCGGCGAAGTGACCGCCGGGCGCGATGTGGTGGTCCCGGGTGGCCACCACGTGGCGGTATCCGGATCCCGCGGCCTGACCGATCAGCTCGGTGATGGCGGCGGCCACATCCGCACCCCCGGCCACCGCGAGGCTGCCTCCCTCGCAGAAGTCGTTCTGCACGTCTACGACGATCAAGGCGCGGCGCATGGCGGGTGTCCTTCGACTGAGGTTGAGTAACTGAGCCTAGAGACTTACGGGCCCGTACGGGAGAGGGCGGCGGACGAGGGCGGACGGCGGTCCCGCTTTAGCTACCCGAGTGCTCGGAGACGTACTCCGTCGGAATGACGGGTTCCCCTCGGGAGAGCTGGGTCGCGGACAGCGGCAGGTTCGCGCGGGCGGCCCTGTGGCGGTCCCGGGGCACGTCCAGCGGCTCGCGGGCGACGACGTCCCCGGCCTTGACCAGCTGGACCAGCAGCTGCCGCTCTTCCAGCTCCGCCGGCACCGGCCCGGTGCCCACGACCTCGGCCTCCGCGACCCCGTCCTCGTCCAGTCGGCGCGCCGCCCACTTGCGGCCGCCGATCGAGGTCTTGCCCCCGCTGGACTTCTTCGCGACCGGCACCGTCGGCGCCTTCGGGTCGCCGGACTCGGCGCGGGCGACCAGCTTGTAGACCATGGAGCAGGTCGGGTGCCCGGAGCCGGTGACCAGCTGGGTGCCGACGCCGTACGCGTCCACGGGGGCGGCGGCGAGCGAGGCGATCGCGTACTCGTCCAGGTCGGAGGTGACGACGATCTTGGTGTCGGTGGCGCCCAGCTCGTCCAGCTGCTGTCGGACCCGGTGCGCGACGAGCAGCAGGTCGCCGGAGTCGATGCGGACGGCGCCCAGCTCGGGGCCGGCCACCTCGACCGCGGTACGGACGGCCTCGGCGACGTCGTAGGTGTCCACGAGCAGGGTGGTGCCCCGGCC
This sequence comes from Streptomyces sp. NTD91, assembly GCF_059510455.1. Lineage (NCBI taxonomy): Bacteria > Bacillati > Actinomycetota > Actinomycetes > Kitasatosporales > Streptomycetaceae > Streptomyces > Streptomyces sp. NTD91. The sequence continues at coordinate 121,531 of NZ_JCAJZW010000023.1, forward strand.
GAGGCTGTCGACCTGGGCCCGGAAGGCGTCCCGCTCGCGGTCGTGCAGCAGGGTGAAGGCGTGCGCGGAGGTGCCGACGGTCGGGATGCCGTAGCGGAAGCCGGCGGCCAGGTCGGAGGTGGTCGCGAAGCCGCCCACGTACGCGGCGCGCGCCGCGGCGACCGCGGCCAGCTCGTGGGTGCGGCGGGCGCCCATCTCGATCAGCGGGCGGTCACCGGCGGCGGAGGACATCCGGGAGGCCGCGGCGGCGATCGCGGAGTCGTGGTTGAGGATGGACAGGATCACGGTCTCGAGCAGTACGCACTCGGCGAAGGAGCCCTCGACGCGCATGATCGGGGAGCCGGGGAAGTAGACCTCGCCCTCGGGGTAGCCCCAGATGTCGCCGCTGAAGCGGTACTCGGCGAGCCACGTCAGGGTCTCCTCGTCGACGATCTCACCCTCGCGCAGGAAGCCGAGGACGCCCGCGTCGAAGCGGAAGTTCTGCACCGCGTCCAGGACCCGGCCGGTGCCCGCCACCACGCCGTAGCGGCGCCCTTCGGGCAGCCGTCTGGTGAAGACCTCGAACACGCTCCGCCGTTCGGCCGTACCACCCCTCAGAGCGGCCTGCAGCATCGTCAGCTCGTACTGGTCCGTGAAGAGCGCCGTCGACGGAACATCCACCGGCAGCCCAAGGTCCGCTGTGTTCATGGCAACGGATCGTACTCCCTTCTCGTCGGTGTGACGATTTCCGGGGGCCGTGGCAGCATGGGCAGTGTGACGTCACCCGCGCCCGTAGAGATCGAACGCACCGAGTCGGCGGAGGAGGTCTTCGCCGTACCCGAGCCCGACGTCCCCTGGGTCACCATCGTGCACAACGACCCGGTCAACCTCATGAGCTATGTGACGTACGTCTTCCAGACGTACTTCGGCTACTCCAAGGACAAGGCCACCAAGCTCATGCTCGACGTCCACCACAAGGGCCGGGCCGTCGTCTCCAGCGGGACGCGCGAGGAGATGGAGCGCGACGTGCAGGCGATGCACGGCTACGGTCTGTGGGCCACCCTCCAGCAGGACCGGAAATGACCCGACCCCGTCCGCAGGACCGGAAGTAGCGAACCCATTTACATGCCCGGACATTTCGAACCGCTCCCCGGCGGCGGCGCGGCCGTCGCGCTCGACGACGTCGAGATCTCGATCATCCGCTCGCTGGCCGTCCAGCTGCTGGAGCTCATCGGCCCCGGCCCCGGCGCTGACAGCCCGGAGGACCCGCTCGCGGAGCTGTTCGCCGACGGCCCGAGCGAGCCGCCCGCCGACCCCGTGCTCAAGAGGCTCTTCCCGGACGCGTACAACGATCCGGAGCACGCGCCCGCCTCGGCCTCCGAGGTCGAGGAGCGACAGGCGCACTCCGCCGAGTTCCGCCGCTACACCGAGAACGACCTGCGCGCCGGCAAGCGGGAGAACGCGCTCGCGGTGATCCGTGCCCTGGACGCCCTCGCCCCGGTGGGCGAGGGCGGGGCGGTGCTGAAGCTGGCGCCGGAGGAGTCCCGGCGGTGGCTCGGCGCCCTGAACGACCTGCGCCTCGCGATCGGCACCCGGCTGGAGATCACCGACGAGGACGACACCGATCTGCTCTACCGTCTTCCGGACGAGGACCCGCGCAAGCCGATGGTGATGGCCTATCTGTGGCTCGGCGGGCTCCAGGAGACCCTCGTCAACACGCTTATGACGTAATCCGGGCAGGTCGCGGTGCACGAGTGTTCGCTCAGCGGACGCTCAAACCCGCATAACGATCCCGTCACCGTTGCGGCCGGGTTCGCCCGTTCAGCGCACCTTCTGTCCGCTTCTTCCTGTGCGCTGCCCCACAGTCGACGCCTGCGATCACTTCTGCGGCCGTGATAGATCTTCACGACCGCCCGGCCGGCACCACCCATGTCCGGCCGGGTGCGCCACCGAGCCGACGACCGTCGGCCAGGCAACAACTCCAATCCGGGGGGATCGAAACCCGATCCGCGGCCGACGAAAGGCCCGGGTCGGCATGGAGAAAGGCGCACCACACATGACCTCAGCGCAGGTCGACCAGCATCGCGACGGCAAGGAAGCCGCGCCGGCCGACAGCGAGGGCGGCGAGGGATACCAGCGCGGGCTCGGGGCCCGGCAGATCCAGATGATCGCCATCGGCGGTGCCATCGGCACCGGCCTGTTCCTCGGCGCGGGCAAGGGCATTTCCAAGGCCGGACCCAGCCTGATCCTGGCCTACGCGGTCGCGGGCCTCGTCATCTTCCTGATCATGCGGGCGCTCGGCGAACTGCTGATGTACCGCCCGGTGTCGGGTTCGTTCTCGGAGTACGCGCGCGAGTTCGTCGGCCCCTTCGCGGGCTACGTCACCGGCTGGACGTACTGGCTGTTCTGGGTGGTCACCGGCATCACCGAGGTCACGGCCGCGGCCGCCTACATGACGTACTGGTTCGACATCCCGCAGTGGGTCTCCGCGCTGATCTTCACGGTGGTGCTGTACGGCGCCAACCTGATCTCCGTGAAGCTCTTCGGTGAGCTGGAGTTCTGGTTCTCCATGGTCAAGGTCACCGCGATCATCGGCATGATCCTGATCTGCGCCGGCATCCTGACGGTCGGCTTCTCCGACGCCGGCAGGACCGCGTCCGTGAGCCATCTGTGGAGCGACGGCGGCTTCTTCCCGCACGGCGTCGGCAGCACCCTGATGACCCTGCAGATGGTCATGTTCGCCTTCCTCGCCGTCGAGCTGGTCGGCGTCACCGCGGGCGAGTCCAAGAACCCGAGGACGGTGCTGCCGAGGGCGATCAACACCGTGCCCTGGCGCATCGCCGTGTTCTACGTCGGCGCGCTGGTCATGATCCTTTCCGTCGTGCCGTGGACCGAGTTCCACCCGGGCGTCAGCCCCTTCGTGGCCGCCTTCCAGAAGATGGGGCTTCCCGTCGGCGCCGGCATCGTCAACTTCGTCGTGCTGACCGCCGCGCTGTCCTCCTGCAACTCCGGCATGTACTCCACCGGCCGTATGCTGCGCGACCTGGCGCTCAACAGCCAGGGCCCGAAGTTCTTCACCAGGCTGACCCGCAGCGGCACCCCGCTGGTCGGCACCACGTTCTCCGCCGCGCTCATGCTGGTCGGCGTCTGGATCAACTACCAGTGGCCGGGCAAGGCGTTCGACTACGTCGTCTCCTTCGCGACCATCTCCGGCATGTGGGCCTGGATCGTCATCCTGGTCTGCCAGCTCCGCTACCGGGCCAGGGCCGACCGCGGGGAACTGCCGCAGAGCGAGTTCCGCGCGCCGGGTGCGCCGTACACCAGTGTCCTCGCGCTGGCGTTCATCTTCATGGTGATCGTACTGATGGGTATCGACAAGGACGCCCGGGTCTCGCTTTACTGTGCTCCGCTGTGGGCCGCGATCCTCGGCGTCTCCTACTGGGTGCTCAGGCGCCGCAATCCGCAGGCCGCGGCCTTCCGCAAGCGCTGACCCTCCCCGAGGGACGTCCAGCCGCACGGAGCTCTCGTGGCGCTCCGTTCGCGGCTGCCGCTCAGGACGTCCGCGATGCGGGCCGTTCCGTACCACCTCTCGGTACGGAACGGCCCGCGCGTCTCGCCCACCGCCCTGCCTGCTTATCCTGACCCACATGCTGACCATCACCCAGGCCCTCGTCGACCAGATCGTGGCCCACGCGCGCAAGGACCACCCCGACGAGGCGTGCGGCGTCGTGGCGGGCGCGGCGGGTTCGGACCGGCCCGAGCGCTTCGTCCCCATGCTGAACGCGGCGATGTCGCCGACGTTCTACGAGTTCGACTCCGGCGACCTGCTCAGGCTCTACCGCGACATGGACGACCGCGACGAGGAGCCGGTGGTCATCTACCACTCCCACACCGCCACCGAGGCCTACCCCTCGCGCACCGACATCTCCTACGCCAACGAGCCCGGCGCCCACTACGTCCTGGTCTCCACCCGCGACACCGACGACCTCGGCGACTTCCAGTTCCGCTCCTTCCGGATCGTGGACGGCGAGGTCACCGAGGAGGAGGTCAGGATCGTCGAGGCCTACTGAGAGCCCCCTGATCTCGTACTGCGGATGAAGTCTGTCCGGGATGCGGGATCACACTCCGGGATCCGGACCGGGAATCGATACGATGAGTCCATGGTTCTTACCGACGTGAGCGAGAAGGCGCCGGGCACGCTGCTCGTGGCGCGGCTGCACGTCGACCTGTGCAGGCTGAACAGCGCCATGTGTTGATCCACTTCCGCTGCCGCCGTCCGGCTGTGAGCCACGGCGCGGCCCCGCCGCGCGCCTGACCGAACCGACGACACCTTCCGACAGGAGCCCTGAGCCATGGCCATCGAGGTCCGCATCCCGACCATCCTCCGCACCTACACCGACGGTCAGAAGGCGGTGGAGGGCACCGGGAACACCCTCGCCGAGCTGTTCGCCGACCTCGAGACCCGGCACGCGGGCATCCAGGACCGCATCGTGGACGAGGGCAAGCTGCGCCGCTTCGTCAACGTGTACCTGAACGACGAGGACGTCCGCTTCATCGACGGCATCGACACCAAGCTGTCCGACGGCGACGCCGTGACGATCCTGCCGGCCGTGGCCGGCGGTAGGGCCTGAGACCCGGTATGCGCTACGACTCCCCGCTGGCCGCGGTGGGCAACACGCCCCTGGTACGCCTGCCGCGCCTCTCGCCGTCCCCCGAGGTCCGCATCTGGGCCAAGCTGGAGGACCGCAACCCCACGGGCTCGGTCAAGGACCGTCCCGCGCTGCACATGATCGAGCAGGCGGAGAAGGACGGCCGGCTCACGCCGGGCTGCACGATCCTGGAGCCCACCTCCGGCAACACCGGCATCTCCCTCGCCATGGCGGCCAAGCTCAAGGGCTACCGCATGGTGTGCGTGATGCCGGAGAACACCTCGCAGGAGCGCCGGGACCTGCTCGGGATGTGGGGCGCGGAGATCATCTCCTCGCCGGCCGCGGGCGGCTCCAACACGGCCGTGCGCGTGGCCAAGGAACTGGCCGCCGAACACCCCGACTGGGTGATGCTGTACCAGTACGGCAACCCGGACAACGCGGGCGCCCACTACGCCGGCACCGGCCCCGAGATCCTCGCGGACCTGCCCTCGATCACCCACTTCGTCGCGGGCCTCGGCACCACCGGCACCCTGATGGGGGTCGGCCGCTACCTGCGCGAGCGCAGGCCGGACGTGCAGATCGTCGCCGCCGAGCCGCGCTACGACGACCTGGTCTACGGCCTGCGCAACCTCGACGAGGGCTTCGTGCCCGAGCTGTACGACGCCTCGGTGCTCACCACCCGCTACTCGGTCGGCTCGGCCGACGCGGTCACCCGCACCCGTGAACTCCTGCAGCAGGAGGGCATCTTCGCGGGCGTCTCGACCGGCGCCGCCCTGCACGCGGCGATCGGCGTGGGTCGCAAGGCGGTCAGGGCCGGAGAATCCGCCGACATCGTCTTCATCGTGGCCGACGGCGGCTGGAAGTACCTGTCCACCGGCGTCTACACGGCGGCCACCACCGAGGAGGCCATCAAGACGCTGCAGGGCCAGCTCTGGGCCTAGGGCGTGTTTCGAAAGTCCCGTCTGGTCCGCGACGCCTGGCACGGCGCCTCGCCGCGTTGTCGGGATCGTCCACGTACGCCCGGTACGAGGACGACCCTCCG